>DASZWW010000415.1:0-13205 GCA_035546175.1 Polyangia bacterium
GCCATGATCCGCCGCGTGCTCTCGAAGGAGTGCGACGTCGACCTCGCCGTCGACGCGCGCGAGGGCCTCGACCGCCTCGCCGCCGGGACCTACGACGTCGTCCTGTGCGACCTCATGATGCCGGACATGACGGGCATGGACCTCTACGCCGAGGTCGCGCGCCGCCACCCCGGCGTCGAGCGGCGCTTCATCTTCATGACGGGCGGCGCCTTCACGCCGCGCGCCACCGAGTTCCTCGCCCAGGTCTCCAACCGGCGCCTCGAGAAGCCCTTCGAGACGGCCGTGCTCAAGGCCGCCGTCGCGCGCGACGACTGACCTCTGGCCGCTACGGCAGGTCGGTGCGGCGGATGCAGCGCAGGGCGATGGGCTGCTGGTAGGCGAACGTGTCCGTTCCCGGGTTGCGCATGGTGATGCGCTCGTCGGCGGCGACGCCCGGGTCGAGGTCGCCGACGGCGAGCGTGCCGTCGTGCGCGCGCAGCCAGACCGTGAGCCCGAAGTAGGTGGGGCCCCACTGGCCGATCGCCGGGGCGAAGGGCGACAGCGTGTCGTGGAGGAACTGGTAGTCGGCGTCGGTGAGCGTCGCGAGATCGTCCTCGCCGAGGAGGCGCCAGCCTGCGCCGAGCTCGGCGCCGCAGATGTCGACGTCCATGAGGAGCTTGGGGATCCAGTACGGCTTCGCCGTGTGCTTCTCGTAGGCGCACTGGCCCACGGTCTCGTAGTTCTTCGCGATCTCGTCGCTGGTGAGCGGCGTGGGCGTGATGGCCGGGTAGTCCGCCGCGCACTCGGCGAGGAGCCGGTCGTAGGTGTAGGTCGCGCTCTGGACCAGGGCCGTCTCGCCGTCGAGGGTCGCCGGGAAGGTCTGGTAGAGCATGAGCACGTCGGGCAGCAGGGGCGCCGAGATCTCCACGCGCTCGCGCGTGACGACGGCGCCGTCCGACCGCGCGCCGCCCGCCAGCGAGAAGGCGACGAGCCCGAGCGCCAGCGGGAGCCTGAGCGCGGACCTCATTTGTTCCTCACGTACATGATCGAGCCGTTGGCCTGGAGCCCCGCGGGGGCGCCGCCCGCGCCCGGGTCGGTCACGGGACCACCGGTCGCGGGGGCGCCCGCCGCGCCGCCCGCTCCCGACGGCGCCCCGGCGGCGCCCCCGGTCCCGCCCGCGCCGGTGGCGCCCGGCACCGGGGTTGTCGAATCACAACCGGCGACTGTCAGAAAAGCCACGCACGCGGCGGCCGCGAGGGCGCGCGCCCAGGGCGGCGAGGGTCGGGAAGGCGTCGTAGGCATTGGGGATCTCCGCGTGAGGGGCGTGTTCGGGCTGGACGGACCACCCTGACACAAGCAACTCGGGCGCCAGGCCGAGGCGGCTCAGTGAACGATGATCGCCCGCTTCTGCTCGAAGGTCGCGGAAGCTCCCCCCATGTCGTCGTCGTCGTCGCTCGAATCGTCGCGGTCGGAGGAGGCGGCCGAGGAGGCGGCCGCGGGCAGCGTGAGCACGACCTCGGTGACGCCGGGTCCGAGGACCGCCGTCGCCTCCGCGACCTGAGCGCCGCGCGCGGCGCGGAGCGCGAGCGTCTGGCCCGCGCGCCGCCCGTGCACGAAGATGACGCCCGTCCCCTGCGAGTCGCCCAGGGCGTTCTCGAGGTCGGACTGCCAGGTCCAGGAGAAGGTGGCGTCGTCGACCTCTTGGTGGTCGGTGTCGGTGACGTAGACGAGCAGGGACGCCGGCTGCTCGAGGCAGGGCGGCGCCAGGCACAGGAACCCCGCGTCGCCGGCGAGCGGCGGCATGACGAGCGCGCGCGCCTGGACCGCGCCGCGCGTGGCGGCGACCGTGACGGGGCCGTCCTCGGGGAGGGCCTCCACGAAGAACGTGCAGTCGTCCCCGACGCTGGCCTGGCCCGTCTCGGCGTCGTCGCCCGGGCCCGACCAGGAGATGGTGGCGCCGGTGCAGCCGTGCCCGCCCAGGTCGCCCACGGCGCCGAGCAGCGCGGGCCGGCGCGCGAGCGCGACCTCGAGGACCTTCGGCCCGGTCGGCACGGCGTCGAGGCGGACCGCCCGCATCCCCTCGGCCTCGACACGCACGTCGTACCGGCCGGGGTCCAGCTCCGAGGCCATGAAGGTCCCGGGCGGCGGCTCGGCCTGGCCGTCGAGCGCGTCGCCCTCGAGGAGGGACCACAGGTCGGGGTCGTCGCCGACGCGATGGACCGAGACCTCGAAGTCGGCGACCGCGAGCCGGTGCGGGCCGGTCACGTGGAGGTGCAGCTCCCCCCGCTCCGGCGCGGCCGCGGGCGGCGCCGCGGGCCGGGGGGCGGGCGCGGGTCCACTAAAGTAGATGTGACGCGGCGCGGGCGGCGCCTCCTCGAGCTCGGGCGGGGGCGGCGGGCGCCGCGCGCGCGCCCGGCGATGCTGGACGACGGCCGTCGCGGCGAGCGTCGTGACGCCCGCCAGCAACAGGGCCGCCGCCGCGACGAACGGATGGACGACCTTCATGCGACTCCTGCCCTTCAAACGAAGGACAGCGCGTTCGGATCTAGGTTCCGCGCGAGACGGGTCGAACGGCGCCTCGGGCCTGCTAGACTCGCCGCCCCAGTGGCCCGAAAGACATCTCCCACGACCGTCCTCGGGGGGCGACGCCCCGCCGACGAGCCGGACTTCATCGTCGTCAAGGGCGCCCGCGAGCACAACCTGGCCATCGACGAGCTGCGCATCCCCAAGCGCTCGCTCGTGGTCTTCACGGGCGTCTCGGGCTCGGGCAAGTCGTCGCTCGCCTTCGACACGCTCTACGCCGAGGGGCAGCGGCGCTACGTCGAGTCGCTGTCGTCGTACGCGCGCCAGTTCCTCGGGCAGATGGAGAAGCCCAAGTACGAGCAGCTGCGGGGCCTCTCGCCCACGATCGCCATCGAGCAGAAGTCGGCGTCGTCCAACCCCCGCTCGACGGTGGGCACGGTCACCGAGATCTACGACTACCTGCGCGTGCTCTACGCGCGCGCGGGCGAGCAGCGCTGCCACCTGTGCGGCGGCGCCGTCGCGGCGCGCTCGGCCGCCGAGATCGTCGACGAGCTGCTGACGCTGCCCGCGAAGACGAAGGCGACGCTCATGGCGCGCAAGTCGGAGAACCGCAAGGGCGAGTTCCGCGAGGTCTTCGAGGAGGCGCGCAAGGCGGGCTTCTCGCGCGTGCGCATCAACGGCCTCATCCAGCGCCTCGAGGACGTGCAGGCCCTCGACAAGAAGAAGAAGCACACCATCGAGATCGTCATCGACCGCGTGAGCATCGACGCGGGCGACCGCGCGCGGCTCACCGACTCCGTCGAGACCGCCGTCAAGGCGGGCGGCGGCTCGGTGCTCGTGGCGGTGGAGGGCGAGGCGCGCGAGCGCGCCTACAGCCAGTCGCGCGCCTGCCCGGACTGCGGCGTGGGCCTGCCCGAGCTTTCGCCGCAGTCGTTCTCGTTCAACAGCCCGCTCGGCATGTGCGTCGACTGCAACGGGCTCGGCTCGAGCCTGGAGGTCGATCCCGATCTCATCGTGCCGAACCCGGAGCTCTCGATCGAGGAGGGCGCCATCGAGCCGTGGGGCGATCGCGCCGGCCGCGACCAGGGCTGGACGGCGAACGTCGCCGCCGCCGTGTCGCGCGAGTTCAACATCCCCCTCGACAAGCCCTGGAAGAGCCTGACGCCCCGCCAGCGCGAGGTGCTGCTCTACGGCTCGGGCGAGAAGCGCATGAAGGTGACCTGGGAGGGCAAGCACGGCGGCGGGTCGTGGGCCATGCGCTTCGCGGGCGTCGTCAACACCATCAAGAAGCGCATGCAGGAGACCTCGTCGGAGGTCACGCGCCAGTGGTACGGCAAGTACTTCCGCGAGCAGCACTGCCGCGCGTGCAAAGGGCAGCGCCTCCGCCCCGAGTCGCGCGCCGTCTTGCTGGCCGGCAAGCCGATCGTCGCCGTGACGGCCATGACCGTCGTCGAGGCCTCCAAGCACTTCTCGAGCCTGGGCCTCAAGGGCGCGCGCGCCCAGATCGCGACCGAGATCCTCAAGGAGGTCAACGCGCGCCTCGGGTTCCTGCTCGACGTCGGGCTCGAGTACCTCACGCTCGACCGCGCGGCGGCCACGCTCTCGGGCGGCGAGGCGCAGCGCATCCGCCTCGCCTCGCAGCTCGGCAGCGAGCTGTCGGGCGTCATGTACGTGCTCGACGAGCCGTCGATCGGCCTGCACCAGCGCGACAACCTGAGGCTCATCGCCACGCTGCGGCGCCTGCGCGATCTCGGCAACAGCGTCATCGTCGTCGAGCACGACGCCGAGACCATCGAGGCGGCCGACCACGTCGTCGACTTCGGCCCGGGCGCCGGGCGGCTGGGCGGGCGCGTCGTGTCCGAGGGCGCGCCCGAGGCGCTCAAGCGCGACCCGGGCTCGCTCACGGGCAAGTTCCTGGCCGGCACGGAGCGCATCGAGGTCCCGCGCGAGCGCCGCAAGCCCTCGGGCTTCATCACCGTCAAGGGCGCGCGCGAGCACAACCTCAAGGACATCGACGCCGCCTTCCCGCTGGGCGTGCTCGTCGCCGTGACGGGCGTGTCGGGCGCGGGCAAGTCGTCGCTCATCAACGGCATCCTGCAGCCGGCGCTGCGCCGCAAGCTGCTCGGCAGCTACGACGTCGTGGGCAAGCACGCGGGGCTGTCGGGCATCGAGGCCATCGACAAGGTCATCGACATCGACCAGAAGCCCATCGGCCGCACGCCGCGCTCGAACCCCGCGACGTACACCAAGGCCTTCGACGCCATCCGCGACGTCTTCGCGCAGACGCCCGAGGCGCGCGCCTACGGGTACCTGCCCGGGCGCTTCTCGTTCAACGTGCGCGGCGGGCGCTGCGAGGCGTGCGAGGGCGACGGCGTGCGCCAGGTCGAGATGCACTTCCTGCCCGACGTCTACGTGACGTGCGAGGTGTGCCGCGGCAGGCGCTACAACGACGCCACGCTGCGCGTGCAGTGGAAGGGCAAGAGCATCGCCGAGGTCCTAGAGACGAGCGTCACCGAGGCGCTCGGGCTCTTCGAGCACCACCGGCAGCTGAGCGGCATCCTGCGGACGCTCGAGGACGTCGGCCTCGGCTACATCGCCCTCGGCCAGTCGGCGACGACGCTGTCGGGCGGCGAGGCGCAGCGGATCAAGCTCTCGCGCGAGCTGGCCAAGCGCGACACGGGCCGCACGCTCTACCTCCTCGACGAGCCGACGACGGGCCTGCACTTCGAGGACGTGCGCAAGCTGCTCGAGGTGCTCCAGCGCCTCGTCCAGTCCGGCAACACCGTGCTCGTCATCGAGCACAACCTCGACGTCATCAAGACGGCGGACTACGTCCTCGACCTCGGCCCCGAGGGCGGCGCGCGCGGCGGCGAGATCGTCGCCGCCGGCACGCCCGAGGAGGTCGCCCGCGTCGCCGGCTCGTACACCGGCCACTTCCTGGCGCCGATGCTGGGCGTCCGGCGCGGCCGCGGCGCGACGGCGGCGTAGGGGCGGCCGGATCTGCCCAGTCTGGGCAACGAGGCGGGGGTAAACAGGTTTTTCGGGGACGCCCGCCCTCCGCCATCTTGATGTTTTCGATCCGTTATTCGACACTCCCGCGAGGCGTGCTCGGAAAGCGGGGGAAGGAGAAGGCGATGGCCAAGAAGGCGAAGGCGACGCGCTCGAAGAGGGACCAGAAGAAGGCCCCGCAGGTCACGGCCGCGGTGAAGCACGCCCTCTTCTCGCTCTACCTTCACTGCGAGCTCCACGAGCAGGCCAAGACGCTTGCCGCCCCGGCCCGAAACGGCAAGGCCGCTGCTCACACGACGGCCCTCAAGAAGCACAGGGTGATGTCGCTCGCGACGGCCGTCGCCACGCTCAAGAAGAAGAAGACTCCGAAGCACCTCCTCAAGTTCGCCATCATGATGCTGGCCCGGGCGATGCCGCACCACGGGCTCAAGCACGCAGCCGCGCTCGCGCGCCAGCTTCCGCCGCCCAAGACGAACCCGAAGGCGAGGGCCCCCTCGCCGCCCATCGAAAAGGTGCTCGAGAGCTTCAACGACGAACACCGGGGCGTCGACCGCGAGGAGCGCCTCCACAAGGTCCGCGAGTCCCTCGCGGGCGGGCCCCTCGAGCGGTACGAGTTCTCTCAGCGCGCGGGTCGAATGGAAGAGAGGAGCAGAAACCATGTCCAGTGACCCCATCGCGTTCAGCGCGACCAAGTACCTCCCTGGCAAGGTGAACGAGTACGCGCACCTTCTCGATCCGCAGCAGTGGAAGAGGAACATCGGCGCGCTCTGGAAGGAGAGCGGCATCGTCCGCGGCGGCAAGGCGAGCCCCGACCGCACGAAGCCGCCGGCGGTCATCACGTCGGTCGACTCGTGGGACTACGATCGGCTCTTCTACGAGGAGGTCGAGTTCGGCGGCTTCTCGAAGCAGAAGAACCTGCTGGTCACGAAGCTCGAGAAGAACCCCGCGCCGACGAAGGCCGGGCGCAAGTCGAACGCCAAGGGCAAGAAGAAGCCGCTCGCGAGCATCAAGTTCTCGTACCGGCAGTACGAGTGCCTCGAGAGCGAGTACTTCGAACAGAAGGGCCCTGGCGGTATCGACGTGGACTTCGGCGGCGCGCAATGCGTGCAGACCGAGGACGACAAGGTGAAGCTCACCGTCACCAAGACCGTTCGATTCACGCGAGCAAAGACGGACCCGCTCGCGGACCTGATCGCCCGTACCTCGGTCAAGTTCGTCATGGAGCTGATCGTGCTCGGAGCGGAAAAACAAACCTGAACGGAGACGGCATATGCCACCACGCAAGAAACAACCGAGGAATGCCACGCAGCTTCTCGACGATCTTCGCGACACGATGGGCAAAGGCGTTCACCACGTGCTCGCGTTCGGTGACACGCTCGTCAAGAAGCGCACCACGATGACGGCGAAGCAACTCGCGACGGAGACGGTCGAGTTCGCCTTCAAGAGCGGCGAGCTGACGATCGACGCGTACAAGAACGCGTACAACCTGTTCTTCCCGAGAAAGGGCCGCCGCTAGCCGTGCCGCCCAAGCGGGGCAAGCGAGCGGCCAAGCCGGCCAAGCCGACCAAGCTCGAAGAGCTCGATCTCCCCGCCGAAGAGTTCATCAAGGCTCGGCGCCAGAGGGCCAGAGATTCTTACGAGATCCTCCGGCCTCAGATTGAGGCCGTGGTGACGCAGCTCGCGAGCCTCACCACGGAGATCTACGGTAAGCAGGCCGTCAACCTCGTGCAGAGCCTCAGGGACCCGAAGAAGTCCACCTGGGAGTGGATGACGGACGTGGTCGCCATCGGCATGGAGGACTGGACGGCTCCGCTCGAATTCGTCATGAGGACCATCTCCGCCACCACGGTGCCGTCGCTGAGACCCTCGAAGCATTTGCGCTTCGAGCTCGATCAGGCGAGCCAAGCGAGCGATCCGCAGGAGATCGCCGTCAGCGACCGGAACATCGTCAAGAAGATCAGCCGCGGCTCGCTCGAGGCCCAGCCGCTCGTGAGCAAGGCGCAGACCATTCCCTCCGACAACGTGCGGCTGAGCGTCAAGGGGAAGCAAGTGTTCGTCTCTCTCGTGGACCTCGCGAAGCTGGGTCGGCTCAACCCGGCGGAGTTCAGCGGAGCGATCCGGGTCAGCTCGAGGCAGAAGGCGAAGGCGAGCCCCGCCACGAGCGCGCTCACGCCGACACAGCGGAAGAAAGCCACGAAGTCGTGGCTCCTCGGGACCGCGCACACGAAGATCGCCGAAGGTCCGGGCTGATCGTTCGTCGCGCCCGCTAGGCGTTCGTCTCGGACGCGCGCCTGGTCAGCGCCCTCGCGCGAGGCGACGCGCCGAGGAGATCCGCGACGGTCTCACGCACGAGCGCCTCGAAGTCGCCGGCGGCGTAGCCGAGCTCGGCGTTCGCCTTCGATGAGTCGCAGTAGTTGAAGCGCGTGCTGTACGCCACCGTGCCGAGGCTGAACTCCTCGAAAGGGTGTTGCGCGAAGAGCCCAGCGGCATCGCTCGCCAGGCCCCACCACGTCGCGACCCAGCTCGGCAGCGGCCACGCCCTCGGCCGGCCCGCGGCGCGCGCGATCAGCTCGAAGAGCTCGCGATACGTGCGATTGAGCCCGGCGAGGATGTAACGCTCGCCGCACCGCGCTTTGCGAAGGGCGACGGGGTACATCGCCGCCACACCGCGGACGTCGCCGAAGGACGTGCCGCCCGCCGGGAAGAACGGCGCCTGCTGTTCGAGGAAGGCGTGGATGAAGCGCGTGCTCGATCGGCGCAAGTCGCCCGGCCCGAGGAGGAGGCCGGGGTTGAGGACGACGACGTCCGCCCCGGCCCGCGCCAGGCCGTCGGCGATCGCCTCGGCGGCGAGCTTGGAGGCCGCATACGGATACTGCGCGGCGCGTTCGGGCGCCAGGCGCGCCGTCTCGTCGAGCACGATGGGCCCGTCCGTCAGGCCGATCGCGCCAATCGTCGACGTGTGGATGGCGCGCACGCCGCGCGCGGCCGCCGCCTGGAGCACGTTGCGCGTGCCCTCGACGTTGACCCGGAACAGAGCGTCGCGATCGCGGCGGCGCAGGGCGTGGAGCCCGGCGAGGTGGACGACGGCGTCGACGCCCTTGACGGCGCGAGCGACCGAGCGCGGATCGAGCACGTCACCTTCGCGCAGGTCGACGGGCAGGCCGGCGAGCGCCTCGAGGCGGCTCGTCTTTCGCGCAAGGACGCGCGCCTCGTCGCCCGCGCCCAGCAGCGCGCGCACGACCCACGACCCGAGGAAACCGCTCGCGCCCGTGACGAGGACCTTCACGGCCGATCACCGCGTCGCGATCGTGAGGCCCATCCCTGGCAGGAGCTCGGTCCAAAAGAAGCCCGAGAACCCGGCCTCGGCGCAGAGCTCCTGGAACTCCTCGCCCGTCCGGAAGGTCACCCAGCCGGGATCCGCCCACTTGGCGAGCGGCGACCCGAGCAGCTTCATCCAGCGCGGGCCGGCGTCGGTGATGAAGACGTGCCCGCCTTTGCGCAGCACGCGCTTCATCTCGCGCAACGCCCGCAGCGCGTCGGGGTAGTGATGGAAGGAGAGCGAGCACACGATGGCGTCGAAGCGTCCGCCGAAGGCCTCGGGCATCGCGCCGACGTCCGCCTGGAAGAAGGCGACGTTGGAGAGCCCCTTGCCGCGCGCGGCGTCGGCCGCGCGCTCGACCATCTTAGCGGCGAGATCGGCGCCCACGACCTCACCCTCCGGCACGAGCTCCGTGAGCTGGCAGACCTCCACCCCGGGGCCGCAGCTCGGATCGAGGACGCGCGAGGACGGCGTGAGGTACGGCGAGATCGTCGCCACGGTCTCCTCGAAGATCGGGCGCGCGAACGGATCGATCGCCGTCGAGTAGACGTCGGACATCTCGTCGAAGTCCTCGACGAGGTCGTAGCGCTCCGGGCGCTTGGGCAGGAGCACCGGGCGCTTGTGGCGCCGCGAGAAGTAGCGGCCGCCGCCGCGCGGGACCCGCGTGCTCGGCCGCGTGCCGAGGACGTTCTCGGGGTACCACCCTGCCGATTTCAAGAGCTGCGCCGGCCGCAACACGGCGGCGCCGTACCACCAGAGCTGGCCAACCATGATCGCGCCTGGAATGTTCACCGAGGTCCTCCCATCCGTTCAGACTCGCAGGTCCTCGACCGTGACGCCCTCGAACGACGACAGGAACGCCTCCCCGAAGAGGCGCCCGGGCGTCTGGAAGCCGGCCTCGACCTCACCCGCGAGCACGCGCTCGGCCACTGCCGACGCGCACGCCGACGTGAACGTGTACACCTCCGGCGTCGTCGCGCGGCTCGCGACGCGCTGGCCGCGGACGTTCTCGGCCTCGGCGACGATGACGGCGCGCCTGCGCGCGCGCTCCTGAGCCGTCGGTCCGTCGGGCCCGCGCTCGGCGACCGGCTTCATCCACAGCTCCGAGAGCGCCGCCGCGGGCGGGAACATCCCGACGGAGCGGCCGAAGAGCTGGAACGCCCGCACGGCCTGGGTCGCCTCGAAGTAGACCTCGACGTTCGGGATGCCCGTCGTGTGATGCGCCGTCACGACGTCACCCCAGCTTACACAGGTCGCGGCGCGCGGGCCGGCGCCGAAGTCGAACCTGGTCTCGAGGAGGCCCTCGGGCAGCGTCGTGAGCTCGCCGTTGTGGCGCACGCGCACGCCGCGACCGACTTGCTCGAGGATCGTCCGTGCCGAGCCCCGCGAGGCCAGGTCGAGGCCCGCGAGCCCGATGCGGAGCCGGCGCGCGTCGGGCAGCCGGCGATGGACGCGCGCCGCGAGACAATCGGAGGGCACGACGTCGAACCCCACCGCGGGCATCAACATGATCCCTGCGTCCCTGGCCGCCCGGTCGTAGCCGCTGACGGCTTCAATCGAGTCGACCTCGCCGCTGATGTCGAGGTAGTGGACGCCCGCGTCGATGCACGCCTCCACCATACCTTTGGCGGTCTTCGAGAAAGGACCGGCGGCGTTTACGACGACGGAGACGCCCCGGAGCGCGTCGCGCAGCGCCGCCGGCGACTCGACGGAGGCGCCCCGCACGGGCCGGGCGAGCTCGGCGCCGAGGGCGGACACGCGCGCGGCGTCGCGGCCCGCGAGCACGAGGGGCAGCGACCGGGCCGCCGCGCGCGCGACGAGGCCGCCCGTGTAACCGCTCGCGCCGTAGAGCAGGACGCCGCGCCTCCGATCGCCCGCGGCGGGGCGTGAGCGGGTCGGCCGCGCCTTCACCCTCATCCCCCTCGCCCCCCGGCATCCATCGCTAGAGCCCGGCCAGGACCTTCCGGGCGCGCAAGAGGAGGGGCTCGCGGCCGTTCGGGTCGAAGCGATCGAGCAGGCTGGCGAGGAGCGCCTTGCCCTCGGACGCGCGGCCCTCGGACGCTTGTAGCTCCGCGAGGGGGATGGCGGCCGCCAGCTCGAAGGTCAGCGCGCCGTGCTCCTGCGCCACGCCGATCGATCGTCGGAACGCCTCCTCGGCGCTGCGAGCATCGCCCCTGCGGCTCGAGATCTCGCCACGGAGCCGCAAGAGTGCGGGCTCGTAAGCGTGGATACGCCGCTCTTCGCACATGGCGAGCCCTTCGGTGACGACCGCCTCGGCCTCATCGAGCCTTCCGAGCTCGACCAGCACGTCCCCGTGGAGCGCGAGGTAGCAGTTGAAGCTGATCATCGCGCCGATCGCGCGCAGGATCGCCAGCCCCTCGTGAATCTCCGCGAGCCCTTCTTCGTTCTGGCCCTTTGCGCACATCAGGCGGCCACGCGGAACCTGGGCGAAGGCCTTCCAGAGCAGGAAGCTGTTCTCCACGGTCGTGGCGCGGAGATCGTCGGCGAGAGCCCGCGCAGCGTCCATGTCCTCCACGAGCAGGCTCATCATGATGCCGAACGACCGGATCGTCGCGAGCGCATAGGGATCACCCACGTCCTTGGCGAGCGCGAAGGCCTCCCGCCAGAGCTCGCGGCCCCGCGAGAAGGACCCGCAGATGACTCGAGCCCAGGCCTCGTAGATGTGAGGATAGAAGAGGCCCTCGAACCCGTGCTCGCGCAGCATCATCTCGTGCTGCGTCTTCGGGTCCTTGAAGTCGAAGAAGGCGCGAGCCGCGGTTCCGTACTCGATCGACGCCTCGTATTCCGGATACCAGAAGACGCCCGCCTGCAACAATGCGCGAACGAACAGGAGCGTGCTCTGATCCGTAGAGCTGCGCTCGATGACCTTGAAGCGCTCGATGAGCCGGGCCACGGGCTCGGGGTCGGCGCGCACGAGGTTGACGACCCAGATTCCGTAGATGACGCGCAGCGGGAGCTCGTCCCCCAGCTCCTCGCACAGCTCGGCGGCGCGGCGGTACGTCTCCTCGACCTCCAGGGCGGAGTAGCCCTTCGTCGTCATGAGGGCGAGGCCCATCTCGGTGCGGAGGTCCATCTCCTTGCGCGAGCGCTCGCGCGAGGGCGGCAGCTCGAGGTGCTGCTCGATGGCCTGCGCGAAGTGGGCGATCGCCTCGGCGTGCGCGAACTTCCCGATCGTGGCCTGGCCCGCCTTCTGCCAGTAGCCGACGGCGCGCGCGGGCTGACCCGCGAAGGTGTAGTGCTGGGCGACGAGCTCGGGGCGGCTCGACACGACCTCGGGGAACAGCGACTCGAGCGCCTTGGCGATGCGCTCGTGCACGACGGCGCGCGCGGGCAGGGGGACGCTCTCGTAGGCGGCGTCGCGGATCAGCGAGTGGCGGAACATGTAGATCGAGCTGTCGACGTGGCGCCGGCGCACGAGCAGGTCGGCCGAGACCATCTTCTCGAGGTCGGGCAGGAGCGAGGCCTCGTTCTCGGGCATGATCGCGGCCAGCAGGCGGTGGTCGAACTCGCGGCCGATCGCCGCGGCCACCTGGGCCGTCTCCTTGGCCCGCCCCACGCGATCGAGGCGGCCCGTGAGGATGTCGCGCAGCTTCGTGGGCACGCCCGAGCTCGAGGTGGGGATCGTCGCGCCGCCGCCCACGGTCTCCTGCCGCGACGTCTCGACGATGAACCGCGTCACCTCCTCGGCGAAGAAGGGGTTGCCCGCGGCGCGATCGACGACGTTGGCGAGCAGGCCCGGCGACAGGTAGTCGCGGCCGACGAGCTCGCGCACGATGCGCTCGACCTCGGGCCGGCCCAGGCCCTCGAGCTTCATGTGCTGCACGGCCTCGGGCGGCCAGGGCGTCCCCCCCTCGGGGCGAGAGGTGAACAGGACCAGCACCGAGCTCCCGGACGCCTTGTGCGCGAGGAGGTCGACGTACTCGAGGGTCGTCGCGTCGGCCCAGTGGAGATCCTCGACGACGAGCGGCGCGGCGGCGCGGGCCGCGACGGCGAGCGTGAGGTCGACGAGGATCTCGAGCAGGAGCGCCTTCCGGCGCTGCGGCGAGACCGGCAGCGCCGCGTGCGCGCCGAGCCCGAGCCACGGCCCCAGCACCGACATGACGTCGGGCCGGACGATGCCGAGGTCCGCGAGGGCGGCCTCGAGCCGCCGCGCGCCCTCGGCGCCGCCCACGGCGAGGTTGAGCTGCTCGATGAGGAGCGCGCTGATGGGGCCGAGCACGCTGGGCTGCAGCTCGGGGAAGCAGCGCGCGACGATCCAGCCCGCGCCCATCTCGTCGAGGGCCTCCCGCAGCTCGCGCGCCAGCCGCGACTTGCCCATGCCGGGCTCGCCGACGATGGCCACGGCGCGGCCGCG
>DASZWW010000416.1:0-5835 GCA_035546175.1 Polyangia bacterium
GGCGGCCGCGCCGACGGCGCCGCCGGCGCGCTCCCCGGCGTCGACGGCGGCGGCGGCGACGCGACGCTCGGCGCGTGCCAGCAGCCGGGCGATTGCCAGGCGGCCCACGGCGCGCCGCCGTGCGGCCAGTGGGAGTGCCGCCGGAACCAGTGCGCGGTCGTCTGCGCCCAGTGCACCGACAACGACCGGGACGGCTTCGGCGTCGGCACCGGCTGCGCGGGCCCCGACTGCGACGACAACGATCCCACGATCACCTCGAGCGGCGCGCGCGCGTGCTACGAGGGCAAGGGCGGCACGCTCGGCGTGGGCGCGTGCCACGCGGGCGCGCAGGTGTGCAGCGACGGGACGTGGTCGCCCTGCAGCGGCCAGGTGCTCCCCTCGGGCGAGGCGTGCAACGGCCTCGACGACGATTGCAACGGCAAGACCGACGACGGCCTCGGCACGATCAGCTGCGGCCTCGGTCTCTGCGCCGCCACCGCCCCCGCCTGCCTCAACGGCGTGCCGGGCGTGTGCAAGCCCGGCGTCCCGGCCCTCCTCGAGGTGTGCAACGACGGCAAGGACAACGACTGCGACGGCCTCGTCGACGACGGCTGCGACGGCTTCTGCGTCCACGTCGCGCCGGCCGGCGACGACATGGGCACGGGCACGGCGCTGCGCCCCTTCCGCTCGATCCAGGCGGCGATCGACTACGCGGCCGGCGCCCCCGGGCGCCCGAAGAACGTGTGCGTCGCGGGCGCCGACACCTGCCTCGGCGCGGGGACGGTCTACCAGTCGAACGACAACGCCACGATCACAATGGCGAGCGGCGTCTCGGTGCTCGGGAACTACGAGGCCACGGGCTGGACGCGCTGCTCGTTCGGGACGCAGGGCTCCCCGAACCTCAACGTGACGATCGCGCCGCGCGCCGCCTCGGGCGTGATGTTCGGCGCGACCGTGCAGGCGCCCACGACGCTCGACGGCGTGCGCATCGCGCGCTTCAGCGGCGGCGGCGGCAACGGGACGATCGCCGGCATCACCATCTCGGGCGGCAAGCAGATCACGATCTCCAACGTCGTCATCGACGACGCGATGAACGCCATGACCTCCTACGGCGTGAACCTCCTCAACGGCGGGGAGGCCGTCATCACCCGCTCGGCGATCTTCGGCGGCGCGGGCACCGCGTCGTCGATCGGCGTGCACTCCGTGGGCTCGAAGCCGACGATCCGCGAGAACTGCGCGGCCATCGATCCGATGACCGGCCACTGCTCCGCGCCGTGCGCGGCGACGGGCCTCGGCATCCACGGGCGCTCCCCCGCGCAGGGCGGCCCGGGCGGGAACGTCGACGACGGCGCCGCCGAGGCCGTCGCGATCGACCTCGTCGACTCGCCCGGCGCCCTCGTCGAGCGCACCGCCGTGTGCGGGACCTTCGGCGCGACCGGCGTGGGCGTGCGCATCGGGGGCATGGCCGCCGGCACGATCGTGCGCGGCAACGCCATCGACGCCGACGCGGCCACGATGAACGGCTACGGCGTCTCCATGCTCGCCTGCGGCGACGCCGCGCCGTGGATCGTCGACAACGAGCTCCTGGCCGGCGACCCGGCGGGCCCGGCCACGCGCGCGGCGGGCGTCAACGCCGCCGGCGCCTGCCACCCCGTCATCGACTCGAACACGAAGATCGCGACGGGCGGCAGCGGCGCCCCGATGTCGGCCTTCGGCGTCTACTGCGGCCTCGACGCCAACGCCGTCAGCCGCTGCTTCGTCACGGGGAACAAGCTCGTGCAGGGGTCGCCTAACGCCCGCCCGGCGCAGACCTTCGCCGTCGCCTGCGACGCCGGCGGCTGCGCGCGCATCTCGGGCAACGTGCTCGTCGGGCAGAGCGGCGGCATCGTCGTGGGCCTCTCGCTGCAGGGCACGGGCGCGCTCGTCGACCGCAACATGATCACCGGCGGCTGCGGCTCGAAGTCGACCACGGCCGTCCTCGCCGAGGACGCCTTCTCGCGCGTCGAGAACAACGTCGTGTACGGCGGCGCGTGCGGCCCCGGGGCGGCGACGCCCGAGGCGGACGGCGTGCGCGTGCACGTCGCGGCCGGCGCCAACGAGGTGGACGTCGACTCGAACACCATCGACGCGGGCGGCGCGGGGCAGTGCCAGAGCACGGCTGCGGGCATCGGCCTCGGCAACGGGGCGGGCCCGAAGACGCCGCACGGGATCTTCCGGAACAACATCCTGCGCGGGGGCGGCTGCAACCTCGGCCGCGTCGACTTCATCGAGACGGAGGCGGGCGTGCGGCCGCGGCTCTTCGAGAACAACGACCTCGATCCCACCGGCCCGCCGACCTCGCTCTACCTGCGCCCCACGGCGAGCCCGATGACGATCGGCGCCGTGAACATGCTGCCGGGCGCCTCGGCGAACATCAGCGCCGATCCGATGTTCGTGGGCATGGCCGATCTGCACCTCCAGGCCGGGTCGCCCTGCGTCAACGCCGGCACGTCGGTGGGGGCGCCCAAGCTCGACTTCGACGGCAAGGCGCGCGACGACAAGCCGGACATCGGCGCCTACGAGCGCTGACGCGACATTCGCGTCGCGGTTCCGACGCGCGCGCGGCGCGGACCCTCGGCGGAGGCGGCACGCTCGGGCCTGGTCCCGATCGTGCACTCCGCCGAGGCGTGCAGCCTCTCCTCAGCGAGCCCGGGGAGCCCGCGAACGACGTCGTCACGTCCGCCCCGGCCCCGCCCGGCGCCTGGGAGCGCCTGCGGGCGGGCGCGGCCCGCCTGGCCGCCGGCCCGCGGGCGCGGCAATTTGCCGCACGGTTCACGTCGACGTACCTCGCGGCCGACGCCCGCAGCCTCGCGGCGGGCCGCATCGCGCTGGCGTCGGTGCTGCTCCTCGATCTCTTCAAGCGCTGGGTGCAGCTCGGCAGCTGGTACACGAACGAGGGGCTCCTCCCGAACCACACGCTGCTCTGGCGTCCGTCGTTCGCGCACGTCTTCTCGTTCTTCTACATGGCCTCGTACACCCACGAGGCGGTCATCGGGTTCGTGCTCTGCGCGCTCGCCTACACCGCGCTCCTCGTCGGCCTCTACACGCGCCTCGCCCAGGTGCTCAGCATGGTCGCCGTCATGTCCCTCCACGGGCGCCTCCTGCTCTTCGACAACGGCGGCGACGTCGTGCTCGGCCTCCTCGCCATCTGGACGGCGTTCCTGCCCACGGGCGGCCGCTGGTCCGTCGACGCCGTCCTCGGTCGCTCGGTCGCGCGGCCGCGCGTCGTCGGGCTCGGGGTCCTCGCCCTGACGTGCCAGCTCGCCTTCATCTACTTCTTCAACGCCGTCCACAAAGCCGGCGAGACCTGGCGCGAGGGCACCGCCGTCCACTACGTGATGCACCTCGATCGCCTGGCCACGCCGCTCGCCGTCTGGCTGCGCGCGCGCATGACGCCGGGGCTCTCGCGCGCGATGAGCTGGACGGCGCTCGGCATCGAGTGGTCCCTGCCCTTCCTGCTGCTGTCGCCCTTCGCGACGCGCGCTTGCCGCCGCGCCGCCATCGCGCTCGTCATCGCGCTGCACGGCGGGTTCGCGCTGTTCATGAACCTCGGCAACTTCGTGCCGGCGATGCTCGCCTACACGCCTCACTTCGTTCACGGCGACGACTGGGACGCCCTCGAGCGCTGGTGGCGCCGCTCGCCCGCGCGCGCGCGGCGCTCCGCGATCCTCGAGTGGCGCGTGGCGGGCGCGTTGCGCCGGGCGGGGGCGTTCTTCTCGCTCGGGCGCAGCGTGCGGCTCGTGCCGCCGGGGCCCGCCGTCTCGATGCTCCTCGGGCGCCTCCCGCTCTTGCGCGAGCTCGCCTGCGCGGCGTTCGTCTTCGTCGCCGCCAACCAGCTCCTCGACGAGAACGCGGCGGCGCACCGCGTGTGGGACCACCACAACGCGCCGCCCGTCGCCGCGGCCGTGACATACCTGAACCTCTTCCAGGGCTGGTCGATGTTCGCGCCCGAGGTCAACAAGACGGACATCAACCTGGCCGTCGACGCCGTCACGGTCACGGGCCGCCACGTCGACCCGTGGAACGAGGCCGCGAACCCCAAGTACCCGATGCCCGGGGCGACCATCCCGCCCGCGATGGGGCCGAACTGGCTCTTCTACCAGTACGTCACGCGCCTGCCCTGGTGGCCCGCCTACGACCAGGCCTTCCAGGAGTGGATCCAGCGCTACCCCCAGCGCACGGGCCGCAAGGAGGACGAGATCGTCTCGCTCAAGGTCTACAAGGTCGAGGACGACAGCCCGCCGCCCGGCCAGACGCAGCCGACGAACCCGCGCGCGACGCTGCTGTTCGAGTGGGCGGCGGCGCCGCGGCCGCCCGGCGGCGCGAGCTGACGGGCTATCCTCCCGGCCCATGGACGGGCGCGTGCTCGAGGACCTCGTGACGGCGTTCCGCGCGCGCACGCTCGCGAAGGCCGAGTGGACGCACGCCGCGCACCTCTCGGTGGGCGCCTGCTACGTGAGCCGCCACGGCGCCGCCGAGGCGCTGGCGCGGCTGCGCGCGGAGATCCCGCGCCTCAACGAGCGCCACGGCACGCCGAACACCGCCACGAGCGGCTATCACGAGACGATCACGGCGGCGTTCGTGCGGCTGCTCGAGGAGGGCCTGGCGACGTTCGCGCCCGAGGTCCCGCTCGAGCGGCGCCTCGCCGCGCTGCTCGCCGGGCCGCTGGGCGGCAGCGGCGTGCTGCTCGCCTTCTGGTCGCGCGACCTCTTGATGTCGCCGGGCGCGCGCGCCGCGTGGGTCGACCCCGATCTCAGGCCGCTCGCCTTCGCCGCGCTCCCGGCTTCATGAGCACTCGGAGCAGTCGGCGACGCAGAGATCGGCGCCGCCGCTCGCGACGGTCGTGCAGCCGATCGGCGTCGGCGTGAGCTGGCCGTTCGAGTCGTGGCCCGTGCACGTCGCGCAGGCGTGCCCGTCCTTGTGGAGGAGGCCGTCGGCCGAGGTCGCCGACGGACACTCGACGCCCTCGACGCGGTACTGGGGGCACGACGGGAAGCCGGCGTCGGCGCTCGCGCCGCTCGCGCCTCCCGCGGCGCCGCCCGCGCCTCCCGCGCCCGCGCCGCCGCCGTCGGAGGGAGAGGACGAGCTTCCGCAACCGGCGACGAGCAAGGCGAGGAGCGCGAGGAGCTTCATGGCGCCCGACTCTAACGCGAGCGTCGGAGGATCCTCGATCCGCGCGATCGTGCTTGACCTGAACGGTTGTTCAGTGTCAGTCTGGCTCATGTGCTTCGCGCGCTCGAGCTCGATCCGGAGTTGGCCTCGCGGCTGGTCACGGCGCAACGCCTCGAGAACGACGAGCGCCGTGGCCAGCGCGGCAGCGGGCTGCCCGAGCTCGACGCGCTCCTCGGCGGCGGGTGGCCGCGCGGGGCGCTGAGCGAGCTCTGCGGGCGGCGGTCGTCGGGGCGGACGTCGGTGATGCTGGCGGCGCTCGCGCGGGCGGCGCGCGCGGGGGAGGCGACGGCGCTCGTCGACACGGGCGGCGCGCTCGACCCGCGCGCGGCGGAGGCGTGCGGCGTCCCCCTCGCGCGCCTCCTGTGGATCCGGTGCGCGCCCGCGCAGGCGCTCAAGGCGGCCGACCTCGTCGTCGGCGCGGGCGGCTTCGACGTGGTCGCGCTCGACTGGGGCGACGGACGCCCGCGCGTGCCCACCGCGGCGTGGGTGCGCCTCAAGCATCAGGCCGAGCGCCAGGGCACGAGCGTGCTCGTCGCGACCCCCGCGCGCGCCGTGGGCGCGTTCGCCGCGGCCGCCGTCGAGCTCGCGGCGGCGCCGACCTTCGGGGTGGGCGCCCCGTTGCTCGACGGCGCGCGCATCGAGATC
>DASZWW010000417.1:0-6189 GCA_035546175.1 Polyangia bacterium
CGCGGGCGCGCCCGATGCAACGCCGGCCGCCCCGGCGCCCGCGCCCCGGGGACCCGCCCTCGCCGCGCCGCCGCGCAACGAGACCGTCGTGACGGCGCCCGTCCTCGCCGCGGCGGCGCCCCGAGAGGACCAGACGGCGGCGGCGACCGTGGTGCTGCCGCGCGAGAGCCCGCGCGCCGCCGACGATCTCGGCTCGCTCCTGCTCGAGGTCCCGGGCGCGAACGTGACCCGCACGGGCGGCGTCGGCGCGTTCTCGACCCTCTCGCTGCGCGGCTCGAACCCCGACGAGGTGCGCGTCTTCGTCGACGGCGTCCCCCTCAACCAGGCCGTGGGCGGCGCCGTCGATCTGTCGACGCTGCCGCTCGGCGACGTCGAGCGCGTCGAGGTCTACCGCGGCTCGGCGCCCATCGTCTTCGGCGAGTCGGCGCTGGGCGGCGTCGTCTCGATCACGACGCGCACGCCGGGCGCCGCCCAGGCGACGGCCCGCGCGGGCGGCGGGTCGTTCGGCACGATGTACGCGGGCGCCTCGGGCGGCGGCACGCTCGGCCCGCTGCGCCTCTACCTCGGCCTGCACGCGCTGCGCGCCCGCAACGACTTCCCCATCAGCGCCCCCGACGTCCCGGGGAGCTACCAGCCCGGCAGCCGCGAGAACGACGACCTCGCGCAGCTCGACGGCGTCGCGCGCGCCGTCCTCCCCCTGCCCGGCCGGCGCGAGCTGCGCGCCGGGCTCATCGGCGTGACGCGCGACCAGGGGCTGGCGCCGCTCGACGTCTACCGCGCGACGTCGGCGCGCGCCTCGACGGCGCGGCTCCTCGGACACCTCGACTACGCGTCGCGCGACGATCTCGGCGCGGGCGGCCGGCTCCGCGCGGCGCTCTTCGCCTCCG
The DNA here is from genome assembly GCA_035546175.1 of Polyangia bacterium. GTDB lineage: Bacteria > Myxococcota_A > Polyangia > Fen-1088 > Fen-1088 > DASZFV01. The sequence continues at coordinate 888 of DASZWW010000417.1, forward strand.
AGGTGCGCGACACCTTCTCCGACCCGCTGCACGAGATCGTGGGCGTCCCCACCGACACGCGGGACCGCACGCGCTCCCTCGGCGCGCGGCTCACCGCCGACGAGGCGTTCGGCGAGCGGGCGCGCCTGACCGCCGTCGTCGAGGGGCGCGCCGAGGACTTCCTGCCGCGCAACCTCCTCGACGCCGCGATGCCCACGGGGTACGCCGCGAACCGCGAGACGGCCGTCGCCGGGCTCGAGCTCGACGCGCGCGTCCCGGCCGCGCGCCTCGACGTGCTGCCCTCGGCGCGCCTCGAGGCCACGCGCGACGTGCGCACGGGCCGCGACAACTTCGGCGCCGATCTGCCGCCGGCGCCGGCCGAGACGCGCGCCCTGCCCGTGCTGCGCCTGGGCCTGCTGCGCGCCCTCGGCGACGCGGCCGCCCTGCGCGGCAACGCCGGGTACTACGCCCGCATCCCGAGCTTCCTCGAGCTCTACGGGTACAGCCGCGGCGTGCTCGGCAACCCGTCGCTCGCGCCCGAGCGCGGGCTCAACGCCGACCTCGGCGTCTCCGGCGGCCGCGAGGGCCCGCGGGGCGCCCTCTCGGCGTCCGCGACGCTCTTCGGCGCCCGGGTGGAGGACCTCATCGCCTGGGAGGTCTTCGGCTCGCAGACGCGCGCCGAGAACGTCTCGGCGGCGCGCGTCTGGGGCCTCGAGCTCGAGCTGCGCGCCCGGACGCGCCGCCTCTCCGCCGTCGCGCAGGCCACGCTGACCGACGCGCGCGACGAGGGGCCCATCGCGGCCGACCACGGCCACCAGCTCCCCCACCACCCGCGCTACCACGGCTACGGCCGGCTCGAGGGCCGCCAGCCGCTGCGCCTCGGCCTCGCGCTCGGCGCGTACGCCGACCTCGACGCGACGGCCGGCGACTTCTGGACCTCGAGCGGCCCGATCCCCGCGCGCGCCCTGGTCGGCGTGGGCGCCTCCGTCGAGCACGCGCCGAGCGGCCTGCGCCTCGTCGCCAGCCTCCTCGACGTCGGCGACTCGCGCGTCGAGGACGTCCCCGGTTACCCGCTGCCCGGTCGCTCTCTGTTCGTCACGCTGGAATGGTCCCGCGTGGCCGTCACCCCGCATCCCTAGGAGCCCGTCATGCCTTCCTGGTCGTCCCGCCTCTCGACCCTCGCCTCGCCCGCGCTCGCGGCCCTGCTGTCCGCGTCCGCCCTGTCCACCCTCCCCGCCTGCGGCGACGCGGCGGGGCCGGCCTCGGAGAAGGGCCTTCCCGCCGCCTCCGCGCTCGCGATCCTCAGCAGCGACTACAAGTCCTCGAGCCTCTCGATCTATGATCCGGCCACGAGGAAGCTCGTCGACGACTGCGTCACGCCCTCGACGCTCTCGAAGGACACGGCCCTGGCCACGGGCACGCAGGGCGGCGAGGTGGTCGTCCTCGATCGCGAGCGGTCGCTCGTCGACTTCATGCTCCCGTCGATCTGCCGGCTGCGCGCCCAGCTCTCCGTCTCGACGGGCGGCTTCAAGTCGAACCCGCACGACGTCGTCCACGTCTCGGCCACCAAGGCCTACGTCCTGCGCTACGAGAAGAACGCCGCGCCCACGCCCGCGCCGGACGACTTCGACGAGGGCGACGACCTCCTCATCATCGACCCCTCGCTCCTCACGGTCACGGGCCGCATCGACATGTCGAGCCACGCGACGGCGGTGGCGGGGGCGACGCTGCAGGCGCGGCCCGACCACGGCGTGCTCCTCGGCGGCCTCGTCTACGTCACGCTCAACAACCTCTCGGCGGACTTCAGCGCCGCGGGCCCGGGGCGCGTCGTCGTCGTCGACCCGGCGACGGACGCCGTCACGGGCACGATCGATCTGCCCCAGCAGACAGGCTGCTCGGGCATCGCCGCCGACGAGGCCGGCAAGAAGCTCTACGTCTCCTGCGGCGGCGAGCTCAGCGACGCCGACCAGACGGCGTCGTCGGCGCTCGTCGAGATCGACGTCTCGGGCGCCACGCCCGCGCTCGGCCGGATCGTCGCCGGCAAGAGCCTGGGCACGCAGCCCGTGAGCTACGCGGCCGCCGCCCTCCTCGACGGCAACGCCTACACGGCGACGGCCGGCGCGCTCGACTTCACGACCGGCGCCCAGACCGCGCCCGACACGCTGTACGCGATCGCGCTCGCGAGCGGGGCGGGGACGAAGATCATCGACGGCGGCGCCTTCAACCTGGGCCGCCCCGCCGTCGACGCGGCCAGTAAGACGCTCTTCGTGCCCGACGGCGATCCCGTCATGCCGCGCGTGCGCGTGTTCGACGTCTCGGGCGTCGCGGCGCCGCTCGCGCCCTTCGAGCCGAACCCCACGGAGCACCTCCCCCCGCGCGAGGCGACCTGGTACTAGGTCAGGGCCCCCGCGGCAGGGGCGCGAGCGGCACGACGTAGGGGCGGCCCGCCTCGTCGGCCCGCACCTCGGCGCGCACGCCGAAGACGCCCGCCAGCGTCTCCGGCGTCAGCACGGCCGCGGGCGGCGCGTCCGCGCGGAGCGCGCCGCCGGCCAGCAGCAGGATGCGATCGCAGTAGCGGGCCGCGAGCGACAGGTCGTGCAGGGCGACGACGGCGGCCCGCGCCGCGCCGCCCACCGTCGCGCGCAGGAGCTCGAGGGCCTGGAGCTGGTGCACGAGATCGAGGCCCGCGACGGGCTCGTCGAGCAGCAGCACGGGCGCCTCCTGGGCGAGCGCGCGCGCGAGGTGGACGCGGTGGCGCTCGCCGCCCGAGAGCTCCGTCATCGGACGCTCGGCGAGCGCCGCCGTGTCCGTCGCCGCGAGCGCCGCCTCGACGGCCGCGACGTCGGCCGGCCGCTCGGGCTCGGAGCGGCCGAGGTGCGGCAGGCGGCCGAGCGCGACGGTCTCGCGCGCCGTGAGGGGCAGGTCGGGCGGGCTCTCCTGCGGCAGGAGCGCCACCCGGCGCGCGATCTCGCGGCGGCGCAGCGAGCCGAGCGACGCGCCCCCGAGCGCGACGCGCCCGGCGCGCGGGGCGTGCAGGCCGATGAGCAGGCGCAGCAGCGTCGACTTGCCCACGCCGTTCGGCCCGCACAGCGCGACGAGCTCGCCCGCCGAGAGCGCGAAGCTGACGTCGCGCAGGACCTCACGCCCCGGGTAGCCGAAGGTCACGCCCTCGGCGGCGAGGAGCGACGTCACGCCGTCACCGCCGCCGCCTCGCGCCGGACGAGCAGCGCCAGGAAGACCGGCGTCCCCAGCGCGGCCGTCACGATGCCCACGGGGATCTCGGCGGGCGCGAGCAGCGTGCGCGCGAAGATGTCCGCCGCCACGACGAAGACGCCGCCGCCCACGAACGACAGCGGCACGAGCACGCGGTGCCGCGCCCCCACGACGAGGCGCAGGACGTGCGGCACGACGAGGCCGACGAAGCCGATGGGCCCGGCGACCGCCACGGCCGCGCCCACGACGAGCGAGACGCCGAGGACGACCCGCACGCGCACGCGCGCCACGTCGATGCCCACCGACACGGCCGCGAGCTCGCCGAGCAGGAGCGCGTCGAGCTCGCGCGCCTGGGCCAGGACCACGGCCGCGCCCACGAGGACGGCCGGCCCGCCGAGCAGCAGGTGATCCCAGGTGCGCCCCTCGAGCCCGCCGAGCAGCCAGTAGACGATCTGGCGGCCCACGTCGTAGCTGTCGAGCGAGACGGACAGGACGAAGGTGGTGAAGGAGACGGCGAGCGCGGAGAGCGCGACGCCGATCAGCAGCAACGTGCCGGTGAACACCCGCCCGCGCCCCCGGCGCGCCGCGAGCGCGAACACCAGGAGGGCGTTGACCGCCGCGCCCGCGAACGAGCCGGCGGGCAGCGCCCACACGGCGCGCGCCGCGAGGCCGCCGTAGATCGCCAGCACGGCGCCGAGCGAGGCGCCCGTCGACACGCCGAGGATGCCCGGGTCGGCGAGCGGGTTGCGGAAGAGGCCCTGGAGCGCCGCGCCCGCCACGGCCAGGCCCCCGCCCACGACGAAGCCGAGCAGCGCGCGCGGCAGCCGCACGCTCCAGATCACCGTCTCGCGCCAGGCGTGCGGATCCGGGTGGCCCGAGAGCCGGTGCCCGAGCGCGGTCACGGCCTCGCGCAGCGAAATGTGCGCCGGCCCGAGCGTCGTGGCGAGCACGAGGACGGCCACGGCGGCGGGCAGCGCGGCGGCCTCGACGGCCCGGGCGGAGGCGCGCGCTCGCGACGCGCGCGCGGCGTCGTTCCGTACGGGCGGCATGCAGGCTCCTCGCTTCAATCCCCTTACGGGGGGCGTGTGTCAAGCGCGAACGCGCCCGTGCACGCCGCGCGGCCGATTTGGCGGTATCTTCGGGGCATGTCGGTCGAGGACGCCGGCGCGCTCGCGCCTCCCGTGCCGCCCATCGCGCGCCCGGCGGGCGTCCCCGAGGCCGCCGAATGGAACGCGAGCACCTTCGAGTGGGAGCTCGTGCCGCGCGACGCCGAGGGGCGCGCCCACGGGCTCGTCCGCGGCTGGCGCAGCGACGGGCTCCTGGCCCACGAGCACGAGCACCGCGCCGGCCTGCGGCACGGCGCCTTCCGGCGCTTCCACCCCGACGGCACCGTCGCGCGCGAGGGCTTCTTCGAGGACGGCAGCCAGCACGGCCTCACGATCGCGCACGAGTACGAGGGCCCCGGCGCGACCCACGAGCCGCTGCAGCACTGCTGCGTGCCGCCGGGCGCCTGGCAGCTCCAGCACGACTTCGACCACGGCCGGCTCGAGGACGTGCGCTGGTACGATCGCGAGGGGCGGCACATCCTGCCGAGCGGCGCGCTCCACCCGGCGCGGCCGGCGAGCGTGCCCCGCCGCGCGGCGTTCGAGGAGCGGACCGACACCTGGACGCTCCGCGAGCACGACGCCCAGGGGATGCCGCACGGCGTGTGGCAGCGCTGGGCGCGCGACGGCGTGCTGCGCGAGCGCGACGAGTTCCAGGCGGGCAAGGCGCACGGGACCTGGCGGCGCTGGGACGCCGCGGGCGCGCTCACCGAGGAGGGCGGGTGGCGGAGCGGCCAGCGCGGCGGCTCTTACCGGCGCATCGGCGTGCCGCCCGAGCTCTACGCCGACGACCGCGTCCACGAGGAGCGCGGCGGCTTCGATCGCGATCAGTCGACGGGGACGTGGACGCTCCTCGACGCCGCGGGCGCCACGCTGGGCGCGTTCGAGCTGGGCGACGCGCTCGACGACGAGGCCCTTCTGGCCTCGCCCGCGCTCGCCGGCGCGTCGCCGCCCGCGCGCGACGGCTGGCTCGCCACGGCGCGCGCCCTCGAGGCCGAGCGGCGCCC
>DASZWW010000418.1:0-3086 GCA_035546175.1 Polyangia bacterium
CGCGGCCGCGCCCCGCGCGCGCGTCCCGCCAGGCCGCCTTGCGGGCCTCGAGCTCGGCCGCCCGCCCGACGAAGGGCACGCGGCTCGAGCTCGTCGCCGCCGCCTCGGCGCGCGCCTCGGCGACGAGCAGGTGCACGGCCGCGCCGCGCGGCGAGCGCTCGGCGCGCACCTCGAAGGCCGAGCCGAGCTGCTTGACGCTCTCCTCGCTGACGGCGATGCCGTTGACGGGCGCGTCCTGGGCCAGCTGCGCGGCCCGCCCGGGCGTGACGCCGAAGATCGCCGAGCTCGAGCCCTGGTCGGACCCCGCCGTCGTCACGAGCCCCGTGTGGATGCCGATGCGGAAGTCCACCCGCACCCCCGACCGATCGCTGGCGCGCCGCACCTCCTGCGCGATCTCCAGCGCCGCGATGGCGGCGCGGCGGGCGTCGGTGTCGCTGGCGCGCGGCACGCCGAAGTAGATGAGGACCTGCCCGCCGAAGCCGCCCGTGACCTCGCCCCCGAAGCGCCCCGCGACGCGCGTGCTGAGCGCCTGCGTCTCGCGCAGGATGCGGTCGAGCTCGTCGGGCGTCGTGGCCGCGTCCGTGGCGCCGATGCTCGTGAGGCAGCAGACGGCCGTGACCTGGCGGCGCTCACCCGCCACGACGGCGCTCGGCTCGGCCGCGCGGCCGTCGACGAGCCCGGCCCCCGCCGCGCCGACGCCTCCCTCGACGAAGTAGCCGTTGGCGTCGACGAGGCCGGCGAGCGACCGCCGCTCGCGGAGCCGCTCCATGACGAGCGCCGCGTCCCCGGCGCGCCGCTCGACGTCCTTCTCGAGGACCCACCGCAGCAGCGTGCCGAGGGGGTGCCGCTGCAGGCGTTCGGGCAGGACGACCGGCTCGGCCGAGAGCTGGCGGTGCGCGATCTCCATGGCCGTCGGGCCCTCGAAGATGGGCCGGCCGATGATGCACTCGGCGAGCACGAGCCCCCACGCGTAGAGGTCGGACTTGACCGAGGGCGCCTCGCCGCGGAGCTGCTCGGGCGCGGCGTAGGCGGGCGTGCCGAGGATCTCGCGCGTCATCGTGAGGCTGTGGAAGTCGTCGACGGACATCCCGTCGAGGAACGCGCTGATGCCGAAGTCGAGCACCGTGATCCGCGGCCGCAGGCCGCTCACGTTCGCCATGATGTTGTTCGGCTTGAGGTCGCGGTGGATGATGCCCTGCGCGTGCGCGGCGCCCAGCGCGTCGAGCACCTGGCTCATGAGCTCGATGGCCGACTCGACGGGGAGCGCGCCCTTCTCGCGCAGGAGGTCGGCGAGCGTCTGGCCGGGCACGAACTCGAAGACGGAGAACAGGAGCCCGCCGTCCGTCTCGCCCGAGTCGATGAGGCGCACGATGTGCGGGTGGTGCAGCTCGGCGCAGGCGCGCATCTCTCGCCGGAAGCGCGCGAGCTGGCGCTCGAGGCTGGGCGCGGCCTTCCCCTGCCTCAGGCGCAGGATCTTGAGCGCCACCAGCTGCTTCGTCTTCTCCTGGACGGCCCGATAAACGTCGCCGAACCCGCCCGCGCCGAGGTGCTTCTCGAGGCGATACTGGCCGCCCACGACCGTGCCCAGCGCCGCCGCCGGCGAGGCGGCCTCCCTTGGGGCCGAGCCCGAGATCTCCGCGGTGATGCCGATCGGGCCCCCACCTTCTCCCCGATCCCCCTTTCCATCGCGTGATGTCATGCGTCGCGGGCGCAGTATATGTGAGCGCCTCCACCGCTCCAAGACGGCGAAAAGGCTCGCTCGAGGCCAAAGTGCGAGTTACGTTCGGCGCAGCACCCAGGTGCAGAGCTCCTCGATGAAGTCGCGGTCGTCGCCGGGCGGCACGCCCGCGAAGGCGACCGAGAACTCGTGGAGCGCCGCCCCGGCGCAGCCGTGGGCGATCGCGCGGCCGTACTCGATCGAGCCGTGCTCGTCCATGAGCGCGCGGACGCGGGCCACGTCCGCGGCCTGGACCCGCTCGCGCGGCAGGCCGAGCTGGCGCGTGAGCCAGGCCTTGTCCTCTGGCCCGACGCTCCGCAGGAGGTGGATGAGCATGAGGGTCCGCTTGCCCTCCCAGAGATCGCCCGCCGTCTCCTTGCCGTAGGCCTTCGGGTCGCCCGTGAGGTTCAGGAGGTCGTCCTGGATCTGGAACGCGGCGCCCAGCAGGAACGCGAAGTGGCCCAGCCGATCGAGGACGGGGCCGCCCTGCCCCGCGACGATCGCGCCCACGCGCAGGGGGAAGATCGTCGTGTACGAGCAGGTCTTCTTGAGCACCATGCGCAGGTAGTCGGCCTCGTCGAGGTCGACGGCGTTCTCGCGGCGCCACCCGAGCTCGAGGGCCTGCCCCTCGACGGCCTCCCGGCCCATGCGCTCGGCCTCCTCGAGGACGCGGAAGGCCGTGTACGTGCCGAGCGTCCGGCAGTTGTCGAGGAGGGGCCGGAGGCTGAGCACGGTCATCGCGTCGCCCGCGTTGACGGCGAGCGGGACGCCGTGCAGCTCGTGCATGGTCGGGCGGCCGCGGCGCTGCTCGGAGAGGTCCTCGATGTCGTCGTGGATGAGGAACGCGTTGTGGAGGATCTCGAGCGCGACGGCGCTGTTGAGGGCCTCGCCCAGCGAGCCGCCGAAGGCCTTCGCCGCGGCGATGCACAGCGAGGGCCGCAGCGAGCGCCCGCCGCGCGAAGGGTAGTCGCGCAGCAGGTCGTAGAGATAGGCGAGGTGCCCCGACCCGCTGCGGCGCAGGTAGTCGCGCAGGCTCTCCTTGGCCTTGAGGCCGTACTCGTCGAGGAGCGACGGCACGAGGTCGGCGCGGCGCGCCGCGGGCGCGCGCGCCTCGAGCCTCAACGAGAGACCTTGATCGTCACGGCGCCGACCGGCGCGCCCGTGTCGGCGTCGAGGACGTCGCCGACGTAGGTGCCCGCGGCCTGCTTCGCGGGCACGCGCAGGCTCACGACGATGGGCCCGTCGGCCTCGTCGCTCTCGACCTTCACGCCGGTGATGCGCGCCGCGCCGCCGACGAGGCGCGGCGGCTCGACCCGCACCGAGCGGCCGACGGCGCCGCGGACGTCGAGCGTCGCGCGCGCCTTGGCCT
>DASZWW010000419.1:0-3354 GCA_035546175.1 Polyangia bacterium
GCCGGAGGCGCCCGAGCTCGCGCCGGCCGTCCCTCCGCCCGTGCCCGCCGCGCCGCTGCCGCCTTTGCCCCCGCCGCCCGCCGGCTTGGCGGGAGCGGACCCGCCGCAACCTGCGACGGCGGCGACGGCGGCGACCGCGACCAACGAAGCCCAACGACCCAGATGCTCCGGCATGTCTCCTCCCGTTCCTTCCGCTGTATTCGTTTTGTTTACGCCGCCCCCCCACTCGCAATCGCCGTGCCTGGCGCCGCGCGCGCGGCGGCATGCTCTGGGCGCACGCAAACACACGGGTTTCCGTCGACTCGATGGACTCACGCGGTCAGCACCTGGCCTCGAATACGGTCCGCGGACGGTTCGCGAACGAAGACCTTCTCTCGTTGCGAACGTCGGCTCGCTTCAGGCATAAATGGCGCCATGGCGATGGGCGCAGCGTGAGCGGAGACGACGGCGGCGACCGGCCCGCCATCGGACAGGGGACCCTGGTCGCAGGCCGCTACCGCGTGGACGCGCCCCTCGGCGCGGGCGGCATGTCGTCGGTCTTCGCGGGCCAAGACTCCGTCCTCGAGCGGCCGGTCGCCCTCAAGCTGCTGCGGCGCAAGCGCGGCGCCGACGCGCTCGCGACGGAGCGGCTGCTCCGCGAGGCGAAGCTCACGGCGCGCATCCTGCACGCGGCGTGCGTGCAGGTCTTCGACGCCGGCGTCGATCCGCAGGTGGGCGCGTTCCTGGTGATGGAGCGCCTGCACGGACAGGACCTGGGCCGCTTCCTCCGCGCGCGCGGTCCCCTGCCCGTCTCGCTGGCCCTCGGGCTCTTTGAGCAGGTCTGCGCGATCGTCCACGCCGTGCACCAGGCGGGCGTCGTGCACCGCGACCTCAAGCCGGGCAACGTGTTCGTGGTCGATCAGCGCGCGGGCGCCGTCCCACGCGTGAAGCTGCTCGACTTCGGGATCGCCAGGTCGGAGTCGATCGACGCCGCGGAGGCCCAGCTCACCGACCCGGGCGACCTGCTGGGCACGCTCGTCTACATGGCCCCGGAGCGGTGGCAAGGGGCCTCGGCCCCCGACGCGCGCGGCGACGTGTACGCGCTGGGCGCGCTCCTGCACGAGATGCTGAGCGGCCATCCTCCCTTCCGCGGCGACACGAAGGCGGCGCTGCGCCTCGCGATCCTCAACGACCCGCCGCCGTCGCTGACCGTCGCCCGCGGCGACGTGCCCGCGTGGCTCGACGCCGCCGTCGCGGGCGCGATGGCGAAGCGGCCCGAGGACCGGCCGCGCGACGTGGCCGCGCTCGCGACGGCGCTGGGCCTGCGCGTGTCGATGGAGGCCGCGCCGGCCGCCGAATCGGCGTTCGCGGGCACGGGGCGCTTCCGCGTGCAGCGGTGCCTGTCGCGCGGGGCGGACACGGAGGTCTACGCGGCGCTGGACCTCGAGCAGAACCGGCTCGTCGCGCTCAAGCGGCTGGCGCGCCCGCGCGGCGAGGCGGCGCTGCGGCTCAAGCGCGAGTTCCGCACGGTGGCCGAGGTCCGCCACCCCAACCTCGTGCGCCTCGAAGCGCTGTGGGAGGAGCGCGGCGAGCTGCTCATGACCATGGAGCTCGTCGAGGGCTCGCCGCTGCTGGACCATGTGGCCGGCTCCGAGCCCCGCCTGCGGTCGTGCCTCGCGCAGCTCGTCGAGGGGTTGGAGGCGCTGCACGCCCGCCGCCTCGCTCACCGCGACGTCAAGCTCGAGAACGTCCTCGTCGACGGGGCGGGACGGGTGGTCCTGCTCGACGGCGGCCTCGCCCTCGGCTGGCGCGAGCGCGGCGCCCGCGCGGGCGGCACGCCGGCGTACGTCGCGCCCGAGGCGCTCGAGGGGGAGGTCGGGCCCGAGGGCGATCTCTACGCCGTCGGCGTCATCCTGCGCGCGGCGCTGAGCGGCGAGCCGCCGAGCGCCGACAGCGGGCCCCTCGACCTCGCGCGGCCGCTCGGACCGCCCGCCCGGGGCCCGGCCGACCTGCGCGAGCTCTGCGCGCGGCTCCTGGCGGCCGATCCCGCGAAGCGCCCGACGGCGCGGCAGGTGCGCGAGGCGCTGCGCGCGCCCGCGGGCGAGCCGGCCCGGTCGGCGCCCGGGGCCTCGGAGAGCGCGCCCGCGCCCGACGCCTTCGTGGGCCGGGCCGACGCGCTGGCGGTGCTCGAGGCGGCGCTCGAGGCCCTGGACGCGGGCACGCCCCGCATCGTCTGGATCGAGGGCGAGAGCGGCATCGGCAAGTCGGCGCTGCTCGACGAGTTCCGCCGGCGGCTCACCGCCCGCCGCGACGTGGTCGTGCTCTCGGGCCGCGCCCGCCACGCAGACGCCGTGCCGTTCCCGGCCCTCGACGAGGCGATCGACGAGCTGGCGGGCTACCTCGCGGCCCTCCCCCCGTCGGTCGCCGAAGTGCTGCTGCCGAAGCGGGCGGCGCGCATCGCGCGGCTCTTCCCCAGCCTCGCCTCGGTGCCGGCGCTGGCGCGGCCGGCGGGAGACCGCGAGGCGGCGGCCGACGCCGCCGAGACGCGCCGGATCGCCTTCGACGGGCTGCGCGAGCTGCTGGCGCGCCTCGGCGACAGCCGCCGCGTCGTCGTGCTCCTCGACGACGTGCAGTGGATCGATGCCGACAGCCGCGCGCTGCTCGCGCACCTCCTCGGGGCGGCGCGGCCACCCGCGCTGCTGGTCGTGGGTGCCGCGCGCGCGACCTCCGACGGCGACGAGCTGCGCAAGCTCGACGCCGCGCTGGGCGCGCGCGTGCAACGTCTGGCCCTCGGTCCGCTCGACCCCGCCGAGGCGCGGGCCCTCCTGGCGGCGCGCTGGCGCGGGCCGGGGACGTTGCGCGCGGACGCGGCCGCCCGGCTCGCCGACGAGGGCCGCGGCGTGCCCTTCTTCCTGGAGCTGCTGGCCGTCGCGGCGCGCGACCGGCTCGACGCGGACGGGCTCGATCAGGTGCTCGCGCAGCGCATCGGCGCGCTGTCCGAACGGCCGCGGCGAGCCCTCGAGCTCGTGTGCGTCGCGGCGCGCCCGCTCCCCGTGGACATCGTGCGCGTCGCCGGCGGGCTCGACGGGCCGGCCGAGCTCGACGCGCTGATCTCGGAGCGCCTGCTGCGCTGGACGCGCGTCGAGCGCGGCGCCGCGCTCGAGCCCTATCACGACAAGACCCGCGACGCCGTGCGCGCGGCGCTGCCCGAAGGGGCGGCGAGCGCCCACCATCGCGCGCTCGCGGCCGCCCTCGACCGCGGGCCCTCGCGCGCTCCCGAGCTGCTCATCGAGCACCTCGCGCGCGCCGGCGAGGCCGCGCGGGCGACCGAGATCGCGCTCGCGGCGGCGCGCGCGGCCTTCGAGCAGCTGGCGT
>DASZWW010000420.1:0-3529 GCA_035546175.1 Polyangia bacterium
CGCGCCCCGCGGCGCGCGCGGCCGCGAGCTCGCGCTCGCCGCCGCCCTGGCCGGCCTGGTCCTCTTCGCGGCGTACCGCTTCGACGTGGGGACGCCGCGCGCGCGGGCCGACGCGGCCGTCCTCGACGACGCGAGTGACGCCTGCCTCCGCTCGGACGTCGGGCGGCGCGCCGCGCGCGCGCTCGCCGGCACGACCATGCCCGCGCCGGCGCTCTTCGACGGCGTCGTCGCGCTCTGCGCCCAGAACGCGAGCGGGCGCAGCACCTCCTACCTGCTCGGACGCATCAGCCAGGACGGGTTCCCGCTGTTCTTCCCCGTGGCCCTCGCCGTCAAGACGCCGCTGCCGCTGCTCGCGCTCGCCGTCGCGGGCGTCGGGCTCCTGCTCCGGCGGGCGCGGGCGCCCCGCCCGCCGGGGCCCTGGACCCTCTACGCCATCCCCTGGCTCGCGGCGGCCTTCGTCGCCGCGGCGATGAGCTCGCGCATCAACATCGGCGTGCGCCACGTCCTGCCCGTCTACCCGCTCATGGCCATCCTCGCCGCGCTCGCGCTCGGGGCCCTCGGGCGCGCGACGGGGCGCGCGCCCGCCGCGGCCGCGCTCGCGGCGTGGCTCTTCGTCATCCCCATCCTCGCCTCGCCCGACTACCTGCCCTGGTTCAACGCGCTCGCCGGCCGTCACCCCGAGGACGTCCTCCTCGACAGCGACCTCGACTGGGGGCAGGACCTGCTGCGCCTCGAGAAGGCGCTCGCCGAGCGGCACGTCGAGCGCGTGTCGGTCGCCTACTGGGGCGTGAGCGACCTCTGCCGCCACCTCCCCGGCGGCCGCTGGCTGCGGCCCCACGAGCGGGCGACCGGCTGGATCGCCATCAGCGAGACGTACCGCAAGGGCGTGGCCGGCTTCTCCTACCGAGACGGCGACTTCTGCGACCCCGCGCAGTTCGTCGGGTCGGCGCCCCCCGATCCGACGGCCTACGCCTGGCTCGACGCCTACGAGCCCGTGGCGCGGGTGGGCGCGTCGATTCTTCTCTACGACGTTCCCGAGGGTCGATAATCGGAGCGATGGGACCGGCACCCCCACCGCTTGCTTCCCGCGCGCCGACGCGCCTCGAGTGGATCGCCGCGGCGCTCGTGCTGGTCGCGGCGGTCGCGTTCGCGTTCATCCGGGTCCAGGCCATCAACATCCCCTGGCACGTCGCGACGGCGCGCCTCGCGCACGAGACCGGCCGCTGGCCGCAGACCAACACGTTCAGCTACACGTTCCCGCAGCACCCGCTCTACCAGCAGTACCCCGCCTACCAGTGGACGCTGTTCACGGCGCTGCGCCTGGCCGGCTGGGGCGGCGTCAGCTTCGTGAGCGGCGCGGGCTGGGTGCTCGTCCTGCTGCTCTTCGCGCGGTGGGGCGGCCGGCTGCGCGAGGGCGCGGTCTTCCACCTGTTCTGGATGTTCGCGCTCATGGCGCTCTGGCGGCGCATGATGGTGCGGCCCGATCTGTTCTCGATGCTCGCGCTCGGCCTCGAGCTCCTCGCCTTCGACGCCTACGCGCGCGGCCGGCGCTGGGCGCTCGCCGCCGTCCCGGCGGCGCACTACCTGTGGGTCACGAGCCACCAGCTCTTCCCGCTGTCGCTCGTCGTCCAGGGCTGCTTCGCGGCGCACCTCGTCGCGCTGCGGACGCGCTTCTTCCGGCGGCCCGAAGGTGTGGGCGGCGCCCCCCCGCCGATCGCGCCCGTGCTCGCCGCGCTCGCGGTCTCGATCCTGCTGACCTTCGCGACGCCGCTCGGCGCGAGGATCGTCGAGGGGCCGCTGCGCACGACGCAGTCGCTCGTGCTCTTCCGCGACCAGGTCGCGGAGTTCCGGCGCGTGTGGACCATGCCCCTCGAGCTCGTCCTCGCCCTCGTCACGGGCGTGCCCGCGCTCTGGGGCTTCGCGCGCGCGCGCCGGCTCGCCGATCCGTTCGACGTGCTGCTGTGGCTGCTCTCGCTCGCGCTCGTGCTCGCCGCCGTGCGGGGTCTCATGTTCTTCGGCGTCATCAGCATCGCCGTGTTCCAGCGCGCGGCCGCGCGGTGCCGCGCCGCGGGCGTCGAGCTCGCGCCGGGCCTGGGCGACGGCGCGCGCCGCCTGCTCGGCGGGCTGGCGCTCGCGCTCACGCTGCTGCTCTCCGTGAACGCCGTCTACCACCGCTGGGTGCGGGCCCCGCTCGCGCTCGGCGGCACGCAGCCGGGCCTCGGGCGCGCGGTCGGCGGGTGGGGCGAGGGCATGACGGCCTTCCTGCGCCGCGCGCGGCCGCCCGGGCGCATGATGAACGTCGGTCCGGGCGCGGGGGACCTCGTCATCCTCGACGCCCCGGGCACGCCCGTCTTCGTCGATTCGCGGCTCGAGTCGTACCCCATCGAGTTCCTGCGCGAGGTGCTGGTCGCCGATCGCGACGACGCGTCGCTCGACCGGCTCGTCGCGCGCTGGCACCCGCAGTGGATCGTCGCCGAGCACGCCCGCGACTCGATCCGCGCGCGCGTCGTGCACCTGCTCGCCGTGGGGTGGGTGCCCGTGTACGTCGACAGCGAGTTCGTGATCCTCGTGCACCAGACCGCCCTGACGGCGCCCTACGTCGCCGGCAACCGCATCGAGCTGCCGAAGGCCGAGCCGACCGATCTGACGTCGAACCCGAGCTTGCGCGCCCAGCAGCGCGCCCGCTTCGCGCGGCTCATGCGCGCGATCGGCGCCCCCGAGCGGGCGGAGGAGCAGCGCCGCGCCGCGATGGCCGAGTCGGGCGCGGACGGGGCGCGCGCCTTCGAGGAGCGATGAGGGCCGCCGGCCCGGCGCCCCCGCCTCGCCTCTCCCGCCGCCTCACGCCCCGGCTCGCCGCCGCGATCCTCGCCGTGATCTGCGCCGTCGCGGTGGCGCGCGTCACCGCCACCTACCGCGTGTTCAGCGCGACGGCCGACGAGGCCCAGCACGTCGCGGCCGGCATCGACTGGTGGGGCAACAGGTTCGATCGGTGGCGCGGGGCCTTCATGTGGCACCTCATGGGGAACCCGCCCCTCGCGCGCGCCGCCGTCGGCCTGCGGCCCTACCTCGCGGGCCTCCGGCCCCGAAAGCCCGCCGACGTGCTCTACAACCCGGCGGGCCAGGTCGAGACCATGAGGGCCGCGCGCAGCGCCGTGCTGCCGTTCCTCGTGCTGCTCATCGTGCTCACCTGGGCGGTCGCGCGGCGGCTCTTCGGCGCGGCCGCGGGCCTCGTGGCCGCGGCGGCCGTGAGCACGCTGCCGCCGGTGCTCGGCCACGCCGGGCTCGCGACGACCGACGTCGCGGCGGCCGCGACGTACATGCTGGCCTTCCTCACGCTGGCGCGCTGGTTCGACTCACCCTCTGCCGGGCGCGCCGCGCTCTTCGGGCTCGCCTTCGGGCTCGCCTTCGCCACGAAGACGTCCGTGCTCACGCTCGTCCCCGCGGCGGCGCTCGTCCTCGTCCACCGCAGGCTCGCGTCGGGCCCGCCGCCGCGAGCGGCGCGGGCGCGGGCGGCGGTGGCGGCCGAGCT
>DASZWW010000421.1:0-14152 GCA_035546175.1 Polyangia bacterium
CGTCGCCTTCGGCGAGGTCCACCAGGACGAGGCGACGAAGGGCACGCGCTCGGCGCTGGCCCGCTTCGCCGACGCGATCCTGCCCGCGCTCGCGCCGCGCGCGTCGCACCTCATCGTCGAGACGTGGATGACGACCGGCGCGTGCGGGGAGGCCGAGGCGCGCGTCACCGAGGACGTCCAGCGCACGACGGAGCGGCCGAAGGAGACGGAGGGCGAGATCGTGCGCCTCCTGCGGCGCGCGAAGGAGGCGGGCGTCGCGCCGCACGTGCTGGCCGTGACGTGCGCGGAGTACGCGTCGCTCACCGGCGGCGGCAAGAAGAAGGGCAAGGGCGTCGACTACGACCGCCTGCTCGAGGTCACCGAGAGGCACCTCGAGGCGGCCATCCGCCAGGCGCTGCTCCTGCCGCGCACGCCCGCGCGGCCGCTCGTGCTCGTCTACGGCGGCGCGCTCCACAACGATCTCTACCCGGCGCGCGCGCTCGCGTCCTACACGTTCGGCCCGGCGATCTTCGCGGCCACGCGCGGCGACTACCGCGAGGTCGACCTCTACGTGCCGGAGCTCGTCGAGCGGCTCGCGGCGATGCGGGCCGAGCCGTGGTTCGCCGCGTGGAAGAGCCTCGGCCAGCCGACCGCGACGGTCACGATCCCGAGGAGCGATCGTTCGATGATCGTCGTGTTCCCGCGCGGCCCCTCGCCCTGACGCTCCCGCGCGGGCGGAGAGCTCGGGAAGAGGGGGTCAGACGTAGTCGATCTCGGCGATCGTGAGCTCGCGCAGGCGGGCGGCGAGGGAGACGCTCACGGTGTCGCCGAGGGCCTTGCCGAGGAGGGCCCGCCCGACGGGCGAGCGCCAGGAGATGTCGCCCGAGGGGCCGGTCTCGTCGGCGCCGACGATCCGGTAGGTCAGGACCTCGCCGTCCTCGTCCTCGACGGTGACGGTGGCCCCGAAGAAGACGCGGTCGCGGCGCTTCTGCTCGGTGGGGTCGACGATGACCGCGATGTCGAGCCGCTTGGCCAGGAAGCGCAGCCGGCGGTCGATCTCGCGCAGCTGCTTCTTCCGGTAGATGTACTCGGCGTTCTCGCTGCGGTCGCCCTCGGCCGCCGCGTCGGCGAGCGCGCCCACGACCTCGGGCCGCTTCTTGTTCCGCAGGAAGTCGAACTCCTCGGTCAGGCGGCGGTGACCGGCGCGCGTGATGTAGTTCTTCTCGGCGGGGCGCGGGCCGCCGTCGTCCTCGTCGTCGTCCGTCCGGGCCGCGCCGCCCGCCTCCGTCCGACCGCCGGCAGGGGCGGCTCGGGGTCGCGGTCGGGGGGCCGCTCGGCGCATGCCGACAGAGTATCCGACTGAGGCGGTTGTGCTATAGGTTCCCCTCGTAAATGGCAGTGAAACGCATCGCAGTCCTCACGAGCGGTGGCGACGCCCCCGGCATGAACGCCGCCATCCGCGCCGTGGTGCGCATGGGGCTCGGGAACGGGTGGGAGACCTTCGGCGTCCGCAACGGCTACCTCGGCCTCGTCGACGGCGGCCAGAACATCGCGCCCCTCGGGCCCCGCGACGTGGGCGGCATCCTCGGCCTCGGCGGCACGTTCCTCGGCAGCGCGCGCCTCGAGGACTTCAAGGAGGGGGGCACGCGCAAGAAGGGCCTCGCCAACCTCACGGCGCACGGCATCGACGGCCTGGTCGTCATCGGCGGCAACGGCAGCCAGGCGGGCGCGCTCGCCCTCTCGAAGATGGGGCTCCCCGTCGTCGGCGTCGCGTCGACGATCGACAACGACCTCGCCGGCTCCGAGATCACGATCGGCGTCGACACGGCGCTCAACATCGCGCTCGAGGCCATCGACCGGCTGCGCGTCACGGCGGCCTCGCACCGGCGCGCCTTCTTGCTCGAGGTCATGGGCCGCAAGTGCGGCTACCTCGCGCTCATGGCGGGCATCGCGGGCGGCGCCGACGTGGTCGTCGTCCCCGAGGCCGAGGTCGAGCCCGAGTCGGTCGCCGACGAGCTCGAGGGCGCGTACCGGCGCGGCAAGGCGCACGCGCTCGTCGTCGTCGCCGAGGGCGCGAAGCACAACGCCGAGGCCCTCGCCAAGCACTTCGATCACCACCGGGGCCGGCTCGGCTTCGACCTGCGCGTCACCACCCTCGGGCACGTGCAGCGGGGCGGCACGCCGGGCGCCTTCGACCGCCTCCTCGCCACGCGGCTCGCCGTCGGCGCCGTCGAGGCGCTCGCGCGCGGCGAGCACGGCGTCCTCGTGGGTCTGCAGCGCGGCGAGGTCCGCACGACGCCGCTCGGCGAGATCGTGAACGTCCACAAGCCGATCGATCTCAACCTGCTCCAGCTGCAGAAGGTCCTGGCGAAGTGACGAGCGCCGCGGGCGAGGCCGCCGAGAGCCCGGTCGGCCGCGCCGCGCCCGCGCCCGCGAGCGCCGGGCCGGCCCCGCTGGCGAGCGGCTTCCTCGATCGCTTCAGCGAGCGCCAGATGGCGCTCTTCGTGATCCTCTTCGGCCTGCTGCTCTACATCCCGCTCGCCGGCACGTACGGCCTGTGGGACCCCTGGGAGACGCACTACTCCGAGGTGGCCCGCCAGATGACGAAGCGGGGCGACTACATCAGCCTGTGGTGGCCCGGCTCCCCGCGCGACGTCGACGTCTTCTGGTCGAAGCCGGTGCTCTCGTTCTGGATCATGAGCATCGGCATGCGCCTGGCGGGCGTCGGCCTGCCGGGCGGCGATCCCGGCGAGATGGCCCTCACGCACCGGGCGGAGTGGGCGGTGCGCACGCCGTTCTGCCTCATGGGCGTGCTCGGCATCTACGCCGTCTACCTCGTGACGGCCCGCTTCGTGAGCCGGCGCGCCGGCGCGCTCGCGGCGGTCGTCGTCGCGACGGCCCCCATGTACAGCCTGGTCGCGCGCCAGGCGATGACCGACATGGCCTTCGTGGGGCCGATGGCCATGGCGCTGGCGCTCGGCGCCCTCGCGCTCTTCGACGACCGCGACGAGCTCCTGCCCCGGCGGGGCAGGGGCTGGTGGAGCTGGCCCGACCACGGCCTCTTCTACGGCACGCTCCTCTTCTTCGCGGCCGTCACCATCCCCCAGCTGGTCATCGATTCGATCCAGCTCAAGATCGAGATGCCGTGGCGCGGCGGCACCGTGAAGATGTACGGCGCCATCGCCATGATCCCGTACTACGTCGGGTTCCTCGCCTTCCTCTGGCTGGCGGCCCGCACGCGCTACAAGGCGCCGCTCTACCTCTACCTCGCGGCCATCCTGTGCGCGCTCGCCGTGCTCGCCAAGGGGCTGGCCGGCCTGGGCCTGCCGCTCATCGTCTTCATCGCGTACCTCGCCTTCACCTGGAACTGGAGGCGGCTCTCGCGCGCGCAGCTGCTCTACGGCGTGCTCGTGTCGCTGCTCGCGCTGGCCGTCGTGGCCGTGCCCTGGCACCACGCCATGCTCATCCGCCACGGGCTGCCGTTCTGGAACGAGCTCTTCGGCGACAACCACTGGCGGCGCATGGTCATCGGGCGCCACGGCGATCGCGGCACGTTCGAGTACTTCCTGCGCGAGCTCGGCTACGGCCTCCTGCCCTGGGTGCCGGTCGCGCCCGCGGCGCTCGGCTGGGCGGTGATGCGCGGGCGCCCGGCGTCCGCGCAGGCCTCGTCGCCGGACGAGGTCCGCCGCCAGGGCATCATCTGGCTCGGCGCGATCTGGTTCGTCTCGGCCTACGCGGTCGTCTCGCTGTCGATGACGAAGTTCCACCACTACGTGCTGCCGGCCATCCCGGGCCTGGCCATCGTCATCGGCTGCTTCCTCGACGACCTCGTCCGCCGGCGCGCGGCGCGCACGGCGGCCGCGGTCGCGCTCGTGGGCGTGCCGCTGCTCCTGCTCGTCACGGTCGACCTGGTGGGCGCCAAGAACGACGCGCAGCACTTCCTGTGGCTGTTCTCGTACGACTACATCCACAGCCCGCACGGCCGGCCCTGGCCCGAGAGCCTCGACTTCAGCGGCAGGCTCATCGGGTTCACGACGGTCTTCGGCGCCTGCGCGCTCGCGCTCGTGTGGGCGCGCTCGCGCCGGCTCGCGCTCGTCGGGCTCTCGGGCGCCTCCGTGCTCTTCACGTACTTCCTGCTCGACGGCTACATGCGCGACGTGGCGCCGTTCTGGTCGCAGAAGGACCTCATCGCGACGTACTACCGCACCCGCCGCTCGCCCGAGGAGCGGCTCATCGCCTATCAGATGTACTGGCGCGGCGAGACCTTTTACACGAAGAACGAGATCTACGAGGGGCCCCAGGAGGACCGCACGGTGTTCGACCAGGACGGCGCCGACGACAAGCTCAAGGAGTGGATCTCGCGCAACCGCGGCCACCGCGCCTTCTTCCTCTTCGAGCACGGGCAGCGCGGGCACATCATCCAGCTCATCCCCGTCGAGACGCAGGCCTCGTTCAAGGTGCTGGACGAGCGCAACAACAAGTTCTCGGTCGCGCAAGTCGACCTCTAGCCATGGGCGAGCGCGCCGAGCCTCACCTGCGGCCGCCGCACGCGCGCGAGGCGCGCCGCGCCCGCTTCGTCGAGCGGGGCGGCGTGCTGCCGCCCGAGGGCTCGCTGGCGCGGGCGCTGCTCGAGGCGCTGTGCGCGAGCGGCGACTTTTTGCCGGACCTCCTCGCGGCGGACGTCTCGGCGCTCGAGGCGCTGGCCCACGATCCGTGGCTCACGGCGCCCAAGCCCCCGGTCGAGCTCGCGCGCGCCGTCGAGGCCGAGACCGCCGGCGCGGCGGACTTCGCCGACTTCAAGCGCCGCCTGCGCGTCGCGCGCCGGCGCGAGATGCTGCGCATGGGCGCGCGCGAGCTCGGCTGGGGCACGACGGCCGAGGTGGCGCGCGAGCTGGCCGCCTTCGCCGACGCCTGCCTCGACGCGGCGGTGCGGTTCTGCGACGCCGAGCTCCGGGCGGAGCTCGGCGCTCCGGTCAGCGACGATCCGGAGGCCCCGCCGCCGCGCTTCGTCGTCATGGGGATGGGGAAGCTGGGCGGCGAGGAGCTCAACTTCTCCTCGGACGTCGACGTCATCTACTTCTACTCGACGGACGCGGGCCACGTCGTCAAGCCGGGCGGCGGGGAGACGTCGCTCCACCACTATTACGCCGAGCTCTCCCGCCGCGTGACCGCCGCGCTCGAGGAGCCGACGGGGGAGGGCATCGTCTTCCGCGTCGACCTGCGCCTGCGCCCCGAGAGCCGCAGCGGGCCGCTCTGCAACTCGCTGGCCGCGGCGGAGAGCTACTACGAGACCTTCGGCCGCACGTGGGAGCGGCAGGCGTGGCTGCGGGCGCGGCCCTGCGCGGGCGATCTCGCGCTCGGCGAGGAGCTGCTGGCGATGCTCGACTCCTTCGTCTACCCGCGCAGCGCCGGGCCGAAGATGCTCGACGACGTGCGCGCGCTGCGCGCGCAGTTCCGCGACCCGGCCGACGCGGGCGCGGGCCTGGGCGAGGGCGGGGGCTTCGACGTCAAGCTCGGCGGGGGCGGCATCCGCGACGTCGAGCTGGTCGTCCAGACGCTGCAGCTCCTGCACGGCGGCAAGCGGCGCGACATCCGCGAGCGCAACACGCCGCGCGCGCTCCCCCGCCTCGTGGTCGCGGGCCTCCTCACCGACCGCGAGGCGCGGACGCTGGCCGACGCCTACCGCTTCTGGCGCCAGCTCGAGCACCGCGTGATGATCGCGACGGGCGCGCAGCGCCACCTCCTGCCGGGCGACGCCGACGAGCGCGCCGAGCTGGCGCGGGGCCTCGGCTACTCCGACGTCGTCGCCTTCGACGCCGAGGTCGGGCGCGCGCGGCGCGCCGTCGAGGCCATCGCCGACACGTTCGCCGACGGCGGCGCCGGCCCGCTCGAGGAGGCGACGCGCCTGCTCAACCCGCTCCTCGAGCGCGCGACGCTCGAGCGCCTGCTCGCCGACCACGGCTTTCACGAGCCCGAGGCGGCCGCCGACGCCCTCGACCTGGCCCGCGCGCGACTGCCGGCCGCCTTCGTCGCCGAGGCGCTCTCTTCGCCCGACCCCGACCGCGCGCTGCTGCACTTCCGCGACGTCGCCCTCAACGGCTCGCCCGCGGTGCTCGCGCTCCTCGCCGCCGAGCCGCAGCTCCTCCGCGTCCTCGGCGGCCTCTTCGGCACGAGCGATCGGCTCTCCGACCTCCTCGTGCGCCACCCGGCGATGTGGGAGCCCCTCCTCGGCGGCCTGGGCGTCCGCGTCCGCACCTCCGACGAGCTGCGCGAGCTGCTCGCCGCCGACCTCGCCGCCGCGATCGACGACGACCCCGACGGGGGCGAGGAGGCCGCGCTGCGGGCGGTGCGCCGCTTCCAGGCCCAGGAGCTCCTGCGCGTCGGCACCCACGACGTCGCCGGCAGCCTCGACGCCGGCGAGGTCACGGGCCAGCTCTCGCTCATCGCGGAGACCTGCGTCGCGGCCGCCATCGAGCTCGTGTGGCCCGCGCTGGTCAAGCGCCTGGGCGCGCCCGGCGCCGGCCTCACGGTGCTCGCCCTCGGCAGCCTGGGCGCGCGCGAGATGCGCTACGGCTCCGACCTCGACCTCGTCTTCTTCTACGGCAACCTCGACGAGGACGCCGCCGACAGCTCCACGGGCGTCTCGCCGGGCGAGTGGTTCGGCCGCGCCTCCCAGCGGGTGATCGGCGCGCTCGAGGCCTTGCTCGAGGAAGGCCGCCTCTACCAGGTCGACACGGGCCTGCGGCCGTCGGGGGCGCAGGGCCTGCTCGTCACGTCGGCGCGCGCCTTCGCGAGCTACCACGAGCGTGAGGCCGCCGGCTGGGAGCGCGTCGCGTTGCTGCGGGGGCGCGTGATCTACTCGACCGAGACGGCGGAGCGGCGCGAGCGGCTCGAGGACATGCTGCGGTCGATCGCCTTCGGCAAGGACTTCGACGAGCCCAGGTTCCGCGCCGAGCTGCGCGACATCCGCGAGCGCATCGAGAAGCAGCGGGGCAAGGTGCCGCCCGGCTCGCGCCACGTCCGGTTCGATCAGGGCGGCGTCATGGACATCGAGTTCCTCGTCGCCCTCGGGCAGCTGCGCCACCGGGCGGACCCGGCCGTGCGCACGACGGTGACGGCGGACGTGCTCGACCGGCTGGTGGCGCTCGGGTGGCCGGCGACGTTGCGCGACGACCACGCCTTCCTCAAGCGTGTCGCCCTGCGGCTGCGGCTGCTCCACGACCGGCCGCAGGACGTCGTGAGCCCGCGGGATCTGCCGCCCCTCGCGCGGACGTTCGGGCTGCCGCCCGAGACGCTGGCGGCGCAGATCGACGCCGCCATGGCCCGCGTGCGGGCCGCGTTCGATCGAGAGTTCGCCTCCCGTCCCGAGGGCTGAGGCCGCCGCCCGCGCTCAGCGGGACGCGGGCCGCGCGCGGCCGAGCGCGAGGAGCCCCGCCGCCAGCAGCAGCAGCGGGGCGGCCTCGCGCGCCATCGGTGGGAGCGCGGGCACGGCGGCGCCGCTCGTCACCGACACGTCGTCCAGCGCCGGACCGCAGACGGAGCTCTCGGTGCTGAGGAAGCTCAACGTCGTGCTCGTGGCCGTGGCCACGAACGCGTAGTGCTCCTGCTGCCAGCCCATCGAGCTCGGAGAGTGACCGGTCCCGTCGAACGTGTAGTGGCTCGTCGAGCTGCCGGTCGCTCCGACGTCGACGCCCTTGACGGCCGCGCCGCAGTCGGTGTTGGCCGCGAGATAAAAGGCGACGTCATAGGACCTGCCCGGGTTGGTGTCGAACGTCTGTGCGACGCCGCCCGGCGCCGCGCCGCTGAGGTCCAGGCTGTGGGTGCCGTCCTCGGCGGTCCAGAGCGACCCGATGTAGTCGACGCTCGACGGAAGGACGGTCCAGCCCGTGATGCTCGTGTTGCCCGACGACAAGGTGAGGAAGGAGCCGCCGATCCCCGGCCCGACCTCGAAGCTGCCGTTGGTGAACGGCGCCGCGTGCAGCGGGCGGGAGACGGCGAGCGCGCCGAGCGCGCACGCCACGGCGGCCAGCGATGATGAGCGCGGGATGATCGTCAGACCTCTCCGCCGCAGCGTCCCTCATCCGCGCCGACTTCGATGTTCCAGCTGCGCAACATTCGGAGGCTCGACGCGGGCCGGCGGAGCGCCGCGCCCTTCGTCTACGGCAGGCCCGGCACCGTCATCGTCACGGTGCGCGCCGTCGCGCCGCCGCCGACGATGAGCAGCGTCTTGCCGTCGGCGCCGCCGAACGCCGAGTTCGTCCCGTTGATGAGGATGTTGCCGGCGCAGTCGACGGCGATGCCGTCACCGCCGGGCGTCGGGCCGCCCTTCTGTCCGGGCACGCCCTGCGCGTCGAGCGTGAAGGTGCCCATGCCGACGACGTAGAGCTTCGTCTCGTCGGGAGAGAGGGCGACGCCGTTGAGCCCGCCCTTCTCGATGACCGACGTGACGCCGAACGGATCGATGCGCACGAGCGCCTCGCCGAGCCCGACCGGGCGGTTGCCGTTCTCGGCGGTGCGATTGGAGAAGTAGACGTTGCCGTCGCTGCGCGCGATGAGGTCGTTGGGCGAGTCCAGCATCTTGCCGTCCGCCATCGTCGCGATCATGCGGCCCGCCTTCGTCTTGACGTCGTACTCCATGACGGCGCGCGGCCCCTGGCAGGCGGCGAGCAGGCTCCCCGACGGGCTCACCCCGAGGCCGTTGCAGGCGACGTCGTGCAGCCACACCTCGCAGTCTCCGCCGGGCGTGTCCTTGAGGATGTCGCCGCCCGTGGGCTGACCGATGGCGTAGTTCGAGAAGAAGAACGCGCCCTCGCTGGCGATCCAGGTCGGCCCCTCGGCCCAGTTGTAGGCCATTTTGCCGACGCAGACGTCCGTCGAGGCGCCCATCATCTGAGGCGGGTAGGGCGGCGCCGGACACGAGAACTGCTTCTTTGGCCCGTTCGGCCCCCACAGCCCGCCGCCTGCGCCCGCCTCATCCGGAACGCCACCGTCTCCGACCACTCCCGCCGTGCCGCCCGCGCCCGCGCCGCCCGCACCCGCGGCGCTGCCTCCCGCTCCGGCAGCTCCCGCGCCGCCGCCTCCCTCGCCCGCGGTCGAGCCGCTGGTCCCACCACCCGCCGCGCCCGTCGCGGGAGCACCGGCTCCGCCGCCTCCGCCCGCGCCACTCTCTGCCGCGCCGCCGGAACCGGCCGCTCCGCCGGCAGGCTTGCTCTTCGGCGCCGCCGAGCACGCCGCGGCGATCAAACCGAAGCAGATCGCCAAGCGGAGCGACCCGGGTTGGACGAGGAGAGGCACGGGCGGCGATTATCGGTGCGCGGGACCCGCGAGTGCGGCGTCAGATGGGCGGACTTTGCACATACTGGCGGCGATGCATCACCGCTACGTGAAGGGTGACCTCTCCTTCCGCCGCGTGGCCGGGGACATCGGGTGCGCTCGTCCTCCCGGGATGATGACCCGACGAGCGTCGCACCTCGCATAGACTGCCGAAGAGGACGAGCGCGATGCGCTCCAGAGGAATCATGGTCTTCAGCCGCACGATCGAGCTGCCCCTCGCCGCGACGCTTCTCCTCGTCGTGCTCGGCATGACGAGCGGCAACTGCGACCGCGGCGGCACCGGCACGATCCCGAGGTGCGGCCCGTGCACGCGCTCCTCCGAGTGCCGCCAGGGCCTGAGCTGCGTCAACGGAAACTGCCAGACGGCGCCTCCGACCTGTCATGTCGACTTCGGGATCTGACGTGATCCTCGTGACCGCCCGAGTCGCTGAGCCAGGCCGCGCAGGTCCAGGCGATCGGCCGCGCCGTCGGGCGGCCCCGCCGACCACGCCGCGGCGTTTGCGGCTCGCTGAGGCGTCGGAGGGCGCTTCATCCGGCATCATTTTCAGTGAAAGTCGTGCGAGATGTCGATCGCCGCGGGGCGCCCCCCGATGGGCTCGAACGTGTCGGCCTTGATGGCGACCACGCCGCGCTGGTTCTGGACGACGCCGCCGATGACGAGGGCGTTGGTCTCGACGATGACCTCGCGCCAGCGGGCGAAGCGTTGCGGGGTCACGATGGCGTTGGCGAAGCCGGTCTCGTCCTCGATGGTGATGAAGACGAAGCCCTTGGCGGTCTCGGGGTGCTGGCGCACGACGACGACGCCGCCCACGCGGGCGCGGCGGCCGTCGGGCACGGTCAGGAGCTCGGCGGCCGTGAGGACGCCCGTTTTCTGGAGCTTATGGCGCGCGAACACCATCGGGTGGGGCCCGGTCGTCAGGCCCGTGCCTCGGAAGTCGGCCGTCAGCTCCTCGGCTTCGGTCATCTCTGGCAAAGGCGACGCCTCGGTCGGGTGCGGGTGGGGGGCGAAGAGGGCGCCCGAGCGCCCGAGCGCCTCGACCTGCCACAGCGCCTGCCGCCGCGTGCCGCCGAGCGCGGCGAAGGCGCCGATGTCGGCCAGCACGGCCCGCTCGTCGGCGCTGGGGGTCACGCGCGACTCGAAGTCGGCGAGCGAGCCGAACGGCCGCGCCGCGCGCGCGGCCTCGATGCGCTTGCCCGTCTCCTCGCGGAAGCCGCGCGCGTAGCGGAGCCCCAGCCGTACGCTCTTCCCCTCGTCCTCCAGATCGCACAGCCACCCCGAGCACGTGACGTCGATCGGGCGCACCTCGACCCCGTGGCGGACGGCGTCGGTGACGAGCGTCGCCGGGTGATAGAAGCCCATGGGCCAGTTGTTGAGGAGGCAGGCCAGGAACGCCGCGGGGTGGTGCGCCTTCAGGTAGACCGACGCGTAGGCGAGCAGCGCGAACGAGGCCGCGTGCGACTCGGGGAAGCCGTAGAGGGCGAAGGACTTGATGCCCTGGACGATCTCGTCCTGCGCCGCGCCCGTGATGCCGCGCGCGTTCATGCCCGCGCGCAGGTCCACCTCGATGGCGTTCATGCGCTGCTGTGACCGCTTGAAGCCCATCGCCCGCCTCAGCTCGTCGGCCTGGCCGCCCGAGAAGCCCGCCGCCACCATGGCCATGCGGATGAGCTGCTCTTGAAAGAGCGGGATGCCCAGCGTGCGCTTCAAGATGGGCTCGAGCGACGGGTGCGGGTACGTCACGTCCTGCTCGCCCGCGCGCCGCAGGAGGTAAGGGTTGAGCATCTTGCCGACGATGGGCCCCGGCCGGATGATCGCCACCTCGACGACGAGGTCGTAGAAGCAGGTGGGCTTCATGCGCGGCAGCGTCGCCATCTGCGCGCGCGACTCGACCTGGAACGTGCCCACCGTGTCCGCCGCCTGCAGCATGCGGTAGCTCTCCGGGTCGCCGGGCGGCAGGCGCCCGTAGTCGATGGTGACGCCCTCGTGGCGCTGGATCATGGGGACGACGTCCTCGAGCACGGCCATCATGCCGAGGCCGAGCAGGTCGACCTTGACGAGGCCGAGGTCGGCGCAGTCGTCCTTGTCCCACTGGACGATCACGCGCCCGGGCATGCTCGCCGGCTCGAGCGGGACGACCTGATCGAGGCGGCCCGCAGCGATGACCATGCCGCCCGAGTGCTGGCCGAGGTGGCGCGGCAGATCGAGGAGGGCCGTGGCGAGCTCGCCGAGCAGGCGCGTGCGGCGGTCGCCGCGCGGGAAGCCCGCGAGGTCGATGTAGGCGGCGAGCGGCGTGCCCGGCTCGACGATCGAGCCCGGCAGGTGCTTCGTGATGCGCCCGAGCTGGTCCTCGGCGAGGCCGAGCGCGCGGCCCACGTCGCGCACCGCCATGCGCGGCCGATAGGTGATGACGTTGGCCGTCATCGCGGCGCCGCGCGCGCCGTACTTGGCGTAGACGTGCTGGATGCAGAGCTCGCGGCGGTCGCCCGACGGCAGGTCGAGATCGATGTCGGGCATGCGATCGGCGGCGTTCGTCGCGCTCTCCACGCGCTCCTCGGAGAGGAAGCGCTCGAAGAGCAGCTCCATGCGCACCGGATCGACCGCCGTGATGCCGAGGAGGTAACAGACCGCCGAGTTCGCCGCCGAGCCGCGGCCCTGGATCATGATGTGCTTGCCGCGCGCGAACTCGACGATGTCCCACACGACGAGGAAGTAGCCGGCGAGCCCGAGGCGCTCGATGATCCCGAGCTCGCGCCGCAGCTGCGCCCGGACCTTGGGCAAGAGCGGATCGGTCGGGTCATAGCGGCGTCGCACGCCCGCCTCGCAGAGCTCGGCGAGGGTGCTCTGCTCCGTCTCGCCGGGCGCGACGGGGAAGCTCGGGAACGCGTAGCCGAGGTCGGCGAGCGTGAAGGCGCAGCGCTCGGCGATGGCGCGTGACGCCCGGACGGCGGCCGGCAGGTCGCGGAAGAGGGCGCTCATCTCGGCCGGGCGCTTGAGCCACCGCTCGCCGTTGCCCGGCAGGCGCCGGCCGATGTCGTCGACGGTCGCGTGGTGGCGCGCGCACGTCAGCACGTCGTGGAGGATCCGCTTGGAGGGCGTGGCGTAGCGGACGTCGTTCGTGGCGACGAGCCCGACGCCCGCGATGCCCGCCTGGGCGATCGTCGCGCGCAGGCGGCGCGCCTCGTCGGCGTCGTGGTGGCGCTGCGCCTCGAGGAAGACGCTCTCGCGCCCGAAGGCCGCGACCAGGTCGGGCAGGTCGGCGCGCGCCTCCGCCCCCGCGAGCGCGACGAGCCCCGCGGCGTGCTCGGCGAGCATCACGTGCGTCGCGACCGGCCCCTCGTCCTTGCGCCGCCCGTCCCACGCGCGCGTGAGGAGGCGGCAGAGGTTCTGGTACCCCGTGCGGTCCTCGACGAGCAGCAGCACGGGACGCGGCACGGCGCCGTGCGCGTCGGCCGCCAGCGCCAGCTCCGCGCCCACGATGGGCCGCACGCCCGCCTTGCGCGCCGCCGCGAAGAAGCGCGGCGCGCCGTAGACGCCGCGCGGATCGCCGAGCGCGAGCGTGTCGTGGCCGCCCGCCGCCGCCGCGTCGACGAGCTCCTCGGGCGACGAGGCGCCGTCGAGGAAGCTGAAGGCCGACCGGCACCGGAGCTCGACGTAGTCTTCGGCGCGGAAGGGGCTTCGCCCCTCCCGCGGGCCCTCCCCCTGTCCTGAGGAGACCCGCGCCGGCAAAGCCCGCGCTCCCGTCGATAAACCCGCTCCCTTCGGTCGCTCTGATGCCATAGCAAATCCAGGAGGCTCAGTCGTAGTAGCCGTCGAGGAACCAGCGGCCGTCGCGCTGGTCCTGGTGCACGCGGTAGACGGCGCCGTCGGAGGCGTGGACGTCCCAGTACTCGCGGGCCCACGAGCCGCCGTCCTCGGCCGCCTTCCACCACTCGCCCGAGGCGCGGTACGGCCCCGCGGCGACGAGCACGCGCGCCGTCGTGTCGCGCCCGCGCAGCGCCGTCGGACCCGCGCGGCCCACGAGGACCTCGATCTCCTGCGCGGGGCGAAGGCGTCGGATCGAGAGCGCGGGCGGCCCCGGGCTCGTCGGCACCGGCGGCGGTGGAGACGAGGTGATGGGGAACGGCGCCACGCGCGCCGCCTCCTCGCGCCACGTGTCCTCGACCGCGGGCGCGCCGACGTTGTCGGGGCCGACGAGCGCCGCGAGGCGCGCGAGCGTCGCCGCGAGGCGGTCGGGCGCCGGGCCCGCGGGGCGCAGGATGTCGAGCTGCGTGGGGCGCGCGCGCGCCGGCAGCGCGATCAGGCGCGCGCCCACGATCGGGGCCTCGGGCGGCCGGCGCGCGAGATCGAGGCGCAGGAGCTGGACGAGCGTCGCGGCGTCGCGCGTGGGCGCGGCGATGGGCACGGACCGCACGTCGAGCCCGCGCGGATCGAGCGTGAGCCGCGCGGTGAGCCCCGCGCACGCCAGGCCCCGCGCCGCGAGCCGCGCGAGCGCGCGATCGACGAGGCCGCGCAGCACGAAGGCGAGCGGCTCGAGCTCGTAGAGGCGGTAGTCGAGCTCGACGGCCTCCTCGAGGGCGTCCTCGGGCAGGCGCGGCACGAACGGCTCGTCGTCGTCGGTCTCGGCGGCGCGCGCCAGGCGGCACACGCGCGCGCCCGGCTCGCCGAGGCGCAGGGCCACCGCGTCGGGCGGCAGCTCGGCGAGCTGCGCCGCCGTGCGCGTGCCCCAGCGCCGGAAGGCCGCGCGCAGCTCGGCGTCCGTCGTGAAGAGCTCGACGGGCACGGCCGCGAGGAACGCGCGCGCCCGCGCCGGCTCGGCGGGCACGACGGCGAGCTCGCGCG
>DASZWW010000422.1:0-2140 GCA_035546175.1 Polyangia bacterium
CGGCGCCGCCGGCGCGACGGGCAGCGCCGGCGCGGGCGGCTCGACGGGCACCGCCGGCGCGAGCGGCACGATGGACCCGCCGCCGCCGCGCCCGATCAACGTCATGCCGGGCGCCACCTTCAACAAGAGCTTCAACGGCCAGCCGATGTACCTGAACAAGAGCAAGCCGATCATGGGCAAGCTCGTGCTCTTCCTCGGCGGCATCGGGGGCGGCCCCGGCAGCGGCGGCATCGACGCCTTCGTCCACCAGTACGGCTTCCACATCTTCATGCCCGCGACGCAGACGAACCTCACGGGCAGCAGCGTGCCCGCCATGTACAAGGGCATGAACACCCCCGAGGCCAACCGCCAGGTCGGCGACGCGCGCACGGACCTGTGGGACGGCAAGGGCCGCGTCACCTGGAACACCGTGCCGAAGGGGACGAGCATGCTCGAGGAGACGCTCGCCGCGATCCAGTACGGCATGCAGGCCGACCCCGGCGGCGACTGGGGCTTCTTCCTCGACGCCGACGGGTCGCTGCGCACGACCGACGTCTGGGTCGTCGGCTATTCGTGGGGCTCGCAGACCTGGGCGATGGTGTCGACGTACATTCGCTTCGGCCGCGTCGTCTGCACCTCGGGCCCCGTCGACGAGGGCTGGCCGAACGCCACCTGGATGACCGATCCGTCGGCGACGCCCGAGGACCGCAAGTTCGACCTCGTCGGCCAGACGACGGCGTGGCCGATGCAGACGGACGCGATCCTCACCAACGTCATCAAGGCCAAGTGGCCGGGCACCGTGGTGAACGTCTACCCGAACGGCATGCCCGCGTCGTACACGACGGACCAGCACCTGTTCGCGATGATCGGCGGCGACGGCGGCACCACGCCGGGCGGGCACACGGTGTTCTGCAACGACAACCCGGCGAACGGGTGGATCCCGCTCTGCAAGTACGTGTTCGGCGAGCAGTAGGCTCACCTCTGGGCGCACAGGCCGCTGCCGCCCGGCTGGGCCACGCATTGCCCGCGCGGCCCGTCGGGCCTCAGAGGAGGCAGGCGCCGGCGATCGACGCGCCGAGCACGCAGGCGCTCGGTCCGGTCGGCTCCGCCGCCGCGTCCGGCGCGTCCGGGCCGACGGCGTCGACGACGTCGCTCGCGCCGGCGTCAGCGCTCGGGTCGACGGCGTCGGGAGGGCGCGTCATCGCGTCGTCGACGGCGGCGCTCGCGTCCGGGCCGGGCGCGTCCGCGTCGGCGACGGGGGCGCTCCGGGCGTCGTCCGCCTCGCTCTGCATGGTCGTGGCGTCGACCGTCGCCACGCCCGAGAAGGGCGCGCCGTCCGAGCCCCCGTCGTCGCGCGGCGCCGTGGCCATGCCCTCGCGCCCCTCGCCGCCGTCCGGGGTCGCCGAGTTCGAGACGCATCCCAGCACGAGAGCCCCCATGACGAGCAGAGGCGTCGAGCGCCGGGCCGTCGCGCGCCACGCGCGAGTTGACATGTACCTTCGATCTGCGCACCGCGCGCCGAGCGGTCAAGCGAGGCGCGTCGGGAAATGCCGGCTTCTTGATCTCGCGCGGCGGGGACATAGGTTGAGCGGTGGCGATGGACACCGAAGAGTGGCCGCGGCAAGGGAGGGTTCCTGGCCCGAGGGTTCCGGGTCGCCTCTCTCGGGCCGCGCTCGTGGCGTCCGTCTCGCTCGCCGTCGTGGTCGGCGTGACCTCGATCGGCTGGACCGCGGCGCAGCTCAAGACGTGGAACGACGGCGACGTGCTCAAGGCCGCCGACCTCAACAGCAACTTTGCGGCGCTCTCGTCGCAGATCGCCGCGCTGACGGCGCCGCTCACTTGGAACAAGCTCACCTTCATGGGCGGATGGACCGCCTACGGGAACGGGTACGCCGATCCCTCGTACGCCCGGGACGCGCTCGGGATCGTGCACCTGCAAGGCTCCGTCAAGGGCACGCCGTCCCCGGGGATGCTGGTCGCCCAGCTCCCGGCCGGCTTTCGCCCGGCGGCCATCGTCGAGGAGGCGATGGCCTGCGGGGGCACGTCCCCCTGCACCGTCGCCTTCAAGCCGACGGGGGACGTCGTCTTCGAGATGATCTACCCGGCGAGCTCGTGGGTCTCGTTCGACGGGCTGACGTTCAGCGCCGCGCCCTGAGGCGCG
>DASZWW010000423.1:0-35131 GCA_035546175.1 Polyangia bacterium
CGGGCGCGCCGCGGGCGTCCACGACGCGGCCCTCGGCCGACGCGGCGCGCACGAGCTCGAGCCGGGCCGAGACGCGCGGGCCCGCGTCGGCCCCGAGCGTGACGGCCGTGGCCGCCCGCGACAGGTACCCGGGCGCGCGGGCGACGAGGCGGTAGCGACCCGGCGGCACCGGCGCGAGCACGAAGGCGCCGCCCGGCCCCGTCGTGGCCGTGTCGGCCAGCGGATCGTCGGGGGCGAGCTCGGCGCGCACCTCGACGCCGGAGAGGCCGCGGCCCGTCTCGTCGACGGCGGCGCCCGAGAGCTCGCGCCCGCTCGCGAGCTCGAGCCGCGCGGGGACGCGCGCGCCCGCGTCGGGCCCACCGTCGTCGGGGGGCACGTCGCTCAGGATCGCAGACGCCAGGTCGCGGTACGTCGCCCGGAGCGCAAAGGTGCCCGGGCCGAGCCCACGGAAGACGAACCGCCCCGTCTCGTCGCCCACCGTCGCGCGCGCGAGCGTCCCGCTCCCCAGCCGGACGGACGCGCCCGGCACCGGCTCGCCGCGCCACACGACGATCCCCGAGAGCGACCGGCCCTGCCCCGACAACCGGACCACGGGGGCCGCGCCCGGCACGTCGCACGCCGGGGGCTCGATCGACGCCAGCCCGGGGGCCTCGACGAGCAGCGTGTAGCGCCCGCGCGGCAGCCCCTCGAAGGCGAAGCGGCCGCCCAGATCGGCGCGCGTCTCGCGGCGCGAGGTCAGGGCCGCGTCGCCGAGCGGCCCGAAGGCCAGCACGCGCGCCTCGGGCAGCGGCCGATCGACCTCGTCCGTGACCCGCCCCGCCAGCGTGAAGCCCGACGCCGCCGGGGCTGGCGCGCCCGCGTCGGGCGGCGGCCGCGAGCGGCAGCCGGCCCCCGTCAGGACCGCGAGCGAGGCCAGCACGAGGACGCCGGCAAGGACGCCCGTGGGCCCGCTTGCGAATTCCATGGTTGGATGCTAAAGGTACCGCCCTTCCGGAGGAAATTTATGCCAGCCCAGTGCGCCATTTGCAGCAAAACGCGGCGGGTCGCGAACAACGTGAGCCACTCGAACATCAAGACCCGCAGCACCCAGCGCGCCAACCTGCGCCGCGTTCACGCCAAGGTCGACGGCACGAACACGCACATCCGCGTCTGCGCGCGCTGCCTCCGCTCAGGCCTCGTCACCAAGGCCAGCTGACCCTCGCCCGCGCGGTCACTCGACGACCGCGATCGCCTCGATCTCCACGGACGCGCCCCGCGGCAAGCCGGCGACCTGGACCGTGGCGCGGGCCGGCGGGTGGGCGCCGACGTGCTTGGCGTAGACCTCGTTGACCACCGCGAAGTCCTGCAGGTCGGTGAGGAAGATCGTCGTCTTCGTGACGTTCGCGAGCGACGCGCCCGCGGCGCGCAGCACGGCGCCGAGGTTCTGCATCACGCGCTCGGTCTGCTCGCGCACGTCGCCCGCGCCCACGATCTCGCCGGTCGCGGGATCGAGCGGGATCTGGCCCGAGCAGAAGACGAGGCGGCCCGTCGCGCTCACGGCTTGCGCGTAGGGTCCGATGGCCTTGGGAGCGTCGGGCGTCGAGATCGTTTGGCGCGGCATGGCGCGAGCATAGCGCACGGCCGCCGTCGAGATTGCGGCGCGGCGTGCGCGCCCCGTATGCTTGGCGCCGTGAAGCCGAAGCCGACGCTGGCGTCCCCGGGCGAGCGCAAGTACGACAAGCCGTGGAAGCCGTGGCGGCCCAAGCACCGCGAGCACCTGGGCCCGCCCGAGACCACGGGCGACCTCATGGGCCAGGTGCTGGCGCGCCTCGGCGGCCAGGGCCGCGCGCTCGAGTTCCGCGTGTTCGACGCCTACGCGCGCATCGTCGGAGAGATGCTGCGCGCGCGCACGGCGCCCGAGCGGGTGGCGGGCACGACGCTCTTCGTGCGCGTCGCGAGCTCCGCGCTCGCGCACGAGGTCACGCTCCTGCGCGGCGAGATCCTGGCCAAGCTGACCGCCGAGCTCGGGCGCGGGACGATCACCGAGTTGCGCACGCGCGTCGGGAAGATCGAGCCCAAGGGCTAGACGGCGTCGCGCAGGCTGCGAACGAAGGCGGCGAGCTCGGGCACGGGGTCGCGCCGGGCCTCGACGGCCTTGCGCACGAGCTCGACGGCGGCGCTGCCGACGACCACGCCGTCGGCGTAGCTCGCGACCTCGCGCGCGGCCTCGGGGGTCTTGATGCCGAAGCCGACCACGACCGGCAGGCGGCCGGAGGTCGCGGCGCGGATGGCCGCCACCTGCGCGCGCGGCTCGGAGACGTCGACCAGCGACGTCCCGGTGATGCCCGTCATCGAGACGTAGTAGATGAAGCCGCCCGCCGCGGCGGCCGCGGCGGCGATGCGCGTGGCGTTCGAGGTCGGGGCGAGGAGCGGGACGAGATCGAGGCCCTCGCGCGCCAGGGCCGAGGTGAGCCGCGCGTCCTCGTCGGGCGGGTAGTCGACGCACAGCACGCCGTCGGCGCCCGCGTCGCGCGCCTTGAGCGCGAACACGTCCGGCCCCATGACGACGATGGGGTTGGCGTAGCCGAAGAGCACGAGCCCGGCCTCGGGGTGGGCCTCGCGCACGGAGCGCGTGAGCGCGAGCGCGCGGCCGAGGCC
Source organism: Polyangia bacterium (assembly GCA_035546175.1). Lineage (GTDB taxonomy): Bacteria > Myxococcota_A > Polyangia > Fen-1088 > Fen-1088 > DASZFV01. Next base: position 2,638 of record DASZWW010000423.1, read on the forward strand.
GCCGCCGCCGGCGAGCGCGCGCTGCATCGAGGCCTGGATGGCGGGCCCGTCGGCCGAGGGATCGCTCCACGGTACGCCGATCTCGACGACGTCGGCGCCCGCCTCGATGGCGGCGCCGATGAGGCGCGCGCTCGTCTCGTGGTCGGGATCCCCGGCCGCGAGGTAGATGATGAGCGCCTTGCGCTTGCGCTCGTGGGCGCGCGCGAAGACCTTGGCGAGCCGACTCACAGGGTCACACCGAGGCGCTTGGCGATCGTGTTCATGTCCTTGTCGCCGCGGCCCGAGACGTTGACGACGATGACCGCGGCGTCCGGCAGCTTGGCGGCCACGCGCCCGAGCGCGGCGATGGCGTGCGAGCTCTCGAGCGCGGGCAGGATGCCCTCGGTGCGCGCCAGGAGCTGGAAGCCCGCGAGCGCCTCGTCGTCGGTCACGGAGAGGTACTCCGCGCGCCCCGTCTCCTTGAGGTGCGCGTGCTCGGGGCCGACGCCCGGGTAGTCGAGGCCAGCCGAGATCGAGTGGGCCTCGGCGATCTGGCCCTCCTCGTCGCAGAGCACGTAGGAGCGCGCGCCGTGCAGCACGCCGACGCGGCCCTTGGCGAGCGTCGCCGCGTGCCGGGGCGTGTCGACGCCGTCGCCCGCCGCCTCGACGCCGAAGAGCCGCGTGCCCCTGTCGGGGATGAAGGCGTGGAAGAGGCCCATGGCGTTCGAGCCGCCGCCCACGCAGGCGACGCACGCGTCGGGCAGGCGCCCCTCGGCCTCTTGCACCTGGTCGCGCGCCTCGCGGCCGATCACGGCCTGGAGCTCGCGCACGAGCATCGGGTACGGGTGCGGGCCCGCGACGCTGCCGATGACGTAGTGGGTGTCGCGCACGTTCGTGACCCAGTCGCGCAGGGCCTCGTTCATGGCGTCCTTGAGCGTCGCCGTGCCGTCCTTGACGGCGTGCACCTTGGCGCCGAGCACCTTCATGCGCAGCACGTTGAGCGACTGGCGCTCGACGTCGGTGGCGCCCATGAAGATCTCGCACGGCAGGCCGAAGAGCGCGCAGGCGGTGGCCGTCGCCACGCCGTGCTGCCCGGCGCCCGTCTCGGCGATGATGCGCTTCTTGCCCATGCGCCTCGCGAGCAGCACCTGCCCGAGGCAGTTGTTGATCTTGTGCGCGCCCGTGTGGCAGAGGTCCTCGCGCTTGAGGTAGATGCGGACGGCGCGCGCGCCCTCCTTGCCGAGGCCCTTGCTGACCTCCGCCGACAGGCGCGCGCCGAAGCTGAGCGGCGTGGGCCGTCCGACGTACTCCGTGAGGAGGCGCGTCAGCTCCGCGGAGAACGCCGGGTCGGCGCTGGCGGCCGCCCAGGCCGCGGTCAGCTCGTCGAGCGACGGGATGAGGGTCTCGGAGACGTAGCGGCCGCCGAACTCGCCGTAGCGGCCGGGGCGCGGGGGCACTGCGGATGCGCTCATGGAGCCGGCACTATAGCGTGCGCGGCCGCTCGCGCAGCCTCGATGAATCGACGGAGCTTCGAGGCGTCCTTGCGCCGCGGCGCGCTCTCGACGCCGCTCGCCACGTCGACGCCGTCGGGCCGCACGGCGGCGATCGCCGCGGCGACGTTCTCGGGCGTGAGCCCCCCCGCGAGGAGGAACGGGCGCCGCGCGAGCTTCGCGACGAGCGGCCAGGGCGCCTCCCGGCCGCTGCCGCCGAAGCCCGGCGAGAACGCGTCATAGAGCCAGAGGCTCGGCCGCCAGAGGGCCTCGGTCTGGAAGGTGGACTCGTCGCGCACGCGCGCGGCGCGCAGGAGGACGGCGGGGTCGAGGGCGGCGAAGTCCTGCGCGCGCTCGTTGCCGTGCAGCTGCGCCTTGTCGAGGCCGAGCGAGGCGACGCGCGCGGCGACCTCCTCGGCGGTCGCGTTCACGAACACGCCCACCTTGAGCACGCCCTCGGGGATGGCGGCCAGGACGTCGCGCGCCGAGCCGTCGTCGACGTAGCGCTTCGACTCCGGCCACAGGTTCACGCCGATGAGGTCCGCGCCGGCCGCCACGGCGAGCTCGGCGTCGGCGGGCGACGTCACGCCGCACACCTTGACGAGGAAGCGCGCGCCCGCCGTCACGGCGCAGCCAGCAGCGCGCGCAGCGTGGCCCCGGGATCCTCGGCGCGCATGAGCGCCTCGCCGACGAGCATGGCGTCCACGCCCGCGTCGCGCAGGCGCGCCACGTCGGCCGCGTCGCGGATGCCCGACTCGGCGACGACGACGCGGTCGGCCGGGATCTCGGCGCGCAGCCGGAGCGCGAGCTCGCGGTCGACGGTGAAGGTCTTGAGGTCGCGGTTGTTGATGCCGATGACCTGCGCGCCCGACCGCACGGCGCGCGCGACCTCCGCGGCGTCGTGCGCCTCGACGAGCAGCTCGAGGCCGTAGAGCCCGCCCACGGCGAGCAACGCCGCCATCTCCGCGTCGGTGAGCGCCGCCACGATGAGGAGCGCCGCGTCGGCCCCCGCGGCGCGCGCCTCGGCGAGCTGATAGGCGTCGACGATGAAGTCCTTGCGCATGACGGGCAGGCTCGTCGCGGCGTGCGCCGCCATGAGGTCGTCGAGCGAGCCGCCGAAGAAGGGCTCGTCGGTCAGCACCGAGAGCGCCGACGCGCCCGCCGCGGCGTAGAGGCGCGCGACCTCCGTGGCCTTGCCGCCCTCGCGGATCCAGCCCGCCGACGGCGACTTGCGCTTGAACTCGGCGATGCACGTCACGCGCTCGCCGGGGGCGCCGGGGCGCAGGGCCTTGGCGAGGCTGCGCGCCGAGGGGCCCTGGGGCAGGCCCTTCTCGAGCTCGGCGAGCGGCTTGCCGGCCTTGCGGGCGGCGAGATCGGCGCGGGTGCGCGCGAGGATGTCGTCGAGGATCATGGCGGCTGTGAACCCTTCCTCAACCCTTCTTCACCCCTTCTTCGGCGCGATCTGCCGCAGCGTCTCGAGGACGGCGCGCGCGGCGCCGCTCCGCAGGGCCGCGTGCGCGCGCTGGGCGCCCGCGCGCAGGTCGTCGGCCTCCCCCACGACGTAGAGCGCCGCGGCCGCCGTCATGAGCGCGACCGTGCGCACGGCCTCGTGCTGGGGCACGGCGTAGAGCACCTCGTTGATGACGAGGGCGTTGAACTCGGGCGAGCCGCCCAGCAGGCCGATGGGATCGGCGGGCGGCAGGCCGAAGTCGGCCGGCGTGACCTCGTAGCTGCGCACGAGCCCGTCCTTGAGCTCGGCGAGGTGGGTCGCGCCCGTGGGCGCGAACTCGTCGAGCCCGGGCGAGCCGTGGACGACGAGCGCGCGCTCCGACCCGAGCACGTCGTGGGCGCGCGCGAGCAGCTCGCAGCGGTCCTTGGCGAAGACGCCGTTGACGTGAAAGCGCGCGCCCGACGGGTTCGTGAGCGGGCCGAGCAAGTTGAAGATCGTCCGTACGCCGAGCTCCTTGCGTGGCCCGCCGACGTGCTTCGTCGCGCCGTGGTGCGCGGGCGCGAACAGGAAGGCGAGCTTGGCCTCGCGGAGGCAGCGGGCCGCGAGGTCCGGGGCCGGCGCCGCCTCGAGCCCGAGCGCCTCGAGGACGTCGTGCGAGCCCGAGCGCGACGACTGCGCGCGGTTGCCGTGCTTCGCGACGACGACGCCGCAGCCCGCGACGATGAACGACGCCAGCGTCGAGATGTTCACGGAGTGCGAGTTGTCGCCGCCCGTGCCGCAGGTGTCGACGAGCTTCGGCGCCTCGAAGGCCACGGGGACCATGCGCGCGCGCATGGCCTTGGCCGCGCCCACGACCTCCCCCACCGTCTCGCCCTTCATCCGCAGCCCCACGAGCAGCCCGGCGATGAGCGTGGCCGACACCTCGCCGTCCATGATCTTGCCGACGATCTTCGCCATCTCGTCGGCCGAGAGATCGCCCTTGTCGACGATGCGCGCCAGGGCCTCCTTGACGCCGAACTCGGCGCTCACCCCCGTCCCCGTGATCTCGGCGCCGAGCGGGGGCGTCTTCGGGCTCATGGCCGCCCTCTGCGCTCGAGGAAGTTGCGCAGGAGATCCTTGCCCACCGTCGTGAGGAAGGACTCGGGGTGGAACTGCACGCCCTCGACGGGCAGCGTCTTGTGGCGCACGGCCATGATCTCCTCGTCCCAGGTCTTGGCCGTGACCTCGAGGACGTCGGGCACGCTCGCGCGCTCGATGAGCAGCGAGTGGTAGCGCGTCGCCTCGAAGGGGTTCGGCAGGCCCGTGAAGGCGCCCTTCTCGTCGTGGAAGATCTTCGAGGTCTTGCCGTGCATGACGCGGGCGGCGCGCACGATCTTGCCGCCGAAGGCCTGGCCGATCGACTGGTGCCCGAGGCACACGCCGAAGATGGGGATCTTCCCCGCCCAGAGCTTGATCGTCTCGAGGCTGATGCCGGCCTCGTTGGGCGTGCACGGCCCGGGCGAGATCACGATGTGCGTGGGCGCGATGGCCCCCACGTCGGCGGCGGCGATCTCGTCGTTGCGCACGACGCGCACGGCCTGCCCGAGCTCGCCCAGGTACTGGACGAGGTTGTAGGTGAACGAGTCGTAGTTGTCGATGACGAGCAGCATGGCTAAGCGCTCCCCCGCTCGCTGGCGCGGCGCGCGATCTCGACGGCCGCCACCACGCCGCGCGCCTTGTTGTGGCACTCGGCGTGCTCGCTCGCGGGCACGCTGTCGGCCACGAGGCCCGCCCCCGCCTGCACGTAGATCGTGTCGCCCTTGGTGACGAGCGTGCGGATGGCGATGGCCGTGTCGAGGTTGCCCGTGTACGAGATGTAGCCGACGGCCCCGCCGTAGAGGTTGCGGCGGAACGGCTCCACCTCCTCGATGATCTCCATGGCGCGGATCTTGGGCGCGCCGGAGAGCGTGCCCGCCGGGAACGAGGCGCGCAGGACGTCGCCGGGGCGCACGCCGGGCGCCACCTCGCCGCGCACGTTCGAGACGAGGTGCATGACGTGCGAGTAGCGCTCGGTGACCATCGTCTCCGTGACGCGCACCGTGCCGGGCGCGCTCACGCGGCCCACGTCGTTGCGCCCGAGGTCGATGAGCATGACGTGCTCGGCGACCTCCTTGGGATCGCCGCGCATCTCGGCCTCGAGGCGCGCGTCCTCGGCGGGCGTGGCGCCGCGCCGGGCCGTGCCCGCGATGGGCCGCACCTCGACGTAGCCGTTCTCCATGCGCACGAGCACCTCGGGCGAGGCGCCCGTCACGACGGCGTCGGGGAACTCGAGGTGGAACATGTACGGCGACGGGTTCGTGACCCGCAGGGCCCGGTACACGTCGAAGGGATCGACGTCGCCGCGCGGGAGCTGGAAGCGCTGCGAGTAGACGACCTGGAAGGCGTCGCCCGCGAGGATGTACTCCTTGATGCGGCGGACGCCGTCCTCGTAGGCCTCCTTCGTGACCGTCGATCTCGGCACGGGCAGCGGCTGGGGCGGCTCCGGGTCGAGCGGGCGCAGCGGCGGCGCCGGGCGGGCCAGGCGGTCGAGGACGCCGTCGATGCGCGCGCAGGCGTCGTCGTAGGCGCGCGGCAGGTCGACGCCGGGGCCGACGTCCACGGCGGCGACGACCTTGAGCGTGCCGCGCAGGTTGTCGAAGATGACCACGGTGTCGGTGATGGCGAAGCAGAGCTCGGGCAGGCCCAGGTCGTCCGGTTTGGTGGCCGGGAGCCGCTCGAAGGAGCGCACGATGTCGTAGGTCAGGAAGCCCACGGCGCCGCCGAAGAAGCGCGGCAGCCCCGGCGGCATCGCCGGCGCGAGCTTCGCGAGGTACTCGTCGAGGAAGCGCACCGGCTCCTTGGCCTTGACGCGCTCCGTGACCGCGAAGTCCGACGAGCGCGCGTCGACCGGGGTGAGGATCTCGACGTCCTCGCCGCGGGCGCGCACGACGGCGCGCGGGCGCACGCCCACGAAGCTGTAGGCGGCCCACTTCTCGCCGCCCACGACGCTCTCGAGCAAGAACGAGTACGGGCCCCGGCCGAGCTTGGCGTAGGCGGAGACGGGGGTGTCGGCGTCGGCGACGACCTCCTTGTAGACGAAGGCGAGCCGGCCGCGGCGGGCCAGCTCCTCGAAGCCGGATCGGTCTGGAACGAAGCGCATCGGGGGGGCCCCCGACCCTACCACAACGCGCGCGCCGTCTTCGCGCACCGCGTGAGGCGGATCGCCGCAAGTCTCCGGATCGTCGGCTATAGTCCCGCCCGCCTTGGGCTCACCGACGGAACGCGACCCGTCCCCTCGAACCCGCCGCTTCGTGGCGTGGACCCTCCGCCACGGCCGCGTGCTGTGGGCCCTGGCGGCGCTGCTCGCCGTGCCGGCGGCCTGGCGGACCGCGTCGCTCTACAAGAACCTGCGCAGCGACGTCGAGGAGCTCCTGCCCCGCGACGCGCCCAGCGTGCTCGCCATCCAGGAGCTGCGCGCGCGCATGGCGGGCCTGCAGTACCTGGGCGTCGTCGTCGAGGTCGACGCGCGCGCCGGCGGCACCATCGCGGCCGGCGAGGCGCTGCTCGACGAGCTGGCGGCGCGCGTGCGCGCCTACCCGCCCGACCTCGTGAGCGCCGTGCGGGTCGGCTTCAAGAGCGAGCACGAGTTCGTGGAGCGGCACGCGGCCATGCTGCTGCCGCTCGCCGACCTGCGGACGATCCGCGAGCGCGTCGAGGACCGCATCCACTGGGAGTACGGCAAGCAGACGGGCACGCTGCTCGACGAGGACGAGCCGGCGCCCTCGGTCGACTTCTCGGACATCGAGAACAAGTACCGCGCTCAGGTCAGCGGCCCCGAGCTCGAGCACGATCGCTTCTCGAGCACGCGCCTCGGCACGACGCTCATGCTCGTCGAGGTGGGCGGCTTCTCGACGAGCGCGAGGGTCGCGGGCGCCCTCATGTCGCGCGTCAAGGCCGACGTGGCCGAGATCGCGCCGCGCCACGGCCCGGGCCTGCGCATCGGCTACGCGGGCGACGTGGCCATCGAGGCCGAGGAGACGTCGGCGCTCGTCGAGGACCTCTCGATCTCGTTCGGCCTCGTGGGCGGCCTCGTCATCCTGTCGCTGATCGTCTTCTACGGCTGGGGGCGCGCCGTGCCGGCGCTGTTCCTGCCCCTCTTCGCGGGCGCCGTCTACGCGTTCGCCGTCGCCAGCCTGCCGCCGTTTCACGTCACCTCGCTGAACTCGAACACCGCCTTCCTGGGCTCGATCATCGTCGGCAACGGCGTGAACTTCGGGATCATCCAGCTGGCGCGCTACGTCGAGGAGCGGCGGCGCGGCCTCTCGATCGAGCGGGCGCTCGGAATCGCGCTCGACGCCACCCGCAAGGGCACGCTCGCGGCGGCGCTCGCGGCGGGGGTCGCCTACGGCTCGCTCGTCGCCATGCAGTTCCGCGGCTTCCGGCAGTTCGGCGTGATCGGCGGCCTCGGCATGCTGCTCGTCTGGGCGCTCACCTTCGTCCTGGGGCCGCCCCTCATCGCCTGGCTCGACGGCGGCCGCCTGGCCACGGTCGCGCCCGTGCCGCGCCGCCGCCCGCTCATGGGGCGGGTGGCGCGCGTGGTGGTGTCGCGCCCGCGCGCCATCGCCCTCGGCGCCGCGCTCGTGACCGTGCTCGCCGCCTGGCAGGTGCGCCACTTCGGCGCCGGCAATCTCGAGTACGACTTCTCCCACCTGCGGCGCCGCGACACCTGGACCTCGGGCGAGGGCTTCTGGGGCAGGAAGATGGACACCCTCCTCGGCCGCTACCTCACGCCCACGGTGATCCTCACGGACAGCGTCTCCGAGGCGCGGGTCGTCGCCGCGCGCCTGCGCGACGCCGCGACGAGGCCGCCCCTCGCCTCGATGGTGGCCTCGATTCGCACCTATGACGACCTCGTGCCGCCCGACCAGTCCGCAAAGCGGGAGGAGCTCGAGGCCATCCGGAAGAAGCTCGGCCCCAAGCTGCGCGCGCGTATGTCGCCCGAGGACCGGAGCCGTGTCGACGAGCTGCTGTCCTCGGGGCGCCCGGTGATCGACGCCGAGCTGCCGCTGGCCTTCACGACCGGCCTGCGCGAGCACGACGGCACGCGCGGCCGCGTCGTGCTGGTCTTCCCCAACCCGGCCACGAGCTGGTGGCGCGGCGAGACGCTCGCGACGTACGTGCGGACGCTGCGGGACATCGCGCGCGCGACCACGACGCTCGGCGGCCGGCCCGCGCGCGTCGCGGGCGGGCCGCCCCTGACCTCCGACATCATCGAGTCGATGCGGGTCGACGGCCCGCTCGCCTCGCTGCTGGCGTTCCTCGGCGTCGTCGCGACGGTCCTCATGGTCTTCCGGGGCCAGCTCGCGACGCCCTTCGTGATCGGCTCGCTGCTCGTGGGCGTCGTGTGGCTGCTCGGCGCGACGCTGGGCTTCGGCATCAAGATCAACTTCGTGAACTTCATCGCCTTCCCCATCACCTTCGGCATCGGCGTCGACTACGCCGTCAACGTCATGGCGCGCTACGTCCGCGACGACCGGCGGGACGTCGAGGCGGCCGTGCGCGAGACGGGCGGCGCCGTCGGCCTCTGCTCGCTGACGACGATCGTCGGCTACTCGTCGCTGCTCGTCGCCAAGAACGTCGGCCTGTTCCTCTTCGGGCTGCTCGCCGTGCTCGGCGAGATCACCTGCCTCACGACGGCCGTCGTGGTGCTGCCGGCCGTGCTGCAGGTCATCCGCCCGTCGCGCCCGTCGCGCTCGTCGCGCTCGTCCGGGCTCGAGCCGCAGGCAGGGGCGCTCGGCCAGGAGGAGGTCGAGCCGGAAGCGCTCCCCGACGTCGACGCCGTCCCGGGCGGGGACGTTCGCCCCGCGCGCTGAGCGGCGCGAGGCGGCGCGCCTCAGACCCAGTGCAGGAGGCGGCAGGCCCCGAGGACGAGCGCGCCCCAGACGCCCGCCGCGACGTCGTCGAGCATGACGCCGGCCCCGCCTCCCAGGCGCTCGGCCGCGCGCGCTGGCCAGGGCTTCGTCTGGTCGAAGACGCGGAAGAGCACGACGCCCGCGATGAGCCCCCGCCAGGTCGGGGGCGCGGCGAGCCAGGTGACGAGCACGCCGGCCACCTCGTCGATGCACACGATCTGGGGGTCCTTGCCGCCCAGGCGGCGCTCGACGTCGCCCGCGGCCCACAGGCCCACGAGCGTCACGACGGCGGCCGTGGCCGCGACGGCCGGCAGGCCGAGCGGCCGCACGAGGAGGTAGAGGGGGATGGCGCCGAGCGTGCCCCAGGTCCCGGGCGCGAGCGGCAGGTGGCCGCAGCCGAACCAGACGGCGAGGACGTGGGCGACCCACGCGCGCGCGCCCTCGGGCCGGGGCGCGGCCGCCGTGGCCGGCGTCATCCCCGCCAGGTTCCCTCGCGCGCCACGGCGTCGAAGACCTCGGCGAGGATCGCGAGGCCGTTCCGGGCCGTCGCCTCGTCGATCGTGAGCGCCGGCTGGATGCGGAAGCTCGCGGCGTACGCCATCGTGAGCAGGCCGCGCCGCACGCACTCGGCGAAGATGCGCTCGGTGAGCCTGCGCGGGAGCGGCTCCTTCGTCTTCTTGTCGCGCACGAGCTCGACGCGCAGGAAGAGCCCGGCGCCCTGCACGAAGCCCACGAAGGGGTAGCGCTCGACGAAGCCCTCGAGCTCGCGGAGCATGACGGCGCCCACCTCGCGCGCGTTCTCGGTGAGCCGCTCCTCGTCGATGATGCGCAGGGCGGCCGCGCCCGCGGCGGCGCCCAGCGGGTTGCCGCCGTAGCTCGACGACGAGCCCGAGGGGACGCCCCAGGGCTTGGCCTGGGCGATCTCGTCGGTCGTCAGGAGGCCCGAGAGCGGGAAGCCGCCGCCGAAGGCCTTGCCGATGGTCACGACGTCGGGCCTGACGCCCGTGTGCTCGACGCCCCACCGCTTGCCCGTGCGCCCGAGGCCCGTGATCATCTCGTCGGCGATGAGCACGGCGCCGAGCTCGTCGGCGAGCGCGCGCGCCGCGGGCAGGAACTCCCGCGGCGGCACGACGTTGCCGGCCGTGCCCTGCATGGGCTCGATGACGACGGCGGCGACGGCGCCCGCCGAGGCGGTCTTGACGTGCTTGCGCCCCACCTCGGCGCAGGCGATGCCGCAGCTCGGGTACTGGAGGCCCAGCGGGCAGCGGTAGCAGTCGGCGTACGGGATCTGGTGCGCGCCCGGCACCATGGGCCCGAGCCGGTTCTTGAACGTCGAGCCCATGAGCGACAGCGCGCCCATCGTCTTGCCGTGGAAGCCGCCCCAGTAGCTCACGAACTCGTACTTGCCCGTGTGGCACTTGGCGAGCCGCAGCGCGCTCTCGACGGCCTCGGCGCCGCCCGAGTAGAGCTGGAGGCGATGCACGCCCGGGGCGGGCGGCCTGGCGGCGAGCCGCTCCGCCAGCTCGACGCGCGCGCGTGAGGTGAACGAGCCGACGGCGATCTTCTCGGCCTGGGCCTTGAGGGCCTCGACGTACGTGGGGTGCGAGTGGCCGAGCGCGCCGACGTTGATGCCGCCGATGAAGTCGAGGTACGTGTTGCCGTCGACGTCGGTGACGGCGCTCCCCCTCCCCTCCTCGACGACGATGCCCGCCGAGACGGCGTAGCCCTGGAGGCCCGGGGCCATGTGCGCGTCCTCGCGGGCGCGCAGGGCCAGGCTCTCCGGGCCGGGGACGGCGGTCTTGATCTGGGCGCGCTGGTCTTTAGGCTGGGCGGTCATCTTGGCGGGCGCTTGGATGCTTAGCTCCTTCCGCCCGTCGCGAGAATACGAAAAATCGTTGTAAGGGGTAATTCCAGGCGTTGCTCACGATCACGGAGGTGATGACGCGCGCCACAAAGTACTGGAGGCCCAGGATGTCCGTGAAGAGGTGCTCGCCCGCGGCGTTGAGCCCCAGGCTCGCCGCCGAGACGACGGCGTAGCGCCACGTCTGGCCGCCCACCCGCTCCTGGGTGGCGCGGTAAGCGAAGGCGCGCGCGAGCAGGAAGTTCGTGAAGCCTCCGACGAGCGCGCCCAACACCGTGGCGGGCACGGGCCGCATGCCGGCGAGCTCGACGCACGCGACCATGACCCCGTAGTCGGCGATCGTGGCGAGGATCGACGAGACGTGGTGACGGACCCACTCCCAGGCCGTCGCCGACAGGCTGCGGGCGGGGGTGGCCGTGGCCACTACAGCGAGCTCGCCGGCGGGCTCTGTCGGGAGACGAGGTCCCCGTCCCTGGGAGCCGGCGGCGGGGCCGCGGCGGGGCCGCGCCGGTCGCGCAGCGCGGCGGCGATGGCCGCGAAGCGCTGGACGGCCGAGACGTTGGTCACGACGGCGACGAGGGAGAGCGCGACGAGGATGGGCAGCTCGCGCAGCGCGTGGGACGGGAAGCTCTCGAAGGCGACGCGCGTGTAGGCCGTGAGGCCGGCGCCCACGAGCAGGTACACCGCGCGCTCGGCCCGGCGCATCGACCCGCGCGGCGGCGGCACGGCCATGGCCTCCGCCTTGGCGGTGGTGTAGCTCACCATGTAGCTGCCGAGCAGCGCCGCGAAGACGAGCACGAGGACGATCCAGTGCGTGCGGTAGTAGACCGCGACGCCCGCCAGGAAGAGGAACTCGAGGTAGCGGTCGACGGCGGCGTCGACGACCTCGCCCGCGTCGGAGGCGACGCCCGTGCGGCGCGCCAGCACGCCGTCGACGAGGTCGCACAGGGACGCGAGCGTGAACAGCAGGGACGAGAGCGCGAACCACCCGAAGCCGGCGGCGACGGCGCCGAGGAGCGCCGGCACGAGCGCGAAGAGCGTCACCTGGTTGGGCGTGATCTGGAGGGCGGCCAGCGCGCGCACGACCGGCTCGAGCATCCAGTAGCCCATCTCCATGGCGCCCTTGTGCAGGAACACGCTGCCGCCGTCGGCGTCGGTGCGCGAGTGGCGCGCCCGGCCGCGCGCGAGCAGGCGCGCGCCGTAGAGGACGAGCACCGCGGCCAGGAGGACCGTCATCCCGATCGCGAAGTGGACGTCCTGGAGCTGCAGGTCGGGTCTCACGGGATCGCGTCCCGGGCGCGCGTGCCGCGCGGCTTGTGGGCGAGCCGGTCGGTGACGTCGTCGCCCTCGAGGGCCGCCAGGCCGAGCAGCGGCAGCTCGCGGCTGCCCTCCCGCGCCGAGGCGTAGGCCGTGGCGATGAGCTGCACGCACAGGAACGCCTCGCGCGCCTCCTGCCCCACGAACTCGCCGCGCGCGATCGCGCCCTTGAAGTCGTCGAACATCGAGTTGAACCAGGTGACGTGGCTCGAGTCCATCCAGTCGGAGGAGATCTCGAGGCGCTCGAACCTCCAGCTGACGTTGTTCTTGTTGCCGTCCGGGTCCGCCCCCACGATCTGGGTGGCGACCTCGACGGCGTCGTCCTCGACGCGCACGGCGCCGCGCTCGCCGTGGATCGTGTAGAGCACCTTGCGCACGCCGGCGTTCCACGACAGGTGCGCGGAGGCCACGCCGGTCGGGAACTTCAGGCTGCAGGTGAAGTCGTCCTCGGTGTCGAAGGGCCCGAGCGTCGCGGCCCGCGCCGTGATGGCCGTCGGGTAGGCCTTGAGCCACTCGAAGGCCAGGTAGAACGTGTGGCTGCCGTGGTCCATGGCGATTCCGCCGCCCGAGTAGCGCCGCTCGCGGCGCCAGTCGGTGCGCCACTCGCCGACGCCCTTGGCGTGCGTGTTGCGGAAGGTCTGCAGCGTCACGAGGTGCACCTTGCCGATGCGCCCGGCGTCGAGCACGCCGCGCACGGTCTTCACGACCGGCGCGTGCTTGTAGTTGTGGCACGGAAAGAGGACGCGCTCGGCCTCGGCGGCGTGCCGGAGCATGCCGCGGGCCTCGTCGATCGAGGTCGCGAGGGGCTTCTCGCAGAGCACGTGGAGGCCGCGGTCGAAGGCCGCGTGCGTGACGGCGGCGTGGTCGCAGGGCGGCGTCGCCACGTCGACGAAGTCGAGGCCGGCGTGCTCGGCGGCGAGCAGGGCCTCGTGGTCGGCGTAGAGGCGCGCGTTCGGGAAGTGCCGGCGCGCGAGCTCCCGGCGCTCCTCCGAGACGTCGGCCACGGCCACTATCTCGACGTCGTCCTGGGCCTTCGCGCGCTCGCGATACCCGGCGGCATGGCCGCGCTCCATGATGAACCCGTAGCCGACCAGTCCTCCGCGAAGTCTCTTCATAGCTCTTAGTCGCCCCGAAACATATCTCGTGGAACCAGATACGCAACCGTCGTTCGGTGGGCCGGCTGACCATTGACCGGCGACAGGCAAGAGAATAGCTTGCGCTGCACATGATGTACGAAGCGCTCAAGGTCGCGGATCCCGAGGTCGACGAGCTGTGCCGCGCCGAGGCGCGCCGCCAGGCCGAGACCATTCGCCTCATCCCCTCCGAGAACTACGTGTCGAAGGCGGTCCTCGAGGCCTCGTCCTCGGTCTTCACCAACAAGTACAGCGAGGGGTACCCGGGCAAACGCTACTACGAGGGCCAGCAGGTCGTCGATCCGCTCGAGACGCTCACCATCGAGCGCGCCAAGTCGCTCTTCGGCGCCGCGCACGCCAACGTCCAGCCCTACTCGGGCTCGCCGGCCAACCTCGCGGTCTACCTGGCCTTTCTCAAGCCCGGCGACAAGGTCATGGGCCTCGCGCTGCCCATGGGCGGGCACCTGACGCACGGCTGGAACGTCTCGATCACGGGCAAGTTCTTCCAGTCGGTCCCCTACGGCGTGCGCAAGGACACCGGGCGCATCGACTACGACGAGGTGCGCGACCTCGCCAAGAAGGAGCGGCCGTCGCTCATCTGGGCGGGCGGCACGGCGTACTCGCGCATCTGGGAGTTCGAGACGATGGCCGGGATCGCGCGGGAGGTGGGCGCGAGGTACGCGGCCGACATGGCCCACATCGCCGGCCTCGTCGCGGGCGGCGCGCACCCCTCCCCCGTCCCCCACGCCGACGTCGTCACGACGACGACGCACAAGACGCTGCGCGGCCCGCGCGGCGGCATGATCCTCTGCAAGGCCGAGCACCAGTCGGCGATCGACAAGGCCGTCTTCCCGGGCCTGCAGGGCGGCCCGCACGTCCACAACACGGCGGCGCTCGCCGTCGCGCTCAAGGAAGCGGCGCAGCCCGCGTTTCGGGAGTACGCGAGGCGCGTCGTCTCGAACGCGAAGGTCATCGCGGCCGAGCTCATGGCCAAGGGCTACCAGGTCGTCTCGGGCGGCACGGACAACCACCTCATCCTCGTCGACCTCACGAACAAGAACGTGCCCGGCAAGGTGGCGGCGCGCGCGCTCGACCGGGCCGGCATCGAGCTCAACTACAACACGGTGCCGTACGACCCGCGCAAGCCCTTCGACCCGTCGGGCATCCGCCTCGGGTCCCCGTCCGTCTCGAGCCGGGGCATGGGCGAGGCCGAGATGAAGCTCATCGCGGCGTGGATGGACAAGGTGATCACGAACCCGACCGACGAGAACGCGGACAAGGTCCGCGCCGAGGTCAAGGCGCTCTGCGCGAAGTTCCCGGCGCCGGGCATCTCGGCCTAGGCGGGATCGGTCAAACGGGCCGCAGGAGAACCACACCCGCATGCGAAAGCGCTCCCCTCTCGGCCCCCTGCTCGCCAGCCTGACGCTCGCCGCCCTCTGCGGCGCCGCGCTGCCGGCGCGCGGCGAGGTCATCGAGCTCGTCGACAAGACCAAGCTCAACGGCAAGGTCATCCACTACTACGACGGCGTGTACAGCGTCGAGGCCAACGGCCAGACGATCAAGCTGCCCAAGGAGAAGATCCGCAGCATCTCCTTCACCGTGCCGCCGGCGCGCGCCGAGTTCTCGACGCCCGAGAAGACCTTCGAGCGCTGGCGCAAGGCCCTGTCCGAGGGCGCCGTCGAGAAGACGATCGACTGCTACGCCCTCATGTACCAGGGCATGCTCGCGCAGCAGATGAGCCTGGGCGACGCGCAGGGCGGCCTCAAGAAGATGCAGAAGGAGATCGAGGGCACGAAGTTCCAGATCAAGGGCTCGTCGACGAAGGGCGACACGGCGACCCTCAAGGTCCTGCGGCAGAAGGGCGACGAGAGCGACACGGGGGAGATCGCCTTCGTCCGCGAGAACGGCGAGTGGAAGATGCTCCCGCCGCAATGAGCCGGCCCGCGCGCGCGTGAAGCTGCCTCGGATCCCAGCGCTGCTCGTCTTCGGCGCGCTCGCCCTCTCGGCGCGGGCGGCGTCGGCGCGGCTCGCCCTCGACCCGTTCCGCGCCGCGGGCGCGCCCGAGGCGCGCGCGGCGCTCGATCCCCTGCGCGTCGCCGAGGCGGGCGCGCCCGACGCGCCGGCGCCGCCGAAGCCGGCCGCGACGCCCGCCGCCGCGGCGCCGTCATCGCCCGTGGGCAAGGCCTGCGAGAGCGACAACGACTGCCCGAACGAGACGATCTGCGAGCAGAACGCCTGTCAGGCCGTGCCGGCCTCGACGAACATCCTCTACCTCTACTATCGCGAGGGGACGTTCCGGGAGATCGCCGGCCTCTACTGGTCGAAGCGCGGGCCTGCCGGCTACACCTTCCTCGCCCCCCTCTACTGGCACGCGTGGAGCCCCAAGGGCCGCTCGCACGTGGTCGCGCCCCTCTTCTGGCGCTTCGAGGACTACGCGAGCCGCAACGTCGTCACCGTGGTCGCGCCGCTCTTCGCGCGCTCGCGCGGGCCCGACAGCTCGTTCACCTGGGTCTTCCCGCTCAACTTCGGCTGGAGCGACAAGGACGTCCACCACCAGCTCGTGTTCCCGCTGTTCTACGGCACGGAGCACAAGCACGGCGGGTCGTTCTTCTCGTGGTTCGGCTACGACTCGCACGACGCCGACAGCGACTCGGCCTCCGTGCTGTGGCTCTACTGGCACGGCGAGGACCGCAAGGAGCGCTCGGGCTACAACATCCTCTTCCCGCTGCTCTGGGACTTCACGGACAAGGACGACCGCTCGACGGTGTTCTTCCCGCTCGTGTGGAGCTACGGCTCGGCCGACGGCAACACGACGCTGGCCATCCCGTGGTTCCACGTGCGCCGCCCGGGCTACGGGCTCGACACGCTCTTCCCGATCTGGTGGAGCGGACACGACGACAAGGCCGGCACGGCCTTCAAGATGCTCATCCCGCTCGTGTACTGGCAGAGCGCCGGGCACGGGCGCGCCTCGATGTGGGTCTCGCCGCTCGGCGGGTACAGCCGCGACGACGACGCGCGCTCGCGCACCCTCTTCGTCTTGCCGCTCCTGACGTTCTGGCGCCACGATCCGGAGCGGCACCTGCGCGTCTTCACGCCGCTGTTCGTCCACAACCACAACTACCCCGACGACGCGACGACCCGCCTCTACGCGCTGCTCCTCTACCTGCGCGACGATCCCCAGGGCACGACGCGCGCGCTCTTGCCGCTCTACTGGCACTTCCGCGACGCCGAGACGGGCGCCACGGCGACCCTGCTCTTCCCGCTCTTCTTCCATCGCGCGGGGCCGCGCGACTCGACGACGTTCGTGGGGCCCTTCTACTGGCGGAGCTTCGAGAACGGCGGCGGGTCGGGGGGCCTCTTCCCGCTCGCCTTCTTCGGCTCGAACGCGGGCCGCTCGCACGCGGTGGTCGCGCCCCTCTTCTGGCACTGGGCGGGCGCGCGCGACTCGACGACGGTGGTCGCGCCGCTCTTCTACTGGCACCGCGACGAGCGCGGGCGCGCGGGCGGCCTGCCCGTCCTGCTGACGTTCTGGGGCGCGCGCGACGGCGACTCGTACGCCATCCAGTTCCCGCTCTTCTGGCGCTTCGCCAGCGAGCGCGCGCGCTCGTCGACGACGGCGACGCCCGTCTTCTACTATCACCGCGACCGCGACGGCTGGAGCTTCGGCGCGGGCCCCATCATCCCGATCTTCTACGCGCGGCAGGGCGCGACGCGCTCGCACGCCGTGCTCTTCCCGCTCTTCTGGCACTTCCGCGACGCCGAGCAGCAGACCTCCACGACCGTGGTCCTCAACTACTGGCACCGCTCGCGCGGCGGCCAGACGAGCGACGGGCTCTTCCCGCTCTTCTACTACCAGCGCGGCGCGCCGCCCGGCGGCGCGGACGAGACGACGGCCGCCGTCGCGCCGCTCTTTTATTATCACCGCGACGCCCTCACGCACGTGCTCGTCACGCCCGTGGGCTTCTCGGCCCGGGGGCCGCGCCGCGCGGGCGGGTTCTTCGGACCGTACTTCTGGTACCGCAACGGCGACATCGACGCCCGCTTCGTGCCCTTGCTCTACGCGGACGTCTCGCGCCGCGAGACGGGCGAGCGCACGCGACAGTTCGGCCCGTTCTTCATGCTCGACGGGCCGGGGCACAGAAGCCGCCTCTTCTTCCCCTTCGTCGGCACCTACGAGGACGCGCGCGAGAGCGACCTCTACATCTTCCCGACCTTCTTCCACCAGCGTCGCGCCGACGGGTCGCGCGTCGCCACGCTGCCGCCGCTGTTCTGGCACTCGGAGGCCCCGGGCGGCCGCAACACGACCGTCATCGGCCCCTGGTACGACCACCGCGGCCCGGGCGAGCACGACACGGGCTTCGTCCCGTTCATCTTCTACGCCCACGACGCCGAGCGGACCCTGGCGGTCGTGCCGCCGCTGCTGCTCTTTCACACGCACGACTACAAGACCGACGAGCGGCGCCTGCTCCTCGCGCTGCTCTGGCACAGGAGCGGCAAGTGGGGCCGCACGACGACGGTGTTCCCCATCGTGTGGTCCTCCGACGTCGAGGGGAAGAGCCACACCGTCGTGTTCCCGATCCTGTGGCGGTACGGCGACGTGAAGGCGGGCAGCGCCTCGACGCTCGCGGGGCCCTTCTACTGGTCACGCCACGGCACGGCGCGGACCTACGGGCTCCTGCCGGTGGCCTGGCACTCGTCGGACCCGGCGGACGGCTCGGGCGCGAACGCCCTCATGCCGCTCTTCTACGAGGCTCACGGCCCGCGGCGCGGCACCTTCATGACGCTGCTCTTCGGGCACCACCACTCGCCGTCGTCGCGGTTCACCTACGGCGGGCCCGTCCTGCCGTTCTGGGTCTCGCACACGAACGTCGTCACCGAGACGCACACGACGGTCGTTCCGCCGCTCCTGCTCTACACGCGCGGCCGCCCCGACTCGCGCCTCACGACCGTCGCCGGCCTCTTCTGGCATTACCACGACGTGACCTCGTCGATGACGATGGCCCTGCCGCTCTACTACGACTTCCACGACTACGACCTGTCGCGCACGACGGTCCTCTTCCCCCTCTTCTTCCGCCACGCCGACGAGGCCGCCGGCACCTCGATCGCGTTCGCGCCGCTCTACTACAGCCGCGCGACGCCCGCCGGCTCGACGACCGTGGGCTTCCCGCTCTACTGGGACTTCCAGGGCAAGGACACGCGCACCACGCTCGTGCTGCCCTTCGCCGCCCACTGGCGCCGCCCCGACCACGTCTCGACCTGGGTCTTCCCGACCATCTACCACAGCGAGGGCCTCGGCCCCTCGGGCCAGCCCGACGGCACCTGGCGCTGGGTCGTCGCGCCCTTCTACGACGCCGCCGTCAAGCGTCCGGGCGACTTCATGTGGGAGGTCCTGGGCGGCCTCTTCGGCCACGAGACCGTGGGCCGCAACCGATACCTCAAGCTCTTCTTCATCCGCTTCGAGCAAGCGCCCGCGCCGCGCGCCCAGACCGCCTGGTACAGCCAGCCCCTCCGCACGCCCCGACGCCAGCCCGCCCGCGGCCTTAGCCTGAACACCTGGTGACGGCGGCATCGCGCTCCCCTGGCCGGAGCCCCCCCGCCGCCGAGCGCTCGGGTTCCGGAGGTGAGGTCGGGGGGCAGCCTCAGACGGGGTCGGAGACGGGGAGAGGGTCGACGGCTTCGCCGAGGAGGCGGGCGCGGAGCTCGCCGACGAGGAAGATCGAGCCGGCGACGACGACGAGCCCGCCGCGGCCGACGTGGCGGCGCGCGAGGTCGAGGGCGACGACCGGGTCGGGGCTGGCCTTCGTCGTCGCGACGAACGGCCGCGCGCGCCGCTCGAGCTCCGCCGCGGGCAGCGAGCGCGGGTTCGAGGACTGCGTCGCGATGACGGTCGAGACGGCGGGCGCGAGCGCCGCCAGGATGCCAGCCGCGTCCTTGTCGCGCACGATCGAGGTGACGAGCGCCAGGCGGCGGCCGCCCGCGTAGGCAGGGAGCGCGGCGGCGAGCGCCCGGGCGGCCTCGACGTTGTGGGCGCAGTCGAGGAGCACGTCGGGCGCGACGCGCTCGAGGCGGCCGGGCCAGCGCACGCCTCGAAGCCCGGCGCTCACCGCCTCGGCCGGCAGCTCCGACGGGCCGCGCAGGCGCAGCCACGCGCGCGCGGCGAGCCCGACGGCGAGCGCGGCGTTGCTCACCTGGTGGCCGCCGGCCAGGCCGAGCGGCACGTCCGGCGGCGCCAGCTCCCGGCCGACGCGCAGGAGGGGCGCGCCCACCGCCGCAGCGGCGCGGGCCATCTCGTCGTCCGCCTCGGGCGGCAGCGGGCCGACGAGGTGCGGGACGCCGGGCTTGATGACGCCGGCCTTCTCGCGCGCGATCTCGCGCAGCGTGCCGCCGAGGTAGTCGGCGTGGTCGAGGCCGATGCTCGTCACGGCGGTGACGACCGGCTCGCAGGTCGTGACGGCGTCGAGGCGGCCGCCGAGGCCCGTCTCGAGCACGGCCAGCTCGACGCCCTCCTCGGCGAAGGTCAGGAAGGCGAGCGCCGTCGCGATCTCGAAGTACGTCAGGGGGACGCCCGTCGCGGCGACGCGCGGCTCGAGGGCCGCGAGGCGGTCGCCGTCGGCCTCGACGCCGGCCACGCGGATGCGCTCGGTGAAGCGCGCCAGGTGCGGCGACGTGTAGAGGCCCGTGCGCACGCCCGCGGCGCGCAGGATGGCCTCGGCCATGGCCGCGGTCGAGCCCTTGCCGTTCGTGCCGGCGATCTGCACCGCGGCGAAGCGGCGCTGCGGAGCGCCCAGCCCCTCGAGCGCGCGCCGCACGCGCGGCAGGCCGAGCTCGACGCCGCGCGCGCGCGCCGCCTCCAGGCGCGCCAGCAGGTCCACGTAGGTGGGCGCGCCCACGGCCGCGCCCGTCAGCGCCCGCGCGGTCCGAGCAGCCGGCAGAGCCGCCCGAGGGTCTCGCGCATCTCCGGCCGCGGCACGATGTGGTCGAGGAACCCGTGCTCGAGCAGGAACTCGGCGCGCTGGAACCCCTGCGGCAGGCGCTGTCGGATCGTGTTCTGGATGACCCGCGCGCCCGCGAACCCGATCTGCGCCTTGGGCTCGGCGATGATGACGTCACCGAGCATCGCGAAGCTGGCCGCCACGCCGCCCGTCGTCGGGTGCAGCAGCACCGAGATGTACGGCAGCCCGGCCTCCCGGAGCCTCCCCAGCGCGGCCGACGTCTTCGCCATCTGCATGAGCGACAGCACGCCCTCCTGCATGCGGGCGCCGCCCGAGGCCGAAAAGATGATGGCGGGCGTGCGCCGCTCGAGGGCGCGCTCGAAGACGCGCGTCACCTTCTCGCCCGCGACCGACCCCATCGACCCGCCCATGAACTCGAACACGAAGACGCCGACCTGCACGGGCTGGCCGTCGATCTTGCCGGCGCCGGCCTTGACCGAGTCGCTGGGCCCCGCCGTGCGCCTGGCGCTGCGCAGGCGGTCGCCGTAGCGCTTCGAGTCCCGGAAGGCGAGCGGGTCGACGCTCTCGATCGTCGCGTCCTCCTCGACGAAGCTGCCCGGGTCGAGCACCAGCTCGAGGCGCTTCTCGACGGACATCGGGAAGTGGTGCGCGCACTGGGGGCACACGCTGTCGTTCTTCTCGAGGTCGGCGGTCTGCAGCGCGGTCCGGCACCCGGGGCACTTGGTGAACAACCCGGCGGGGACGCTGCGCTTCTCCTCGGAGAGGTCGTCGTCTCGTTCGTCTCGCTTGTACCAGGCCATGGAGCGATTGGATGGAAAGGGGGTCCCGAAGCGTCCGGGTGGCCCGGCAGCATACCGCAAAAGCGCGAAAATCCTTCGAGGAACCTGCCCATGGGCGGGTTCAGTTTTGTTATGCTGCCGCCGTGCATTTCGGTGCCTGGCACCCCATCTCGGAGGCGAGCGCCGCCGCGCCCGACGCCGGTGGCGTCCTGCAGACGCGCGCCGAGGGCGCCATGGACTACCGCGTGGGCCGCAGCGCCATGGTGATGTACGCCTGCGCCGGCCCCGACGAGACGCTGCGCCGGTTCGTGGCCGGCCGCGGCGCCCGCGACCTGCAGCGGGCCGTGGCCGCGGGCGCCCGCTGGATCCGCTTCGCCGAGTCCGCGAACGCAGCGGCCGAGCTCGACCGGCTGCTCAAGACCTTCACGGAGCGCTTCGGCTCGCCGCCCATCGCCAACGCGGGGACGACGCGGCGCCTGGACCGAGACACGAGCGAGTAGGAGACATGTCGAGCTCGGGATCCAAGACGACGGGATTGACCTATCGCGACGCCGGCGTCGACATCGACGCGGGCGACTCGCTCGTCGAGCGCATCAAGCCGCACGTCAAGCGGACGATGCGGCCCGAGGTGCTGGGCGGCCTTGGCGGGTTCGCGGGCCTCTGCCGGCTGCCCGAGGGCTACAAGAGGCCGCTGCTCGTGTCGTGCACCGACGGCGTGGGCACGAAGCTCAAGCTCGCCTTCCTCACGGGCAAGCACGACACGGTGGGCGTCGACCTCGTGGCGATGAACGTCAACGACCTCGTCTGCTCGGGCGCCGAGCCGCTGCTCTTCCTCGACTACTTCGCCTCGGGGAGGCTCGAGGTGAGCGTCGCCGAGCAGGTCATCGCCGGGATCGCCGACGGCTGCCAGCAGGCGCGGTGCGCGCTCGTGGGCGGCGAGACGGCCGAGCTGCCCGGGTTCTACGCGGCGGGCGAGTACGACCTCGCGGGCTTCTGCGTGGGGGTCGTCGAGGACGGCGCCAGCGTCGACGGGCGCGCCATCGCCGCGGGCGACAGGCTGCTGGGGCTCGCCTCGTCGGGCTTCCACTCGAACGGGTACTCGCTCGTGCGCCGCGTGCTGCTCGAGCACATGGGCCTGCCGCTCGACCGGCCCGTCGCGGAGCTCGGCGCCGAGCCGCTCGGCGACGTGCTCCTGCGGCCGACGCGGATCTACGTGCGCGCGCTGCGCGCGCTCTACGCGGCGGGGCTCCTGCGCGGGGCGGCGCACATCACGGGCGGGGGCCTCGTCGACAACCCGACGCGCATGCTGCCGGCGGACGCCAGGCTGGAGCTGCGCCTCGCCCTGGGGAGCTGGGAGATCCCGCCCGTCATGAGGCTGCTCCAGCGCGGCGGCGGCGTCTCGGACGAGGAGATGCGGCGCACGTTCAACCTGGGCATCGGCATGCTCGTCTGCGTGCCCGCCGCGCGCGCGGCCGAGGCGCGGCGCGTGCTCGAGGCCGAGGGCGAGCGCGTCTTCGAGGTCGGCGAGGTGGCCCCGGCGGACGCCGTCGAGGCGCCCGTCAAGTTCGTGGCCGGCTCCTCGGGGGCGCGCTCGTGAACGTCGGCGTCCTCTGCTCCGGGAGCGGCACGAACCTCCAGTCGCTCATCGACAAGTCGGCCAGGGGCGAGCTCGGGCCCGCGCGCATCGCCGTCGTGGGCGTCAACGTCCCCGACTGCGCCGCCCTGGCGCGCGCCCGCGCCGCCGCCCTGCCCACCTTCGTGATCGACCACCGCGACTACAAGACGCGCGCCGCCTTCGACCAGGCCGTGCTCGCCGCCCTGCGCGCGCACCAGGTCGATCTGCTCGTGCTGGCCGGGTTCATGCGCGTGCTCGGCGACGAGGTGCTGGCGGCGTTCCCCCACCGCGTCGTCAACATTCACCCCACGCTGCTGCCGGCCTTTCCGGGCACGCACGCGCACCGGCAGACCTATGATTACGGGGTGAAGGTCGCGGGCTGCACCGTCCACTTCGTCGACGCGGGCATCGACACGGGCCCCGTGATCGCGCAGTCCGCCGTGCACGTGCACGACGACGACGACGAGGAGGCGCTGCGGGCGCGCATCCTCGTCGAGGAGCACAGGCTCCTGCCGGCCGTCGTGCGCGCCATCGCCGAGCGGCGGGTCATCGTCGAGGGGCGGCGCGTGCGCGTCCTCGCCGCCATGCCCGCCGGCGAGGCGATCCGCAGCCTCTAGGACGCTCTCCCTCCGCGGCTCCCCTTGGACACGAACTACTACGACGTCGTCGTCTGCGGCGGCGAGCTGACCGGCCTCGTGGCGGCGGCGCTCCTCGGGCGGCGCGGCTACCGCGTGCTCCTCGTGGGGAGCGAGACCGACCGGCCGACGTTCGACGCCGGCGGGCACGAGCTCTCGCGCGCCCCGGCCCTGCTCCCGCCCATCGCGACGCCCACGGTGGCGCGCGTCCTCCAGGACCTCAACTGCGTGCAGATCGTCAAGCGGCGCGCGCCCGCCCTCTCGCCGCCGCTGCAGATCGTCATGCCCCACCACCGGTTCGACGTCGGGGCCGACGCCGAGGCGCTGGGCCGCGAGCTCGCCCGCGAGTTCGGCGGCGATCGCGCCGCGATCGAGGCGGCGCTCGCCCGCGTCGCTCAGACGAGCGCCCTCGTCGAGCCGCTCCTCGCGACCGAGATCACCCTGCCGCCCGACGGCTTCTGGGAGCGGCGCGAGGTGGCCCGGCTCGAGTCGCTGCTGCCCAAGCGGGGCAGCGACCTGTGCGCGGCGCTGCCGGCCCACCACCCCATGCGCGCGGTCATCAGCGCGCCCGCGATCCTCGCCGGCTCCGTGGCGCCGGAGGCGCTCCCGCGCTCGAGCGGCCTCGTGGGCATCGCGCGCTCGTTCGAGCTCGCGCGCCAGGGCCTCGGCCGATTCGAGGGCGGTTACGGGGCCTTGCACGCGCTCTTTCGAGAGAAGCTGGAGACCTTCTCGGGCGAGCGGCGCGAGAAGCTGGTGCCCGTCGAGGTGGTCATGAAGCGCGGGCGCGTCGCCGGCCTGCGGGTGCGGCCCCGCGACGAGACGATCGGCTGCGAGCACCTCGTCTGGGCGGGCTCGGCGGCGGCGCTGCACGCCGTCTGCGTCGAGAAGCCGGCCCGGCGCGCCCCGGGCGGCGGGCCCGGGCTGCACGTCGAGGGCTACCGCTACACCATCGCGCTCCTCGTCGGCCCGGAGGCCCTTCCGGAGGGCATGGGCGAGCGCGTCCTCATGATCGGCGATCCCGGCCGCCCGCTCGTCGAGGAGAACGCCCTCGCGATCACCGTGGGCCAGCCCGCGCCCCGGCAGCCCGAGCACGTCCCCCTCTGGGTCGAGTGCGTCGTGCCGGCGCTGCCCGTCGACGCGGGGCCCGGCTACCTGCGCGCGCTGCGGGGGCGCGTCGTCGAGCGCCTCGAGACGCTGCTGCCGTTCTTCCGGCAGCACCTCGTCGTGCTCGCGTCGCCCCACGACGGCCTGCCGCCCGAGCTCCCGGCCGCGGCCGCCAAGCCCGCCGGCCCGACGAAGAAGTCGAGCGCGCCGCCGGCCCCCGTCCCGACGCTGCCCATGCCGCCCGTCTACGCGTCCGAGGGAGACAGCCCCTTCGACGTCGCCGCGCTCCCGCACGCCACCGGCATCAAGAACCTCTACCTCGCGGGCCTCGAGAACCTGCCCGGCCTGGGCCTCGAGGGCGAGCTCGTCTCGGCCTGGGGCGTCTCGCGCCTCATCGCGGGCGGGCAGCCGCGGCGCGATCCGCTGCGCCGCGAGGTGCTGATCAGCGAATAAGCGCTACTTGCGCCGGCAATAGCCGCTACTTGCGCCGGCAATAGCCGGCTATGAGCCGCTCGTGATCGGGGCGGAGCGCGATGAAGCGCACGCCGGTGCGGCGGAAGCCGCCGTCGACGCCGTCGTTGACGACGACGCCGCGCGCGGCGATGGCCTCGGCCGAGCCCGGCAGCGAGAACTCCAGCGCCACCTCCGCCCGCGCCGGCACCGAGGTGCCGCGCGGCCGCCGGATCGTGATGCCCGAGGTCCCGATGTCCTCGGCCTGGCAGAGCGAGACGCGCCCGGCGAACGACTTCTTGACCGCGAAGACCGCCGGCGTCCTCTCGCTCGAGCGCCTATCTCCCGCGAGCTTCCTACGATCGAACATCATGGAAGAGTCTCCCTCGCCCCGTCGACCGACGCAAAAAATCGATCGGCTCCGGCGCGTGGGCCTCCGGCGGCCCAGGGACGGGACTAGAGGGGCTGGGCTTCCTCGATGAGGAAGTTCGGGATGTCGTCGGTCACGAGGTAGGCCAGCTTGCACGCGGGGCACTCGAAGGCGCTCTCGTCGGGGCGCAGGGCGAGCGCGCCCTTGCACTTGGGGCAGGCCAGGATGTCGATGAGCTCGCGGTTGAGCGCCATCCCCGACGTATACCGCAAAAATCGGCCCCGCGCGGCACCTCGCGGGGCCCGCCGGGCTGCGCTACGATGCGCGGGCCCCCATGTTCAAACGCGTGCTCTTCGCCCTCGCCCTCGCCGCCGCCGCCGGGATGTTCGCGTGGACGCTCCGGCGCTTCGCCCGCATGCTCGGCGCGGGCCGCCCCGAGCCGCGCACCGATCACCCGGAGGCGCGGGTCGACTCGGTCATGCGCTACTTCTTCGGCCAGAAGAAGGTCGTCGAGAAGACGTCGCTGCCCGCCAAGCGCGCGCCCCGCTTCGTGACGGCGATGGGCAGCAAGTACCACTTCCTCATCTTCTGGGGCTTCATCATCATCACGGTCGGCACGGCCGAGACGCTGGCGCAGGGCCTCTTCCCGTCGCTCTCGCTGACGCTGCTCGGCAAGCCGTTCGCGCACCTCGTCTACGCCTGCATCGACTGGACGACGCTCGTCGTGCTCGCCGTGATCGTCTTCGCCTTCGTGCGCCGGCTCGTGCTGCAGCCGCGCCTCATCCCCATGACCAACGACGCGGCGGCCATCCTGGGCGCCATCGGCATGCTGATGGTCACGCACTTCGGCATCCACGCGCTCCGCGGCGTCTCCGAGGGGCGGCCCGAGCCGGGCTACCCGGTCTCCGGTGCCATCGGCGACGCGCTCCGCTTCCTGCCGGCCGGCGTCGCGGGCTTCCTCTCCGAGGCCTCGTGGTGGGTGCACGTGCTCATCGTGCTCGCGTTCGGCAACTACCTCCTCTACTCGAAGCACAGCCACATCCTGGCGGCGCTGCCCAACATCTACTTCCGCAAGCTGGGCCAGCGCGGCATCCTCCCCAAGCTCAACATGGAGGCCGACGACATGGCCTCCACGGGCGTCGTGTCGGAGTGGAAGGACTTCACCTGGAAGTCGCTCCTCGACGGCTACGCCTGCACCGAGTGCGCGCGCTGCTCCAACTTCTGCCCGGCCTTCAACACGGGCAAGCCGCTGTCGCCCATGCAGGTCATCCACGACGTGCGCGACGACATGCGCACGCGCATGGCCGACCGCGGGCCGCTCGACGTCATGATCGAGCGGTTCCAGCACGGCGCGGGCGCCGAGGTGGACAAGGTCCAGCCGCTCATCGGCGGCCGCACCTCCGAGGACGTGCTGTGGGCGTGCACGACGTGCGGCGCGTGCCAGGAGGTCTGCCCGGTCTTCATCGACCACCCCGAGAAGATCATCCAGATGCGGCAGAACCTGGTGCTCGTGCAGGAGAAGGTGCCGCCCGATCTGGCGCGCACGTTCACGAACCTCGAGCGCAACGGCAACCCCTGGGGCATCGGCCCCGACAAGCGCATGGACTGGGCCGAGGGCCACGACGTCCCCACCCTCGACGACAAGCCGGACGCCGAGTACCTGCTCTGGGTGGGGTGCGCGGGCGCCTACGACGACCGCATCAAGAAGCAGACCCTCGCGCTCGTCGACGTCCTGCGCGAGGGCGGCGTGGACTTCGCCGTGCTCGGGCTCGAGGAGGGGTGCACGGGCGACCCGGCGCGGCGCTCGGGCAACGAGATGCTCTACCAGATGCAGGCGCAGCAGAACGTCGAGGCCATGAACGCCAAGAAGGTGAAGAAGGTCATCACGGCCTGCCCGCACTGCCTGCACACGATCAAGAACGAGTACCCGCAGCTCGGCGGCACCTTCGAGGTGCGCCACCACACGCAGGTCATCCGCGAGCTCGTGGAGAGCGGCAAGATCGAGATCGACAAGGCGGCGCTCGCGAGCGGGGAGCGCGCCGAGTCGGGCGCGGCCGCGCTGTCGTCGAAGAAGGTCGCCTTCCACGATCCCTGCTACCTCGGCCGCTGGAACGGCGAGTACGAGGCGCCGCGCACCGTCCTCGACGCCCTGCCCGCGGGCACGCAGCGCCTCGAGCTGCCGCGCGCCAAGGAGCACGGCTTCTGCTGCGGCGCCGGCGGCGGCCGCATGTGGATGGAGGAGAAGATCGGCACGCGCGTGAACCACAACCGCACCGACGAGGTCATCGCCTCGGGCGCGGACACGGTGGCGACCGCCTGCCCCTTCTGCACGATCATGCTGCGCGACGGCGTCCAGGACCGCGGCGCCGCCGAGAAGGTCCAGGTGCTCAACGTGAGCGAGCTCGTCGCGCGATCGATGAAGCGCAAGAAGGAGCTCGAAGGCGCGGCGAAGCCCTCATGAGCGGGCGGGCCGGGCTCCTGCTCCTGCCGCTCCTCCCGCTCGCGTGCGTCTCGTCGGAGGTCCGGCTCAGCTCCGCGCGCCGCCCCGAGAAGCCCGCAGGCTGCGAGGTGGCCGTCTACCCCGACTCGAAGCCGCCCTACCCCTATGAGGACCTCGCCGAGGATCGCGCGGGCTGCGTGCTCTCGCGCAACCACTGCCTCAATCGCCTGCGCGAGGACGCCTGCCTCGTGGGCGCGGACACCGTCTACGGACTCACCGACACGGAGGAGACCATCCAGACCATCGTGGAGGCGACGCTCGCCCGGCGGACGGGCCCCGCCCCCGGCCCGGGCGCGGCCGCGCCGGCGCCCCTGCCGGCCGTGCCCACGTTCTCGCGGTGAGTCGCGGCGGATCCCTCCCCCGCGCCGCGAGGGTGGGTTGGGTGAGTGAGGAGCGCCCTACTCCTCGTCCTCGCGCGCGGCCGCCAGCTTGGTGAGCACGCCGAAGTCCTCGAGGGTCGTCGTGTCACCCTTGGCGACGCCGCTCGTGGCGATCTCCTTGAGGAGGCGGCGCATGATCTTGCCCGAGCGGGTCTTGGGCAGCGCGTCCGTGAAGCGGATCTCGTCGGGGCGCGCCAGGGCGCCGATCTCCTTGGTCACGTGGGCGGCGAGCGCCGCCTTGACGTCGTTCGAGCCGACGACGCCGGACTTGAGCGTCACGAAGGCGAAGATGGCCTGCCCCTTGAGCTCGTGGGGCGGGCCGACGACGGCGGCCTCGGCGACCTGGGGGTGCGACACGAGCGCGCTCTCGATCTCGGCGGTGCCGAGCCGGTGGCCGGCGACGTTGAGGACGTCGTCGACGCGGCCCATGACCCAGAAGAAGCCGTCCTCGTCCTGGCGCGAGCCGTCGCCCGTGAAGTACGCGCCCAGGATCTCGGACCAGTAGCTCTTCTTGTAGCGCTCGGGATCGCCGTGGATCCCGCGCAGCATCGACGGCCACGGCTTCTTGATGACGAGGAAGCCGCCCTCGTTCGGCTTGCAGGGCGAGCCGTCGCGCTTGACCACCTCGGCGTCGACGCCGAAGAACGGGCGCGTGCAGCTGCCCGGCTTCGTCGCCGTGATCCCGGGCAGCGGCGTCATCATGATGGCGCCCGTCTCCGTCTGCCACCAGGTGTCGACGATCGGACAGCGGCCGCCGCCGATGACGTCGTGGTACCACATCCACGCCTCGGGGTTGATCGGCTCGCCGACGGTGCCGAGCAGGCGCAGCGACGACAGGTCGTGCTTCGCGACGTGCTCGTCGCCCCAGCGCACGAAGGCGCGGATGGCCGTGGGCGCCGTGTAGAAGATCGAGACCTTGCGTCGCTCGACGATGGACCAGAAGCGGTCCTTGTCGGGGAAGTCGGGCGCGCCCTCGTACATCACCGTCGTCGCGCCGTTGGAGAGCGGGCCGTAGACGACGTAGCTGTGGCCCGTGACCCAGCCGATGTCGGCCGTGCACCAGTAGACGTCGTCCTCGTGGAGGTCGAACACGAGCTTCGTCGTGAGGTGCGCGCCGAGCAGGTAGCCGCCCGTCGTGTGCACGACGCCCTTGGGCTTGCCGGTGGTGCCCGAGGTGTAGAGGATGAAGAGCGGCTGCTCGGCGGGCAGGCTCGCGGGCGGGCAGTCGGCCGACGCGCCCTTCATGAGCTCGTGGTACCAGCGATCGCGGCCCGCCTTGAGGGCCACGTCCGCGCCCGTGCGGCGCACGACCACGCAGGCCTGGATCGTCGGCGTCTCGGCGAGCGCCTTGTCGACGTTCTCCTTGAGCGGGATGGCCTTGCCGCGCCGCCAGCCGCCGTCGGCCGTGACGCAGAGCTTGGCGCCGCAGTCGTTGATGCGATCGCGCAGCGCCTCGGCCGAGAAGCCGCCGAAGACCACGGTGTGCGCTGCGCCGATGCGCGTGCAGGCGAGCATCGCCACCGCCGCCTCGGGGATCATCGGCATGTAGATGGCGACCTTGTCGCCCGCGGCGAGCCCGAGACCCTTGAGCGCGTTCGCGAACCTGCAGACCTCGGCGTGGAGCTGGCGGTAGGTCAGCTTCACCTCCTCGATCGCGCCGCCCGGTTGCGGCTCGCCCTCCCACACGAGGGCGACCTTGTCGCCGCGCGCGGCGAGGTGGCGGTCGAGGCAGTTCGCCGAGACGTTGAGCTCGCCGCCGTCGAACCACCTCGCCCACGGCGGCTGCCAGTCGAGGACCTTGGTCCACGGCTTCGACCAGAGGAGCTCGCGCCTCGCCGCCTCGCCCCAGAAGCCCTCCGGGTCGTCGATGGAGCGCCGGTAGTCGCGCTCGAAGGCCGCCGCGTCGTTGACGAGGGCCCGCTTCGCGAAGTCCGGCGGCGGGGGGAAGCGCCTCGCTTCCCGCGAGACCGACTGGATGACGCCCGTGCCCTGATCCTTGGGTTCGCTGGCCATGGGACCTCCTCGGCGCGCGGGCGCCCTACCTGACCTCGAAGCTAACCCCGTCGCCCGCCGGGGCAAGCCACTCGGGGTCCACGCTCGTGACGTGCGCGAGGGAGGGACCCTTGCGCAGCCAGGCCAGGAGCGCGTCGGTGTCGCCGTCCGGGCCCTCGGCCATCACCTCGACGCTGCCGTCGAGCTTGTTGCGCACCCAGCCCGTCAGGCCCAGGCGGCGGGCCTCGGCGGCGGCCGAGGCGCGGAAGCCGACGCCCTGCACGCGCCCGCGCACGGTCGCGGGGAGGCGCTTCACGGCTGCACGCGCACGGTCGGCAGCCCGTGCGCGCCGGCCGCGGGCGCGGGGCTGGGGCCGAGCACCGGGATCGACCGCGGTTCGCCGGGGCGGCCGTCGGCGCGCGCCGCGAAGAGGCGCACCGCGCCGTCCGGCGCCACGAGGCCCGCGAGCAGCCAGCGCCCGTCGGGCGAGAGGTCCGGGTGGCCGAAGCGGCCGGGCTCGACGAGCATCGAGCTCGCCGCGTCCTCGGCGCCCACGCGGAGCACGACGCCCTTCGCGGCGGCCGCCGTGTCGTCGCCGGGCGCGCGCGTCTGGCCCGCGAGGAACACCGTCGCGCGCTCGGGCGGCAGGCGGATCGACGAGCCGCTCGCGAGCGGGATGGTCCGGCCCGTCGAGAGGCGATCGGGCGCCTGGGCGTCGTTGAGCGTGAGGGCGCGCGCGACGGTCAGCGTGGGGCCTCCGCCGGCCCCCGCCTCGAGGCGCGCCGCGAAGAGCTGCGTCGGCTGGGGGCCCGCCGCGCGGCTGCGCGCCGTGTCGCCCGTCGCGACCCAGAGCGTGTCGCCCACGGGCGAGAACGCGACGTCGGAGATGACGCTCTCCCGCACGTCGGGCAGGACGGCCACCGAGGCCGCCACGCCGGCCCGCCCGGGGCCGGCGACGTCGAGCAGCGCCACGCGGTTGCCCTCCTCGCTGGCGAGCGCGAGGCGCTTGCCGTCGGGCGAGAGGTCGGCCGCCGCGATGCGGGCGTGGGCGACCCCCGCGGGGAACGCGCGCGGGGCGCTGCGCGCGGGGTGCAGCGGCGAGGCGACGTCGAGGAGCTCGACGTCCCGGGCGTGGACGAGGGCGACCGTCCAGGCGCGGCTCGCGGCGGCGAGCGCGACGACGGGCTCCTTGCCGAGCTCGAGCCGCGAGACGATCTTCGGGCCGCCGTTGGCGGCGACGTCGACGATGTCGAGGGCCGAGCGGCCGGTCTCGGCGACGTAGGCGGCGCGGCCGTCGGGCGACATGGCGAGCAGCCGCCGGCCGGGCACGGGCGTGACGCCGGCGGCCACCGGACCGTCGGGCAGGAGCTCGGCCCAGGCGAGCTCGCCGCCGTCGCCGCGCAGCACGGCGGCGTAGCGGCGGACCGTGACGCTCTTGCCGCCGCGGCCGACCTCGTTGGACACGACGACCGCCTGCGGTCCGACGGCGGTGAGCGGCGGGACGCGCGCGAGGATGCCGCCGTCGCGCGTCCGTCCGAGGACGGCTGCGGGCCGCCCGCCCACCGTCACGGCGGGCTGCCGCCCGAAGGCCGTGCCGTGGATCCACAGCGTCTCGCCGATGACGGCCACGCCGTCCGACGCCTCGAGCGTGAGCCGGCCCTGGAGCGGGACGTCGGAGCCGCCGAGATCGTCGATGCTCTCGACGCTCGGCGTGCGCGAGGACTCGGCGATGTCGAAGCGATCCTCGACGATCTGCTCGCGCGGGCCCGCGCAGGCCGCCGCCAGGACCGCCAGCCCCAGGCCGGCGGCGATCGAGGAGCTCCGAGGGTTCGGGAACCCTCTCAGGGTTCCCATGTCTACAACGGACCTTCGGTGACGCGGAAGCCGATGAGGTTGTTGGGGACGAACGGGTACTCGTCGTACTTCGCCACGAGGTTGTTGCTCGCGTCGAGGACCTGCACCTTCGAGAGCGTCACCATCTGGACGGGCCCGCTCGCGGGGGCGCAAGAGGCGATGTACCCGACGACCTTCGAGCCGGTGTCGAACTCGAAGGTCACGCGGTGGCTGACCATTTCCCGCAACGTCTTGTAGTCCGGCATGGGCGAGGACACTAACACACCCGCCGCACGCGGGCCGCGCGCGGCGGGCGTCCGGGAGGCGCGGCTACGGATGTCCCGGCGGCAGCGCCGGGTGTCCCGGCGGCATGGCGCCGCCCGGCTGTCCCATCTGGGCGCCGGCGAGCGACTCGTCCTCCTTCTGGAGCGTATCGAGCGGGAGCTTCACGCCGCTCGCGCCGACGTGGACCTTGGGCAAGGTGCCGAAGACGTCGCCCTTGCGGCGCATGATGGGATCGCCGCTCTTGTTGTCGCGCACGGAGAGCTGGAGATCGCCCTCGAAGGCGCCGTTCTGGAAGGGCATGTCCGCGGCCGTGAGCTCGAAGTCGATGGGGAACTTGTCCGCCGAGAGCTTCTTGACGGCGACGAGCGACCCGCGCACCGCCGGGTTGTCGGGGATGCGGCGCGCGACGACGTAGAGAGTGTCCGTGGGCGCGACGTG
>DASZWW010000424.1:0-16663 GCA_035546175.1 Polyangia bacterium
CGTGCCCATGAGCGCGCGGCCCATGCCCGTCATGATCGTGCGGACGTCGGCGAAGTCGACGTTGATGAGGCCGGGCGCGATCACGAGATCGCTGATGCCGCGCACGGCGTTCAGGCAGACGTTGTCGACCATGGCGAACGCGTCCTTGAGCGTCGTCTTCATGCCCGCGATGGACACGAGGCGATCGTTCGGGATGACGATGAGCGCGTCGACGGCCTTGCTGAGCTCGGCGATGCCGTTCGTCGCCTTCTTCTTGCGCTGCGAGCCCTCGAACGCGAAGGGCTTCGTGACGACGCCGACGGTGAGCGCGCCGAGGTCGCGGGCCACCTGCGCGATGACGGGCGCCGCGCCCGTGCCCGTGCCGCCGCCCATGCCCGCGGTGACGAACACCATGTCCGCGCCCTGCAGCGCCTCGGCGACGCGCGAGGCGTCCTCGAGCGCCGCCGCCTTGCCGACCTCGGGGTTGGCGCCCGCGCCGAGCCCCTTCGTGAGGTTGCGGCCGAGGTGGACCTTCGTGCCGGCCATGCTGGTCTCCAGCACCTGGCAGTCCGTGTTCGCCACGATGAAGTCCACGCCTTCGATGCCGCCCTCGATCATCGTGTTGACGGAGTTGCCTCCGCCGCCGCCGACGCCGATGACCTTGATGGCGGGGCGGCCTGGACCTTGCGCTTCGTCGTCGAACTCAAGCATGTGGGCTCCTCAAACTATCGATCCCATGGCTCGCGAGACGACGCCAATTTTTTGCCTACGATTTTCTTCCGTCGGGGAGCCGCGTCGGCCGCCGCACCGCCGCGGGTGGGCGGGCCGTCCCTCGGATGACCGGCGAGACGGTCGCGCCTAGGCGTGGCCGCCGACCACGGCCGCGCTCTGGCCCGTGACCTCGCGCTCGAGCTCGGGACCGAAGAGGCTGCGCATGAGGCGCGCCGTCTCGGACTTGCCGCCGCCGATGTGGGCGGCGAGCGCGTCGGCGAACTCGGTCGCCGACTGGAAGCGCTCGGCGGGGTCGAAGGCGAGGGCCTTCGTGAGGACGCCCCGCGCCGGCTCCGGGAACTTGGCGAGGTACTGGAGGTCCTGCTCCGTGAGGCCGTTCGCGGCGCGGTAGAGGACGTCGAGATCGTTCTCGCCGCTGTAGAGGAGGCGGCCCGTGAGCGCGTAGTGCAGCACGTGCGCGAGGGAGAAGAGGTCGCTGCGGCGGTCGACGGCCTGACCGCGCGCCTGCTCGGGCGACATGAAGTTGGCGTTGCCCTTGACCATGCCCACCTGGGTCTGGGTCACGCGGCGGCTCGCCTTCACGATGCCGAAGTCCGCCAGCTTGACCTCGCCGAGGAGGGAGACCATGACGTTGCCGGCGGAGACGTCGCGGTGGACGATGTTCATGGCCGCGCCGGACTTGTCGCGCCGCTCGTGCGCGAAGGAGAGGGCCTGCAGCGTCTCGTAGGCGATGTAGTAGGCCACGGACTCGGGGAGGCCCGCGCCGGTGGCGGCGACGACGCGCGGGAGCAGGCGCCCGAGGTCGCGGCCCACGATGTACTCCTGGGTCATGAAGTACTCGCCGCCGACCACGCCGAAGTCGAAGACGGGGACGATGTTCGAGTGGACGAGGCCGGCCTGCATGCGCGCCTCGTCGATGAACTGCGCGACCGCCTCCTTGTGGTGGGCGAGCTCGTGGCGGAGGCGCTTGAGCACGAACGTGCGGGAGAACCCCTCGACGCCCGTCGCCTCGGCGACGAAGAGCTCGGACATGCCGCCCTCGCCGAGGCGGCCGAGCAGCCGGTAGCGCCCGAAGAGCGAGCCCGGATCGGCCGAGGGCCTCGTGGCGACGGCGGCCGCCGCGGCGACGCCCGGCGCGCTCGGGATCCGCATGGCGTGGCCGTCGGTGATGGGCCCGCGCGCCGGCGTCGCGGGGACGGCGCGCGGGTTCGCCGGCGTGCCGAACCGCGACGTGATCTCGTGGAGGGGCGCCACGGGGATGGCGCCCGCGCCCGCGCCGCGCCGGCGCCCCGAGAGCACGAGCCCGAGGCCGCCCAGGCAGACGACGCCCACGACCGGCCACACGACCGTGCGATCCGCGAGCGGCGACGGCGCGACGGTGGGCGGCGGCGGCGGCGCCTCCGCGGCCAGGGGCCGTCCGAGCACGAGGAAAGGCTCGCGCTCCACGGCGCCCGGCACGCGCACGGCCGCCGCGACGTAGGCGCCGGAGTCCAGGCGCACGATCCCCGAGGCGAGGCCCTGCGCCCGCGCGCGCGCGACGAGCTCGGCCTCGGCGGCGGAGACGGCCGGGCCGCGCGTCGCGAGGGGCTTGCCGTCGGCCAGGACGCGCACGAGCGGGAACGCCTGCCGGTAGGGGCGCCACCAGTCCTCGTTCTCGAACATGTCGACGAGGGTGGCGCCGTCGACGCGCGCGCGCAGCCCCGCCGCGAGCGGCTCGAGGGTCGCGGCGGCGCTCACCTGCGTCTCGACGGCGCGCCGCTCCTCGGCGTGGCGCGCCTCGGCCTCGCGATCGGCCGCCGCGACGAGCGCGGCCTGCGCGCGCGCGCGATCGCCCACGGCGGCGCGCAGGACGAGGATCCCCGCCGAGGGACCGCCGAGCACGAGGACCACGCCGGTGATGAAGCGAAGCCGCCGCATGAACATCAATCCTTGTAGGAGCCGTAGGCCTGTCCGAACTTGTTGGAGTGCGCCGCGGGATCCTGGTGCTCGAGCGAGAACGACACCTCGGCCGTGCCGCCCGTGACCTCGACGCGCTGGGCGACGGGCTTCGTCTCGGGGCTCCAGGCGACGAGGCGCCGCGTCCCGGCCGGGACGTTCTCGAGGCGGAAGGTCCCGTCGGGCCGCACCTTGGTGAAGAGCGCGTTGGGGACGACGAGGATCTTCGCCGACATCTTCTGGTGGAGGTTGCAGTAGACCTCGACGACGCCCGGCCCCGTGACGGTGACGGAGCGCGCCTTGTCGCCGGCCTGATACGTCCCGAGGTCGAAGGTGTTGCGCGGCGAGTTGGAGAAGACGTTGTGGTAGACGGAGTCGAGGTTGGGGAAGACCACGTTCGTGCCGGACGGCACGACGGCGACGCGCGGGCTGAACTGCCGTCCCTCCTGCTTGATCTCGATGCCCTTGCGGGGGCCTTGCGGCCCGTGACCGTCGACGTAGACGTAGACGTCGGCGGCCGAGCCGCCCGTGACCGCGACGCGGCCCTCGATGGCGCCGACGTGGCGGTCGGGCGACGCCGGCGCGCCCCCGGACTTCTTGAGGCTCCTGTGCGCGGCGTCGGCCGCGCCCGCCTCGCCCGGCGCGGCCGGCGGAGCGGGCGAGGCCTCGGCCGTGGGCGGGACGGTCCCCTGGCCGCGCAGCAGCCGCAGCAGCATGTCGTAGCGCTGCTGCTCCGTCTGCAGCATCTCGATGATGAGCTGCCGCTGCTCGCGCACCTCGCCTTGCAGCTTGGCGAACTCCGCGCGCGTGGGCGGACCCGCCGGGGCGGGCTCGGCCTTCTCGGACTTGCCCTCCTGCGCGCGCGCCGGCAGCGCGACGGCGAGCGCCACGAGGACGCCGGTGACGATCGGCCTTCGAGCTCTCATGATCATGTTCGCCTCATTCGATCAGCACGAGCGACGACGTGAAGACGTTGTCGGGGATGTTGGGGACGCCGTCGTACTCGCCGTTCCACAGGTACTCGGCCTTGAGCACGATGCGGTCGCTGAAGCTGACGTGGACGCCGCCCGTGGCGCGCCACGACTTCGTGAGGTAGGCGCGGTTGGCGGTGAGGGGGGTCGTCGCGTCGCCGAGCCACACGAAGGCGTCGCGGTACTCGCCGCGCGCGAGCACGCCGAAGTGGGGCAGCAGGAAGGCGTCGAGCTCAACGTAGCCGCCGCCGTGCAGGTCGAGCCCGTAGACGGCGTTCGTGGCGTCGCCGGGGGCGTGGCCCTTGAGCCACTGCGCCTTGAGATCGGCGTAGCGCGTGCGCAGCTGGAAGTCGGCGCCCGCGAACCACATCTTCCCGTCCGAGTTCGGCGAGCGGTCCTGCGCGCCCCACGACCCCGAGCCGCCGAGCTCCATGTCGACGGGCAGCGGCGGGTGCAGCGACACGCGGCCGCTCAGCGTCTTGCCGAGGTTCGTGTCGATCTCGTTGTAGAAGTGGAACATCTCCTGCGTGAACGAACCGTTCGTGACGGCGCCCGCGAGGACGATCAGGTCGTCGGGGCCGAGCTTGGAGCGCGCCTTGAGGCCCACCGCCGTGCCCGTCGTGTAGCGGGCGATGAGCGAGGGCGTGATGCCGTAGCGCTGGTTCGATTTGCGCTCGCGGTACTCGATGCCGATCACCGAGTCGACCTTGCCCACGAAGATCGAGGTCTTCTGCTCGCGGCCCAGCATCCACTCGAGCTGCGCGATGTCCACGTCGAAGACGTCGCCGAGGCTGAAGTTCGAGCCGCTGCGGGGCGTGAAGTTCACGCTCGCCGTGGCGATGGCCGATGGCCCCAGGCCCGAGGTGAGGTTGAGGTTCACCTCGTTGGCGATGAAGCTCGGCGCGCCGCCCGCGTGGATGCTGTCGAAGCGCCCGGGCGCGCCCGTGGCGTCGCCCAGGCTCGCGACCTCGCCGCGCGTGTTGACGGCCGGCGCGAGGATGTCGCCCAGGAAGACCCAGCCGTAACGGCCGGCGTACTGCGGGAAGAACAGGTTGGCCTGGTCGCGGATGATGCCCGCGCCGTTCCCCTGCGCCGCGAAGAACCCGAGGTCGAGGTAGCCGCCGACGATCACGCGCGGCTGCCGGCCGACGATCACGGACTGCTGCTGATCGAGCCGCGCCTCGAGCTCGGCGATCTTCGCGAAGGGATCGACGGCGCTGTCGGCCGCGCCGTCGTCGGGGGCGTTCAGGTTCGGCTGCGGCGGCTCCCCGGGCGCCGGCGTGGGGGGTGAGCTCGGCTCGCTGTCGCCCGTCTGCGCGCGGGCCGCCTGGCCGGCGCCGACGGCCGCCGCCAACACCGCGACGGCGGCCGTGCACTTCCAACGTCCGCGATTGTTCATTGGACAAACCAGAAATCGGTTTGATTACGAAAAAATGAACAATTTCAAATGAACGGTAACGGACCGAACGTTATGAGCGTTTGTTGATTGTCGGACAACCAGGCGCCGCGTGACCCCTGGGGTGCGGCGGCTCCGCCCGCGCCGCCGCTCAAATGCACCCGAGGAAGTCGAGGAGCGCCTGGCGCGTCGTCGCGTCGAGCGCGGCGAAGCCGGCCGCGGCCGGGGCGGCCTGTCCGCCGTGCGCGGCGATGGCGTCCGAGAGCGTCGCCGCGCGCCCGTCGTGCAGGAAGTGCACGCGGTCGGAGGCGCGCCAGAGCGGCGCCGTCCGCCACTCGCTGCCGCCCGCCGACCCGGCGACGAAGTGGTCGTCGAAGGCGGCGCCCATGTCGTGCACGAGCAGGTCCGAGTACAGGTTGATCGTGCGGCCCGGGCCGGGGAACGACGGCGTGTGGCAGCCCGCGCAGCCGAGCGTCGTGAAGGTCGTCGCGCCCGCCGAGGCGAGGCAGGTGGTCGCGTCGGGGACGGCGGGATCGAGGGTGTTCATGAAGGCCGTGACCGCCTGGACGGGCACGGCGTCGATCTCCGGGTCGACGAGGGCGGCGCCGCACGCGCGCACCTCGTCTCGAGGCACGAGCGGGTTGGTGACCCCCATCTCGTGCGTGAACGCGTCGCCCATGAACTCGACGAGCGTCGCGAACTGGGCCTTCCAGCCGAAGCGCCCGAGGCGGCCGTCGCCGAGCACGTTCACCTTGCCGCGCACGGCGGCGGGCTCGGCCGCCTGCGCCGCGAGGATGTCGCGGTTCTGGACGAAGTCCATGAGCGCCGTCCCGCGCAGGGTCATGGCGCTCCGCTTCGACGTGACGTTGGCCAGCGGCGGCAGCCCCGGGCGCAGACCGCACGGGAAGCCGAGCTCGGAGATCGAGTGCGCGCGCGCGACCGGGCCGCCGAGGCCGACGAGCGGATCGAACATGCCGTTCGCGACGCGGCCCACGCGCGTGACGAAGGTGTCGGCCGTCGCGCCCATGCCGCCCTGGATCGGATCGTTGTGGCAGTCGCCGCAGGCCCGCCCGTTGAAGAGCGGACCCACGAGCTGGAGCGGCGAGAGGTCGGTCGCGAACATGTCGGCGCCCATGCCGATGAGATCCGCGGCGCCCGCGCGGCGCGCGTGATCGACCATCGTGGGCGTGACGAGGCCGTCGCCGAAGGCCGGCAGCTCGAGCACGGCGCCGTCGCCGCCGTCCATGACCGCCGTCACCCACAGCGTCTGCGCGTCCTCGGAGACCGCGAGGCCGTTCACGCGGAAGGGCGGCAGATCGGCGACCACGCGGCGGACGGCGACCACGTCGCCCGCCTGGGTGATGCGCACGATGGTCGCGTTGCCGCGGTTGAGGACGTAGAGGTCGGAGCCGCCGCCGAGGGTCGTGTTGCTGGCGAAGTTGTCGGCCGCGACCTCGACCGTCGCGGGCGCGATGTCGACGGGGCGGTCGAACCAGCGCGAACGGATCACGCGCGGCGCGCCCGTCGCGAAGAGCGTGCCGTCGTCGCTGAGGTCGAGCGCGACGACGCGGTCGGCGAGCGGATCGGTGACGTAGGCGATCCGCGTCGGGACCCAGTTGAAGGCCAGGCCCACGCGCGTGACGGCGTCGCGGTCCGTCGACTGCGTCGCCGCCACCGTCAGCGCGGGGAGGGGCGTGAAGGTGCCGGCCGGGGCCAGCGCGTCGACGCCCTTGAGGACGTGGACCTGCACGATGCTGCCGTCGGCCTCGGCGGCCAGGAACACCGCCTTGCCGGTGCCGTCGGGCGACTTCGTCATGATCGCCGTCGCGACGGCGCCGTGGTCGAGCCCCTCGGTCGAGGCCGGCCCGCGGTTGGTCGCGTCCCCCGAGAACACGCCGCCGGCGACGGGATCGGGCGCCCCCGCGAGCGGCGCGCCGCTGGGATCGTCGACGGTGATCGTGCCCGCGCCGCTCGCGCCCGAGGGAGCGTTGGCGATCCAGGGGCGCCCGTTGCCCCGGTTGAGCGAGATGCCGAGGGGCAGGCTCGCGGCGGGCAAGGCGGCGGTCGCCGCGGCTGGGTTGTTGATGCTGTTGAGGAAGGCCGCGTCCGCGCCGGCGTAGACCCGCGCCCGCCCGTCGGCGGTGGCCGCCTGGCCGCCGGCGACGGCGAGATCGGACGGCACGGTGACGAGGCCCTGGCTCACGTCGAGCGACAGCACGCAGCCCGGCGCCTCCGACGGGCGCGCGAGCGGCGCGCCGAAGCTGGACGAGCTGGCGACGAAGAGGCGCTTGCCGTCGAGGATCATCCCTGGCGCGGTGAGCGCCGCGAAGGGCGCCTTGTCGTGGAACGGGCTGCCGCGGTGGAACGTGCCGATCTGCGTGACGGCGCCCGCGCCCGGGATGCCCTGCGCGACGACGCGCGCGTGCGTGGGGGGCGCGAAGCCGCGCTCGAAGTCGCGCGAGACCTCGCGCGCGGACAGCGGGTCGCTCGTCTGCGTGGCCCCGGGCTCGGATCCCGCGCTGCACGCGCCGAGCACGACCGACGCGGCGAGAGCGAGCCAGAGACGAACCTCGCGAGGTGTTTCGAGCGGCCTCATGTGTCCCTCCTATGCTTGCGGGTGGCGGTATCGACGTCGAGCTTCACGACGCGGGGAACTCCCCGCTCGGCGAGGTGTGGCGGTGCGCGCCGCTGCCCGTCAGGGCCGCGGGCAGGCCGGCGGCGGCGCGGCGGCGGCGCGTGACCTCACCGGGCACGGAGGCCGCCAGCCGCGCGCGCCGCGCGACCTGGAAGAGGACGAAGGAGCCGGTGAGCGCCGCCAGGCTCGTCGCCCCGAGGACCGGCTCCACGCCGCGCGCCCCGAGCACCATGAGCGTGAGCGTGAGGCCGCTCATCGCCGACGCCGCGGTGGCGCCGAGCACGACGGCGCGCGCGCCCGCGGCGAGCAGCCCCTGCACCTCGAGGTGGATGCCGATGCCCGCCGAGACCATGACGGTCGCGAAGGCGACGACGTGGCGATCGGCCGCGATGAGCCCGCGCCACGCCGGCGACGGCCCGAACGCGGCGTCGCCTGCGGCCCGCGCCAGCGTCAGCACGAGGAAGCCGACGACGAAGCCCGGGACGTGGCCGAGGAAGGTGCGGCCGAGCTCGCCGCGCGCCGCGCGCTGCCCGCGGGCGAGAGAGAACAGCACGAGGATGGGCGCCAGCATGAGGACGCGCGCCGACTTGCTGACGGCGGCCATCTCGGCGCCGCCCGGCCCCATCTGCGCGCCGACGGCGACGGCGCTGGCGAGATCGTTGACCGCCAGGCCGCTCCACAGGCCGCCCTGGTGCGCGTCGAGCCCCGCCGCGCCGGCGACGGCGCGAAAGAGCACGAGCGCCACCGCGCTGAACAGGAACACGGTGGCGAGCGCCACGCCCTGCTCCTGGCGCCGCGCGCCGATCACGGGCGCGACGGCGTTGACGGCCGAGGCCCCGCAGATCATCGTGCCCGCGGCCACGAGGTCGGCGAGCCGGCGCGGGACGCCGAGCGGAACCGCGAGCGCGTGGGTCAGGAAGAACGTCGTCGGCAGCGCCGTGCCGATCGCGAGCGCGACGGTGAGCAGCTCGCCCGGCGCGAAGAAGTGCGCCTCGATGCGCAGGCCCATGAGCACGACGGAGGCGCGCAGCACGGTCTTGCCCACGAAGTCGAGCCCGCGGCCGTAGCGGTTGCGGCCCCGATCCCGCGGCCCCAGCCCGAGCCAGCGCGCGGCCGGCGAGTTGATCACGACGGCCCCGATGATGAGCGCGACGAGCACGTCGGGGAGCGCCAAGCGCGCCGGCACGAAGCGCTTCACGACGAGCGCCGCGCCGCCGATGGCCGCGGCGAGCGCGGCCCCGGGGAGCATGGCGAGCGCGGCGCGCCCGCGCGTCTCGACGGCTTCGTCGCTCATGAGCTCCTCCCCACCAACGCGCCGCGCGGCCGAAGTTCCGCGCGGCGCGCGGCCCAATCGTCTCGATCGCCGCGGGACGTCTGGGACCTCACGCTTCGCGGCGCGATGCTCTCCGACATGTCCGTCGTGCGCCCCGCTGCGGCCGCGGCAACGAACGTTGACGAGATTTCCGGCAATCGTCGAGCGCAGAGACTGGTCACGGGATCCGTGTCTCTCGTCGACGACGCGAGAAACTTAACTGCGCGCGCGTGCGCGGTAGCGACACATACCAATGGTGGCGATCGAGTCTCCGACATCCGCGCGCCCGTCGGTGAAACGTCGACATCGAAGGGCCGCGCCGCGCGCATGGCAGGCTCGCGAACCGTAGCGGCACGTACGATTGCCCGCGATCGAGTCTCCGACATGCGTGGTCGCGTCGGTGGGACGCTGCGCAGGCGGGCTCAAGGCCGCGATCGTCGCGACCGAGAGACCATCTCCGCACCCGGAGGTCTTCATGCGCGAACGAGGTCGAACGTGGTCGTGGATCGAGCTCGGGATCGCCTGCTGCGCGCTCGCGAGCGGCTGCAGCGCGACCGACGGCTTCTTCTGCGCGGGGGGCGACTGCACGTGGTCGCCGACGGAGCGCGCCCGCATCGAGGCGATGGCCGACATGCCCACGTCCGCGCCCGTCGACACGAGCAACCGTTACGCGGCGGACGCGGCGGCCGCCGCGCTCGGCAAGATGTTCTACTTCGACACGCGCTTCTCGGGCCCCTCGACGGCGCTCGACGCGCTCAACCGCAAGATGCCGTTCGGCCGGACGCCGGTCGGTCAGAGCGCGGGCGTGGCGTGCGTGAGCTGCCACGACGCCGGCCACGCCAGCGTCGATCCCGCGAGCGCGCCCGGCAACGTCTCCGTCGGCGCCGGTTGGACCTACAACAACGCGCTGCCGACGTACGACTCGGCGTTCTACGATCTGCACCTCTGGAACGGGCGCGTGGACTCGCTCTGGGCGCAGGCCGTCGCCGACAACGAGAACGCGCTCACGACGAACGGCAACCGTCTGCAGACGGCGTGGGCCATCGCCGATCTCTACGGCGAGGCCTACGCGAGGGTCTTCGCCGACTATCCGCTGCCGATGAGCGGACCCTCGTCCGCCGTGCGCGCGCTCGTCGGCGCCGACGGACAGTGCGCGCCGAACGGCGGCGCCTGTCCCGCGGGCTGCCGCACGGCCATGGCGCCGACGGGCGCGACGGGCTGCTGGCCGCGCTTCCCGCTGCAAGGCAAGCCCGGCAAGGTCGCGGGCTGCCAGCCCGGCGACGCGACCGAGCCCTTCGGCGACGCCTGGGACTGCATGGACGCCGCGGACCAGGCGGCCGTCACGCGCGTCCTCGTGAACTTCGGCAAGGCCATCGCCGCCTACGAGGGCACGCTCGTCCTCGGCCCGGCGCCGTTCGATCGCTGGGTCGCCGACCTGCGGGCGGGCAAGGGCGATTCGTCGACCGCCATCTCCGGGCCGGCGAAGATCGGCGCGCACCTCTTCGTGGGCAAGGCCGGCTGCAGCGACTGCCACGGCACGCCGTTCCTCTCCGACGGCGCCTTCCACAACGTGGGCGTCGGGCAGACCGGCGCGGCCGTGCCGACGGAGGCGGACTGCCCCGCGGGCGGCCTCTGCGACTGCGCGCCCGTGTCGAGCGCGCACCCGGGCGGCCCGAAGAACTGCCTGCCGTGGGGCGCGCGCGACGGCGCGCAGAAGCTCAAGGCGAGCGCCTTCCGCCGCGACTCGATGTGGAGCGATCAGGCGCCGAGCGATCCGCAGGGCGCCG
Organism: Polyangia bacterium; assembly: GCA_035546175.1. Classification (GTDB taxonomy): domain Bacteria; phylum Myxococcota_A; class Polyangia; order Fen-1088; family Fen-1088; genus DASZFV01. Next base: position 10,748 of record DASZWW010000424.1, read on the forward strand.
CCTCGGCCGCGCTCGTGGCCGCCGACCTCTCGACCATCCCCGTCGGCGCCTACCGCACGCCGAGCCTGCGCAACGTCGCGCTCACGGCGCCGTACATGCACGACGGCTCGATCGCCACGCTCGCCGACGTCGTGTGGCACTACAACGAGGGCATCCCGGCGCCCAACACCCCGGGCGCGTCCGCGGCGCCGTTCCAGCCGCTGTACCTCTCGGCGGACGAGCAGGAGGCGCTCGTCGAGTTCCTCGAGTCGCTGAGCTGCGACCCGCCGCCCGCGGACGTGGTCGCGCCGCCGGCGCTGCCCTGAGCCGAACCCGCGAGCCTGGACGCGCGCGACCGGCTATGCTGCCGGCCGCCATGGCCGACGACCCGAGCCGCAAGCCGCCCGAGGAGGACTTCGCCGCGATGTTCGCGGCGTCGGAGAAGAGCGCGCCGCGCGCGAAGCGGCCCAAGCTCGCCGTCGGCGATCGCGTGCGCGGCGCCGTCGTGTCGATCGGCCACGAGGTCACCGTCGTCGAGCTCGAGGGCGGCGGCGAGGGCACGCTCGAGACGCTCGAGCTGCGCGACGAGGGCGGGCAGCTCACCGTCGCCGTCGGCGACAAGGTGGACGCGCGGGTCGTCGGGCTCGGCGACAAGGCCGGCTTCGTGTACCTGCGGCGCGGCGCGAGCCGCGGCCTCGATCCGCGCGCCGGGCTCGCCGAGGCCGCCGCGAGCGGCCTGCCCGTCGAGGGGCTCGTCACGGCGGTCAACAAGGGCGGCCTCGAGGTCACGGTGGGGGGCGTGCGCGCCTTCTGCCCCGTCTCGCAGCTCGAGCTGCGGCCCGTGGCCGATCCGGCGGCGTACGTCGGGCAGAAGCTGCTCTTCCGCGTCACGCGCTTCGAGGACGATCGCCGCGGCCCCAACGTCGTGCTCTCGCGGCGCGCGCTGCTCGAGGACGAGATGCGCGAGCGCGCCGCCGAGACACGCGGGAAGCTCGTGCCCGGCGCCGTGCTCTCCGGCACCGTCACGGCGCTCAAGGACTTCGGCGCGTTCGTCGACGTGGGCGGCATCGAGGGCCTCCTGCCCGCGTCGGAGATCGGTTACCAGCGCGGGACCAGGCCCGCGGACGTCCTCGCCGTCGGCCAGCCCGTGACCGTCCAGGTGATGCGCATCGAGAAGCGCGACGACCCGAAGCGGCCCGAGCAGGTCTCGTTCTCGCTCAAGGCGCTCGAGCGCGATCCGTGGGACGAGGCCGCGGCGGCGCTGCGCGCGGGGGGCCTCGTCAAGGGGCGCGTCACGCGGGCGGAGCCGTTCGGCGCGTTCGTCGAGGTCGCGCCCGGCGTCGAGGGGCTCCTGCACGTGAGCGAGCTCGGCGCCGGCAAGCACCTGCGCCACGCGCGCGAGGCCGTCAAGCCGGGCGACGCCGTCGAGGTGACGATCCTCGCCGTCGACACGGAGAAGCGCCGCATCTCCCTCGGCCTCGGCGCGCGCGAGGACGCCGTCGACGACGAGGGCCGCGCCGCCGCCGCGCGCGCCTCGGGCAGCTTCGGCCGCGCCGGCTCGTCCGGCATGGGCACGCTCGGCGATCTGCTCAAGGCCAAGCTCCCGCAGAGCGGGCCCAAGAAGTAGCGCGCCGCCCGCCCGCGGACGACCGACGAGCCTAGAAGCCGATGCCGACGGTCAGCACGACGCCGTTGGCGAAGTGCTTGCTCGCGGTGGTCATCGTCGTCTGGCCCTGGGCGCCGATGACCGTGGCCGTGCCGTACTCGCCGAAGGTGTTGAAGAACCAGCCCACGTCGGCGCGCAGCTGCACCGACGAGAGGCGGCCGAGCAGGATGCCGGCCGTCGGCTGCAGGCTGAGCCCGCTCGCGCCGTTGCCGCCGAGGTCCATGTAGGCCCAGCGCACGAGGCCGCCGAAGTACGGCGTGAAGTCCTCGCGCAGCACCGGATAGTAGCCGCCGATGGCCGCCGACCACATCGACTGCCCGTCGCCGCCGCCCGCGTCGAAGGCAAAGTCCGCCATCCACGTGCGCGCGTCGTAGAGCCAGAAGAGACCGCCGCCAGGCAGCGGCTTGAACGAGCCCGCCGTGTTGAACGGGAACAGCGAGAGCAGGTGCACGCCGAAGGTCCTGTTGGCCTGGCGGCGCCCGAGGGTCTGCATCTCCTTGTCGGTGACCGTGTCGATCTCGGCAGACTCGCGCACGGGCTTGCCCGTCTCCATCGCGTGCGCGAGCCGCTGGAAGACCGTGTCCAGCTCCTCGGGACCGCCCGTCACGGCGAGGCTGTCCCAGTAGAGGATCTGCCCCGAGCCCGCGGCGTAGACCGTGAGCCGCACGCGCGCCGCCGTCCCGATGTGCGTGAGGCGCACCGCCACCGCCTGGGCGGCCCCGAGCGCGACCGCGGTGGCCGCGGCCTGCGCCGCCGTGGGCTCGACCGTCCAGGCGCCGGGCTCGTTCGACGGCGGCGGCTCGACGACGTTGTACGCCCCCGTCCGCAGGAGGTGATCCTTGAGCAGGTCTCGGGAGGCCGACAGGATCTGCGGCGCGACGTTGTCGCCCGTGGGCGGCAGCAGCGCGATCGTGAGACCGGCCGCGCGGGCCGCCGGCGACAGCAGACACACCAACAAGCCGAGAACCGTGACGCGCAGTGTTTTTTTCATGGTGTTCGTTTCTGGCCTTGGGGCCTGGGCTTCGGGGGGCGACGGAAATGCGACATCGACGGGGAAAACCGGACGAAAATGTCAGGGCTCAAGGCTTCGCCTCCGGCGGCGGCGGCGCGGCCGGCCCCGGCGCCGGAGCCGGCGGCGCCGTCTGGGGCGCGGGCGGGGCAGCCGGAGGAGCGGGCGACGGCGCCCACGGGTCGTAGGCCGGCATCGGGGCGTATGGGCCGGGCGCGACCGGGCCCGGCCCGAAGCCTCGACCGGGCGCCCCGACGGAGAGCCGGTTCATCAGCTCCTCGGTGGCCTCCTTGCACTCGCTGACGCGCGAGTGGCCGACGTAGGCCGACGCCGCGAACAGCGCCCCCCACGCCGCCGCACCGACGGCCGTCGTGTAGTCGGGCTTGGTCGTCGACGCGCCCGTCGTCGGGTCGTAGGTCTGGTGTCCGTCGGCGATCGCCGAGATCGCCGAGACCGCCGCCAGTCCCGCGATGACGCCGTCCACGACGGGCAGCCCATTGCTCGTCGTGCAGGAGAAGGCCGTGGCCTTCTTGGCGTTCGCGGGTGGCCCGTCGACGAACAGGAACGAGCAGCCGCCCGTCGTGACCGCCGCGGCGCCCGCGCAGAGCAGCACGACCAGCCCGCAGGCGCGACTCCTCGTGGAGAGCATGCCGGGGCTCAAGGCAATCATGATGCCATGATCTCGGCCCGGCCTCGCGCGTGTTGAGCCGCGCGTCCGGGGGGGGTGCGACCTTTGGCCGCACCGCCACACATCTCAGATCACTGGCAAGCCACCTGCGCGCACGACAGCGTGCCGTCCTGACCGCACGTGCACTTCGGGCAGACCCCGTTCACGGTCATGCCCATGCACGCGAGGCCCGGCTGCGGACACTTGAGCCCCTGCATGCACGCGTCGGGCGGCAGCGTGGTGCCGCCGCTGCCGCCCGTGCCACCACCCGCCGGCGCGCCACCGTCGGCCGCGCCGCCGCACGGCGCGCATTTGTACATGCCGCTCGTGGGATCGCAGTGGCACGTCTGGCAGCTCCCCGTCGAGGTCCCGCCACAGTCGGCGGGCCCCTGGGCGCACGAGGCGCCCTGCTGACAGACCGTCGTCGGACCACCGAGCCCAGCGTCGGTCTGCGGGTCGTGGTCGCACGAGGCGCAGGAGCGCGTGCCGTCCTGCCCGCACGCGCACATCATGCACGCGCCGCCGGTCGAAGCGGTCCCGCACGCCGGCGCGCCCGGCTGGCAGGCCGCGCCCGGCGTGCAGGAGCCCGACGGATCACCGCCGCTCGCCGCGCCGCCATCCTGGGCGCCACCCGTCCCGCCGCCCGTGATCGTCCCGCCGCCGGCGGAGGCGTCGGCGCCCCCGCTGGGCGGCATGCACGTCCCGCCGCAGTGATAGTGGCCGTCGCTGCCGCACGTGCAGCAGGTCGCCGAGGCGCTCGGATCGCTCGAGCTGAGCGCGCTCATCGTGTGGCCCGCGCCAGGGTTCGTCGCAGGGCCCGCGCTGACCGACGCATCGGCAGCGCCGCCGGAGCCGGTCCCCGTGCCGCCCGTGCTCGTCCCGCCGCCGGCGGGCGAGCCGCCGCCGCTGGAGGCGCCCGCGCCGCAGCCCGTGCCCGGCGTGCACGCGCCGCCCTCGACGCAGGTCGAGGCGATGCTGCCCGAGTCGGGGCAGGTGCTGCAGTGGAGCGTGCCGTCGGCGCCGCAGCTACAGCAGATGGCCGCGGACGACGCCCCGCTCGAAGGATCGCTCGAGCTGAGCGCGCTCATCGTGTGGCCCGCGCCAGGGTCGTTCGTCGCCGGGCCCGCGCTGGCCGACGCATCGGCCGCACCGCCGCCCATCGTTCCCCCGCTCGTTCCTGTCTGGGTGCCGCCCGAAGAGCCGCTGTGGGCTCCCGCGCTCGTCGCGCCGCCGTAGCCGCAGCTCATGCCCGCGGAGCACTTCACGCCGTCGGAGCAGGTGGCCGAGCCGCCCGGCGGTCGATCGCCGACGAAGCCCGTCGAGAAGTGCATGACGGGCGCCGCGATCGAGTTGCCCGTCACGGTGCCTTCGATCATGTCGTAGCCGCCCATCGAGTTCGACCAGAAGACCACCGGGTCCTTGGCGCTCTTGAACGCGAACGTCACCGTCACCGGCGCCTTGAAGACGGTCCCGGACGGCTCGAACTGGAGGATCGGGCTGTCGGCCGTGATCCCTTGCGGCGCGGTCGCGTCGGTCGTCGTCATCGTGATCGTCTTGTCCCCGTCCACCGCGCCCGGCGGGACGTCCAGCTTCACGCTGTCGTCCGCGAGCTTGACGGTGCCGCCGGCCTCGGGCGTCACGGCAGCGCTGGCCGTCTGCATCGCGGGCGGCTTCGCGGCGCTGCCGCATCCCATCAGGGACAGAGCGGCGAAACCAACCGCCAGCTCGGTCAGAAGATACACGTGTGTCCTCGACGTCTCGCGCGGCATGTCACCTCGGGGGATGGGAGTGGATGGGGAGAGACCGAGTGTTCTTCGGCGGCAACCCTCGCGAGCTTGATGACGCTCGACGCGCGAGCGAGGCGAGCGGCTTCAGAAGGTCGGGCTCGTCCAGGCGCGGCCGGCGAGCTGCCCCATCACCGCCGTGATGTACGACTTCGCGCCCGCGTCGTACCACCCGCCGCTGTAGTGCGCGCCCACGCAGCCCCACTCGTCGTTCGCGGCGTAAGGGACGCCCGAGACGGCGCGCGCGGCCTGGCTCGTGTCCCATCCCTCGAAGCACACGCGGCGGAGCCCGAAGATGTAGTCGAGGTGGAAGGGCGTGCTGTCGCGGAACATCGGCCACGCCGACTGGTGGTACTGCCAGACGATCTGGAACATGCCGTAGGTCTGCGCGCACTCGAGGCCCCCGTCGGCGGCGCGCGTGTCGGCGTCGGGCGGGCACAGCGACGACGACGTCGTCGTCCAGTCGCTCGCGAGCGTCTGCGTCCAGCCGCTCGACTGCACGGCCTCGGCGCGGATGTGGTCCTCGTCGAAGCCCCACTTGCACGCGACCCACTGCAGCAGCTCGTCCGTCGTGCCCGTGAACGCGCCCGTGATGCGCGCCTCGAGGCCGAGGGCGCGGTTGTCGTAGGCGTTCTCGCTGTTCCAGGGCGCGAGGGACGCGAGCTGCTTCGCCGTCGGCACGACGTGGTTGGGCGCGGTGTTGGCGGGGCGCGGCTCGTGGCTCGTGCGGCGCACGAGCGCGGCGCAGGTCGCGTCGTCGGGCAGCGCCGAGCCGGCGGCCAACGTCAGGAACTGCGGCGGGAGCGCGACG
>DASZWW010000425.1:0-4195 GCA_035546175.1 Polyangia bacterium
AGGAGCCCCGTGGGCAGCGGCGCCTGCCCCGCGGGCGGCCAGGCCGGGGCCTGCGCCCGCATCACCGCGTAGGCGAAGAACAGGGCCGCGAACAGCATCGCGACGGCGCCCAGGAAGATCGCCATGCCGATGGTCGCCGTCGCCTCCTCGCGCGACGACGCCGAGGCGCCCGGAGGGCCGATGACCACGGGCCCGGTCACGACGCCGCCTCGGGCGCGGCCGGCGCCTCGGCGGCGCTCGCGTCTTCGCCGTCGACCGGCGCCCTCGGCGGCGGCGCCGCGAGCTCGGGCGCCTCGGTCTGCGCGAGCCAGTCGCGCCCCAGCCGGGCGAGCACGAAAGGGTTGCCGAGCTCGTGGGGCCCGTGGTGCACGACGGGCGGCTCGTCGAAGTTGTGGTGCGGCGGCGGCGACGACACCGTCCACTCGAGCGTGCCGACCTGCCAGGGGTTCTCGGGGGCGACGCGGCCGCGCCAGAGGCTCCAGAAGAAGTTCGCCACGAAGAGCAGCTGCGCCGCGCCGAGCACGAACGCCGCGCGCGAGATGAGCTGGTTGAGCGGCAGGAGCGGGCGCAGGAACTCGTACACCGAGGGATCGTAGAGGCGCCGCTGCATGCCCGCGTAGCCGATGACGAGCTGTCCGCCGAACACGACGTTGAGGGAGACGATCGTGACCCAGAAGTGCAGCTTGCCGAGCGTCTCGTTCATCATCCGCCCGAACATCTTCGGGAACCAGAAGGTAATCCCCGCGAAGATCGCGAGGAGGACGGCCGCCGCCATGATGAGGTGGAAGTGCCCCACGACGAAGTACGTGTCGTGGAGGTAGAGGTCGGCGACGATGTCCGCGAGGAAGAGGCCCGTCAGGCCACCGACGGCGAACGTGAAGACCAGCCCCAGGCAGTAGAGCATCGGCGTGTCGAGCCGCATCGCGCCCCGCCACAGCGTGCCGAGCCAGTTGAGGAACAGCACGACGGCCGGCACGGAGATGATCATCGTCAGCACCATGAAGCTCTCGCCGAGCAGCGGGCTCATGCCGGTCGTGAACATGTGGTGGCCGTAGACCAGGCTCGAGAGCGCCGTCACCGCGCAGAACGCGCCCACCGTGACGCGGTAGCCGTAGGCCGGCTTCCGCGCGAAGAAGGCCAGCAGGTCGGAGACGATGCCCCAGGCCGGCAGGATGAGGATGTAGACCTCCGGGTGCCCGAACAGCCAGAAGAGGTGCTGATAGAGGATAGGGTCGCCGCCGCCCTTGATCGTGCTGCCGGCGATGAAGAACTGCGTGCCGAAGACGCGGTCGAAGAACAGCAGCACCATGCCCGCGGCCAGCACGGGCACGAAGAGCGCGTTGAGGATCGACGTCATGAGGAAGCCCCAGACGGTGAGGGGCAGCCGGAACCAGGTCATGCCCGGCGCCCGCTCGCGGATGATCGTCGTGATGTAGTTGACGGCCCCCATGACGGACGAGGTGCCGTTGAGGTAGATGGCGACGACCCACAGCGTCTGCCCGAGGCCGGGCGTGCCCACGGCCGTCGAGAGCGTCGCGTACGCCGTCCAGCCGGCCTGCGGCGCGCCGAGGGGCACGAAGAACGACGCCGTCAGCACGGCCGTCGCCGCCGCCATCGTCCACACCGACAGCGCGTTCAGCGTCGGGAAGGCCATGTCGCGCGCGCCCAGCATGAGCGGGATGCAGAAGTTGCCGAACGCGCCGATGAGGATGGGCGTCACGGCGAAGAAGATCATGATCGTGCCGTGCATCGTGAACAGCGACGTGTAGGCGGCCGGCGAGATGATCCCGCCCGAGGCGCCGAAGAGGGCGCGGCCGACGAGCGGCACGGGCGCGCCCGGGTGCGCCATCTGCCAGCGGATGAGCATCGCCATGAAGCCGCCCACGGCCAGGAACGCCAGGCCGAGCGCCAGGAACTGCTTGGCGATGACCTTGTGGTCGCGGGAGAGGGACAGGATCGACATCGGCTAGCCCTGGTCCCAGTCCCACCCGTCGGCGGCCTCGACGGGCGAGGCGTCGTAGCGCAGGCGCCCGTCCTCGGACGCGCGGTTCGTCCAGAGCCGCCACTCCTCGTAGGGCATCGCGCGCAGCTCGCCGCGCATCTTGTAGTGCGAGACGCCGCAGTGCTGGGCGCAGCCGAGCTCGTAGGTGCCGGGCTCGCGGGCCTGGAACCACAGGCGCGTCGTCGAGCCGGGCACGGCGTCGCTCTTCGTGCGGAACGCCGGCAGGTAGAGCGAGTGCACGACGTCCTTCGAGCGGAGCTTGAGGTAGATGGGGCGGCCCGCGGGCACGCGCAGCTCGTTGGTCGTCACGACGTCGTCGCGCGTGCCGAAGCGGCCGTCGGGGCCCGCGAGGCGGAACACCCACGCCCACTGGCGCGCCGTCACTTCGACGCGCACCACGTCCGGCGCGTTGTCCGGCCAGGCCCAGAAGCGCGCCTCGAGGTGCCCGAGCGAGCGCCCGGCCAGCACGGCGTCGATGCCGATGAACATCGCCAGCGCCACGGCGAGCGTGAGCACGTGGTCGCGGCGGCGCGCTCCGTGCGTGTAGTGCGCGGCGCGCCCCGGCCGCGGGCGGTGGAACAGCACGGCCACCGCCAGCACGAGGACGGCGATCGCGAAGCAGATCGAGGTCGCGACGGTCAGGTAGCGGAAGGCGCCGTCGACGAGGTGCCCATCGATCGAGGCGTCGCGAGGTGGGCCGTAGGGCACGGGTTCGCCATTCCTACTCGCCGCGACCCGCGAGGTCAACGTCCCCGCGCGGGCGAACGCCCCGAGTCGCGGCGCCCCGCGATCCGTCAATGTTGATAAGATGCGCGGCGATGGGCGCCCCCGCGGACGACATGATCGGCAAGCAGGTCGGACGCTACCGCATCGTGCGCCACCTCGCGTCGGGCGGCATGGCCGAGCTCTACATCGCGCGCCAGGAGGCGATGGGCGGCTTCGAGAAGGAGATCGTCGTCAAGATCCTCCAGCCGCGCTACGCCGAGAACCCGCGCGTCGTGCAGATGTTCCTCGACGAGGCGCGGCTCGCGGCGAAGCTCAACCACCAGAGCATCGTCCACGTCTACGACGTCGCCGAGGAGGCGACCAGCGCCGGGGGCCTCAAGTACATCGCCATGGAGTACATCCGCGGCGAGACGCTCACCGAGATCGTCAAGCACGGGCTCGCCGCCGGGAAGTACCTGCCGCTCGAGCACGCCGTGCACGTCGTCCGGCAGACGGCGGCCGGGCTCGCCTACGCGCACGCCTGGCGCGAGCCGGACGGGCACCTCCTGCGCATCGTGCACCGCGACGTCTCGCCGACGAACATCCTCGTGACGATGGAAGGGCAGGTGAAGATCGTCGACTTCGGCATCGCGCGCGCGCAGGCCGAGCTGCGCGACGAGGGCGGCATCGTCGGCAAGGCCTCGTACATGTCGCCCGAGCAGGTGAAGGGGGAGGGCGTCGACTACCGGTCGGACATCTTCTCGCTGGGGATCATCCTCTACGAGCTGGCGCTCGGGCAGCGGCTCTTCCGCGGGGCCTCCGACGTCGTCATGAAGCGCATCGTCGAGGAGAACGTGGCGCCGCCCACGGCCGTGCGCCGCGACTTCCCGCCCGCCCTCGAGCTCATCGTCATGCGCGCGCTCGAGAAGCGCCCCGACGATCGGTACCAGTCGGCCGAGGAGATGCGCGTCGACCTCGAGGAGTTCCTCGCGGACGAGGGCCTGCGGACGGGCTCGCGCCGCATGGCGCTCTACATGAAGGAGATCTTCCCCGACGGGCCCGCGAGCGCGCAGACCCCGAGCGCGCCGCGCCTGGCGCCGGTGTCCGCCGTGCCCGTCACCGGGGGCCTGCCGCTCGACGCGCGCGTCCGCGACGACTCGGAGGAGCTGAACTTCGATCGGCGCGCGCCGCTGTCGCTTCGCTTCGAGGCGGCGCCGCCCGACGAGGACCAGTCGGGCTCGCGCTACCCCGCGCCCATCCCGCGCCCCGAGGGCCCCGGCGCGGCCCGGGCCGGCGAGTCCGCGCCCACGGTGCAGCTCAAGGCCGCGCCGCCCGCGGCCGTGACGTCGCTGCCTCCCGGCGCCCCGCCGCTGGTTCCGGCGCGCAACATGAGGAAGAAGAACGGGGTGGGGACGCCGAGCGCCGGCCTGCCGACGCTCGAGCCGCCCCCTCGGGACGCCGCCGACCCGGCCGCGGCCGGCGAGCCGC
>DASZWW010000426.1:0-3621 GCA_035546175.1 Polyangia bacterium
CCAGGTGGAGGCGTCGACGAGGGCCACGCCCGCGAGCTCGCGGCAGAGGCGCCCGCCGCGCGTGTCCTCGCGGCCGCCGAGGACCTCGACGAGCACCTCGGCCGCGCGGCGATCGGGATCCCGCCAGGGCAGGCCCGGGTAGCCGACGACGACGTGCGCCTGGTCCTGCGCCGCGACGGCGAAGACCTCGGTCGCGGCGTCGGCGAGGCGCGGCGCGGGCGGCGAGGGCGCCGCCGTCTCGAGGGCGGCGGGGGCATCCGCGAACAGCGCGCCGAGCGCCTCGACGACGCGGCCGGGGTCCACGTCGCCCACCACGGCGATCGTGAGGTTCGCCGCGCCGTAGTAGCGCTGAAAGTGATCGGCGAGGCGCCGGCGCGAGAGGCTCGAGAGCGAGGCGGCGGTGCCGACGAGGGGCAGGCGATAGGGATGGCCGGGCCAGAGCGTCGCAGCGTAAAGTCGCGCCGCCGCCACGTCGGCGTCGTCCTCGCGCTCGCGCACGCGCTCGAGGGCCGCCCGGCGCGCGCGCTCGACCTCCTCCTCGGCGAAGGCGGGGTGGCGGAGGCAGTCCGCGAGGAGCGCGAGGCCCTCCTGCCAGCGCCTCGCGAGGAACGTCGCGGACACGCGCAGCTCGTCGCGCCCCGCCGCCGCCGCGAGCGAGCCCCCCACGGCCGCCAGGTCGGCGGCCAGATGAGCGGCGTCGCGCGTCCGCGTCCCTCGCGTGAGCGTCGCGGCCAGCAGGCTCGTCACGCCGTTCGAGCGCGCGTCCTCCGTGCGAAGCCCGCCCGACCAGAGCGCCTCGACGGCGACCGACGGAGCGCCGGCGTCCCGCAGCACGAGCACTCGGACGCCCGACGGGAGCACGGCGCGCACGCCGCCCGCCTGGCCGGCGATCGGCGTCTCCGCGGCGCGCGCCGGCTGGGGCCTGACGGTCCCGACGAGCGCGCCGAGGCGCGCCGCCAGGGCGTCGGGGGCTCGCGTGGGGGCCGCGACGGCGACGAAGACGCTGGGCCCCGCGACGAGCGGCTCCGCGGCCGCCCGGACGTCCTCGAGCGTGAGCTCGCCGACGTCGGTCGGGCGGGCGTCGGCCGCGCGGCCGAGGCGCCGCGCCGCGCCCGCGACGGTCTCCTGACCGCGCGCGAGACCGGCCTCCACGGCCGCGCGCGCCTCGTCGAGCTCGGCCTGCGACAGCTCGGCGCGCACGCGCGACACCTCGCCGAGGATGGCGCGCAGGGCCTCCTCGGACCGACCGGCGACGAGCGCCACGTCGACGACGAGGATGGCGCCGTCGCGTCCCGCGAAGACGGACGTGTGGACGTCCCGCGCGAGCTGCCGGTTCTGGACGAGCTCGCGCGGCAGCCGGCCCGCAGGGCCGCGCGCGAGCGCCGCCGCGACGACGTCGAGGGCCACCTCGCGGGCGCCGCTCGCGGCTCGGAACCCGACGACGAGGTGCCCGTCGCCATCGGCGGCGCCGGTGGGCAGGACGGTCGCCGGCGGGCCCGGCCGCGCCGCCTCGGGACGCGACGCGGACGCCGCCGCGCCCTTCGGCAACCCCGAGAACGCGGCCGTGAGGCGCGCGCGCAGGACCTGGGCGTCGAAGTCGCCGACGGCCACGAACCTCACGTTCGCGCCGGCGTAGGCACGGGCGTGGAAGGCCGCGACGTCGGCGGGCCCGAGGGCGCGCAAGCTCGCCTCCGTGCCCAGCACCGGACGACCGTAGCCATGCGCCCCGAAGGCCGCGGCGAAGAGCGCGTTCGTCGCGATGGTCTGCGGCGCCGCGGCGGCGCGGGCGAGCTCGCCACGGACGTCCGCGCGCGCCCGCTCCACCTCGGCGGCGTCGAAGGTCCCGCGGGAGAGCATGGCGCCCATGGCGTCGAGGCGCGCGCCCGCGAACGGCGCCGCGACGATGGTCTCGAAGACGGTCTCGTCGAAGCTCGTCCACGCCGTGAGCGGCGCCCCGGCGCCGTCGGCGCGCGCGCCGGCGAGCACGACGCGCTCCGTGAGGTGAGCGAGCCCGCCCTGCCCCGCCTCCTCGACGGCCGCGCCCGCCTCGATCCAGGCCTGAAGCGCCACGACCGGGGCGACGTGGTTCTCCTCGAGGATCGCGCGCACGCCGTTGGGCAGCTCGAAGTCGAGCCGCGTCTGCCGCGCGGAGAGCACGGCCGGCAAGGCAGTCCCGGCGAACGCCGGGGCGCCCGCTCCGGGGGGGGCGGCGCAGGCGCTCACGAGCGAGCCGAGGCCCAGCGCGGCGCAGACGAACGACACGACTCTCACGAGCAGGCGGAGCCTACCAGATGCACCCCGCGTCGCGGACGAGAACCCCGCGCCTCCCGACGCCCGCCCCGGGCGCGGCGATGTGTGTTAGAGACGAGGCGCGGCCGCGCGCAGGCGCGCGGGGACGGAGGTCACCGCGGCATGAGAAGACGGGTGTTTCTCGAGAGCGCGGCGTGGAGCGGCGCCGCGCTCGCCGGAGCGGGCGCGCTCGGGTGGACGCGCCCCGGCCGGGCGGCCGCCCTCGGCCTGCTCGAGCGGGCGGGCGTCACGGCGCTGGCGCGGCTGGCGCGCTACGAGGGCGCGCACCCCACCGCGACGGTCGATCTGCCGCTCGCCGCGGGCGGCACGGCGCGAGGGCCGCTCGGCGAAACCACCTGGTCGTGCACGCTGCGGGCGTCGCCCCTCAAGCCCTCGGCACCCAAGCCCGCTCGACCGCCCGGCGTCGAGCTCGTCGCGACCTTCAGGCTCGAGCGCGGGGCGATCACCGAGGCGGCCGTGGGGCTCGGCCTCGCCTTCTCTCGCTGGTCGCGCGCCGACTACGTGCTCATGCCGGGCGCCGTCTACGCGGGCAACCGCTTCGAGTCGCGGCACATCCCCTACCCGCCGCGGCTCGCGGAGGCGGCCGACATCGGCCCGCACGTGCCGACGATCGTCTCCGACATCCCCCGCCTCAACATCCACGCGGGGCCGTCGCGGGTGCAGATCCTGGCCGCCGATCTGGCGACGCCCGCCTTCGCGGCGCAGGGCGCCGCGACGAAGCTCGGCGTCCTCGTGCTCGTCGAGCCGTCGACGCGCCTCGGGCTCGCGTCGCTGACGCTCGAGGAGAGCGACGACCGGACGCGCGCCCGGCTCGTCCTCGGCGCGCCCGGCGTGCGCGAGGACGTCGCCTACGCGGCGGGCAGCACGCGGCTGCCGTCGAAGGATCGCGGCGCCGCGTTCCGCGCGGGCGACACGATCGTGCTGCGCCTGCGCGCCCACGTCTTCGAGTGCCCCGAGCCGGCGGCGCTCTTCGAGGCGCTCGCCGTCGCGCGCAAGGACCTGACGGGGCCGACGGCGCGCCCGCTCGAGCGCCCGTTCTCCGACGCGTGGAGGGCGCACGAGGCGCGCGTGAACCGGCGCTTCGTCGAGGAGAGCGGGATCTTCTCGTCGCGGCCGCGGGCGACGGAGTGGCAGAGCGGGTGGTGCGGCGGGCTGGCGACGACGCTGCCGCTCCTGACCTTCGGCGAGCCGACGGCACGCGCGCGCGCCCTCAAGACGCTCGACTTCCTCTTCAGGGACGCGCAAGCGCCGTCCGGCTTCTTCCGCTCGCGCTGGGACGGCGCGCGGTGGCTCGACGTCGGCCCCGCGCCC
>DASZWW010000427.1:0-7018 GCA_035546175.1 Polyangia bacterium
CGAGGCCCCACCCGACGGGCGTGGCCAGCGTGGCGAGCGCCGCGCCGACGGCGAGCCCCGCGAGGGCACGAGCCCCGGGGCCGCCCTCGGCGCGAGCGCCCAGGGCCGCCAGCGCGAGGAGCGCGGGCGCGACGAACACGCCGGCGTGCAGGTTCGCCCAGAGCACCACGCCCGCCAGCCCGGCGCCCGCGACGAGACGGGCGCGCCGCGCCGGGCGCGCGGGGGCGGACGCCAGCGCGTCCGACACGGCGAGCAGGAGGACGACCCCCGCGAGCGAGAAGAGGTGCGGCCGCTCGACGAAGCGCTCGCGCCCGACGAAGGCCGCCGCCGCGAGCGCCAGCGCCGAGGCGGCCGGTCCCGCGCCGCGCCGGAGACAGAGGGCGTACGCGGCCGCGAAGGTCGCGACGAGCACCGCCGCCTTCGCGACGACGAGCGCCGGGAAGCCGCCGCGCGCGTGCAGCGCGGCCGCCGCCACCTCGAAGAGCCAGGACGTGTCGATGTCGCGGTGCTCGGGATACGTGAACGAGTAGAGGTTCACGCCCGGCAGCCCGCGCCGCGCGAGGATCTGCCGGCCGGCTTCGACGCGGAAGAACAGATCCGACTCGGCCATCGGCGCGAGCGCGAGCCCGGCGACGAAGACGAGCAGCGCGCCCCCGGCGAGGATGCGCGGCAGACGATCGTCGCGCGCCGCTGGCTCCACCTCCCCGCCTCAGAACACGCTGACCAGGGCCGCGTACAGCTCGACGCTGTTGCCGACGTCGACGGTCAGCACGCGCGGCGTGTAGAACCCCACCATGTAGCGCGCGGCGAGGCGCAGGCGCAGCTCGCTCGCGTACCCGGGCAGCCCGAGCGGGACCTCGAAGCGGGCGCCGGTGTGGAGCCCGAACCGCGTCCCGGCGTTGGTCGTCGTGCCGTCGCGCTCGAGGCCGAGGCCGAGCTCGACGCCCGTGGCGCGCACGAGGCGCGCCCGGTAGCCCGGGTCCGCGGCCGGAATGCTCCACGCGAACGGCCGCACGACGCCGAACGCGTCGAGGGCGAGGCGGTCCATGGCCGTGCCCGTGTAGCGTCCCTGGGCGGCGGACGAGAACGCGCCGAGATCGAAGCCCACGGGCCAGTCGACGCCCACGCCGCCCGTCGCGAAGAACGACGGGATGGCCTCGGTGCGCATCAAGCCGCTGTCGTCCAGCGAGAGGCCCATGCCGACCGCCGCGGACAGGCGCGGACGCCCGCGCGGCGTCTCGTCGAGGGCCGCGGCCTGCGGCGCTGGCGCGGGCGCGGGCGTGACGGCCGCCGGGAGGGCCGGCGCCTCGAGCGGCGGAGGCTCCTGCGCGCGCGCCGGCGCCACCCACGCCAGCGCGCCCGCGAGGGCGAGCGCGACCGCGCCTCGCTCGCCGATCGCGCCGCGCCGCGTGTGGCCTCGCTCGCACCGCACGCCGTCCTTGTAGCACGCTCTCCGGGCTTTCGGAGTATGCTGGCCACCTCGCAAAGGAGACCGACGTGGCCGAGATGCCCTGCCCGCACTGTGGAGCGCTGCACGCCGACGCGACGGCCTTCTGCCCCAAGACGGGGGCCGCGATGCCCGTCGCCGACGCCGCGCCGAGCGCGCCGTCCCAGCCCGACAAGGGCGTCGCCGACATCCTCGGCGAGGCCTGGCGCATGTACAAGACGCACGCCCGCGCCCTCATCGTCATCTGCGCCGTGCTCTTCGTGCCCGCTTCGATCGTCAAGTCGTGCGCCTTCTCGGCGATCATGGGCCCGGCCCTCGCGGCCGGCGCCGCCGCGGGCGGGCTCCCGGGCGGCGAGGCGGCCGCGCTCGAGTCCTCGCGCGTCGCGCTGCAGGAGGCCTACCAGCGGCACGCCGACAAGGCGACGATCGAGCGGCTCCAGGCCGATCAGGCGCGCCTCCTCCAGGACCTCGGGCGCCGCAGCATGGCCGCGGCCGGCGCCGCCATGGGCAGCTTCACGGTGTTCGTGCTGGGCATCCTCGGCACCCTCGTGACCTTCTTCATCTACGCCGTGACCGTGCCGCTCACGAACGGCGCGCTCACGATCGCCGTCGCCGATCGCGTGACGGGCGGCGCCGCCGAGTGGCGCGAGGTGTGGATGCTGCTGTTCCGCCGGCTCGGCCCGCTGCTGACCGCGATCGTCCCGGCGGCCTTCATCACGGCGTTCGGGTTCGTCTTCTTCGTCATCCCCGGGCTCATCCTGGGGCTGCTCTTCGCCTTCGTCTCGCCCGTGGTGCTCATCGAGGGGCTCCGCGGGCGCGAGGCGCTCAAGCGCAGCGTCGAGCTCGTGAGCTCCGACTGGCTGCGCGTCGCCATCATGATCATCGTGCTGGCCGTGCTGCGCTGGCTCGCCCAGCTCGTCGCCTCCCTCCTCGTGCCCGCCTCGGCCCTCTTCGTGGGCTCGCTCTTCGGCGACCTCGTGACGCTCGTGTTCCTGCCGCTGCCCGTGCTGGGGATGGTGCTGCTCTACTTCGACATCCGCCGCCGCCGCGACGGCTTCACGGACGACCGCCTGCGCACCGACCTCGTGGCCCTCAAGACGACCTAGCCGGCGTCCGCCGTGCTGCAGGGCAAGAGCGTCCTCGTCACGGGCGCGTCGAGCGGGATCGGCGCGGCCGTCGCGCGGGAGCTGGCGCTGCACGGCGCGAACCTCGTGCTCGCGGCGCGCCGCCGCGAGCGGCTCGACGCGCTGGTCGCCGAGCTCGCGCCGCGCGCGCGCGCCGTCGCCGTCGCCGTCGACGTCACGCGGGACGGCTCCGTCGAGGAGGCCGTGGCCGCCGCCGAGCGCGCCTTCGGCGGCCTCGACGTCGCCATCGCGAACGCGGGCTTCGCCGTCACGGGCCGCCTCGATCGCCTCGCGCTCGACGATTACCGGCGCCAGCTCGAGACCAACGTCTTCGGCGTCCTGCGCACGGTGTACGCCGCCCTGCCCGCGCTCAAGCGCGCGCGCGGCCAGCTCGTCCTCATGGGCAGCGTCTCGGGCCACGTGCCGTCGCCCGGGATCTCCCCCTACAACATGAGCAAGTTCGCCGTGCGCGCGCTGGCCGAGGACCTGCACGACGAGCTCGCGGCCGAGGGCGTCGGGGTCACGCTGCTCTCGCCGGGGTTCGTCGTCAGCGACATCGGACGCGTCGACAACGCGGGCGTCCGGCACGACGAGGACCGGTCGCGCGCGCCCGCCTGGCTGCGCATGCCGGTGGACGAGGCGGCGCGCCAGATCGTCGCCGCCGTCGAGACGCGGAAGCGAGAGGCCGTCATCACGGAGCACGGCCGCCTGGCCGTCTTCGTCTACCGGCACGCGCCCTGGCTCTTTCACGCTGCGTACCGCATCGCCGCGCGCCGGCGCGGCGCTCCCTGAGGCGCGCCGGCGCGGCGCTCCCCGAGGCGCGCCGGCGCGGCGTTCCCCGAGGCGCGCCGGCGCGGCGCTACCTGATGCAGTTCGTCGTCGGGGAGTCGACGCACCAGGTGGGCGCCGTGAGGGCCCAGCTCGCGAGCACGTCCATCCCGCGCAGCGTGAGCCCGAACTTGCCCTCGAGGTGGTGCGTGCACACGTCGTCGGCGGGCGCGCAGGCGTCGATGGGCAGGTGCAGGACCTCGAAGCCGCCCCCCGCGGGCTCGACGGTGGCGTCCATCGGCACGCGGACGCCGTCGATGTAGAGCGGGTCGCCGACGGCCCGCACGATGGCCGCCTCGGTCGCGAAGTTGGGCAGCACCGCGAAGTAGAGCTCGGTGAGCAGCGTCGAGGTGGGAACCGCCGACGACAGCGACGGCTCGCAGTCGATCCCCTGCATGACCTCGATGGGGAAGTTGCCGCTCACGACGAAGCTGCCCGGGACCGAGATGTGGAAGGCCTCGCCCGCGCCCAGCGTGCGATCGGGCGCGACGACGGCGCCCGAGGCCGACGAGAAGCGCACCTGGGTGCCGTCGCGATCGGCGACGATCGTCCAGATCGAGGCGTTGGTGGGCGCCGACGGCGGGCGGCCGCCGGCCGGCCCGGACGCGGGCGCCGCCCCCGCGAACGGCAGGAGCGGGTCGCACACGCCCGCCTGCGGCTCGAGCTGTGCGGCGACGTAGGCCGTCCCCCACGCGTTCACCGGCAGGAGCTGCTCGTGCGCGAGGTCGGGCGAGCTCACGCCCGTGGCGGTGATCCCGTAGGTCGTCGAGATGTTGCCGGAGAAGACGGCGATGGGACGATCGCTCGAGACCTCCGTGCCCGAGAGATCGGCGCCGTCCCGGTTGCTGTAGAGCGTGAACAGATCGCCGTCGTCGAGCGTGAGGTGCAGATCGCCGTCCGGTCCCGGCGGCGGCACGCCCCCGCCGGGGCCGAGGTCCGCCGTCGCCGACGGCGCGATCGTGACGTGCGTGCCGTCGGCCGTCCCGACGATGACGACCTGCCCGGCGCCGCCGCGCGCTCCGGGCGTGTCCTGCAGCTCGGGCGTCGCCGCCTGACCGTAGGTGAGCGCGCGATAGCGCGATCCGAGGACGTGCGCGGGCAAGAGCAGCGTCCCGCCCGTGCTGCGCGAGCCCCCGGCGGTGCTGTCGTCGCTCTGGACGTGCGCCGCGGTCACGGGCAGGTCGCTCGTCAGGCGGTAGGCGCCGCGGGGCGCGAGGCCGCCGCCCTCGACGTGGTCGTCGGCGAGCCTCAAGCGCGCCGCGCGCATGGGCGGAACGATCTGGCTCTGCGCCGTCGTCCAGAGCGCCGCCGCCGACGACGCCGTCGCATCGCGGCGCTCGAGCGCGACCGTCGCGGGCGTCTGTCCGGGATTCGTCACCAGCACGCTCGTGGGGATCGTGTCGTCCGACGTCACGTTGTCGAGATAGAACGTGTAGAACGTGCAGCCCGTGAAGGTCGCGTGATCGTCCTCGGCCCGCGCGCACGCGGTCGTCACGCAGCGGCCCATGCTGCAGGCGCCGTCGGGCGCGCACTCCTCGATGACCTCGGCCGTGCGACCCATGCGGCACGCGCGCACGGACGTCCCGTCGCAGAGCGCGCCGCCCGCGCAGGGCGCGCCGGCGTCAGGATCCTGACCCGCGTCCGCGCGCGCGGCGTCCTTCCCGCACGCCAGCGCGGACAGTGCCGCGAGCAGCGCCACGAAACCGACGCCGGCGGCCGCGCGGTCGCCGCGGGGTTGCGCCACCTCGGCGGCCTCGTGTTGCGCCACAGGGGGCTCCACGGTTGCGTCACGAGCGGACATCGACCGATACGTCTTTCCGATGCAACGATCGCATTTTCTCGACGGGCAAACCGCTCAAAAACGACCAAAAAAGAAACAGGACGCACCTTGCCAACGTCGTTTCGAAGGGGCTACGCTCATGCCGTTGCTCCGCGCGTCTTTCGTCCTCGGGAGCGCCCTCCTGATCGGGTCGGGCATCGGCAACGCGAGGCTGGCCCAGGCGGCTCCCGCGGCGGACACACCCCTGTCGAACCCCTTCCAGTCGGGCGCGAGCGACGACGACGACGGCGACGACACCGCGCCGGCGCCGGGCGGTGAGGGAGGCGACGAGGACGAAGGCGGCGCCGACGCCGACTCGGCGCTCCACGCGCTGACCTGCCTCGACGGCGACGCGACGGGAGGCCGGCGCAAGGGCGTGCAGCGGCGCGACTTCCTCAAGCGCCACCGCTTCGAGCTCTCGGGCGTGGGAGGCTTCTACGCCTCGGACGCGCTCTCGTCGACCTACAGCTACGGGGGCGCGCTCGCCTTCTACCCCTCGGAGGACTTCGGGCTCGAGGTGCTCGTCACGCGCTCGCCCGTGCAGTTCCGCCTCGAGGAGCCGTTCAACGCCTTCACGAAGGAGGAGCACTTCGTCGCCAGCAACGCCTGGCAGGGCATCGCCTCGATGCTGTGGTCGCCCATCCACGCGAAGTTCAAGTTCAGCGAACAGACGATCGTCCACGGCGACGTCTTCGCCGTCGCCGGCGCGGGCCGCACGTTCCACGACTCGGTGATGGGCCTCACCTGGGAGGCGGGCGCGGGGTTCAAGCTCTACCTCGCGAGGCACGTCGCCTTTCGCTTCGACGTGCGCGACTTCCTGCTGCCGCAGGAGGTGCTCGGCCGGGGCCGCATCACCAACAACGTCACGGCGCTCGGAGGGCTCAGCGTATGGGTCCTCTGATCCTGTCGTTGATGCTGTCGTTCGGCGCGATGGCGCAGGCGGCCGACGACGCGCCGGGCGCGCGCGACGAGGGGGCCGCATCGGCCGAGGACAAGGCCGATGCCCAGGCCGGCGGCGACGCCTGCATCGACGAGAACGTGAAGGCCGATCTGTTCGCGAAGCGCCGCATGCGCACGACGCGCGACCGGCTCTTCCAGCAGACGAACCGCCACGAGCTCACCGTCCAGGGCGGCTACTACGTCTCCGACCTCTTCGACGGCACCTGGACGGCCGGCGGCGCGTACACGTACCACATGACCGAGGACCTGGCCGTCGAGGCCTCGGGCAGCTACACGCGCATCACCTCGTCGGGCGGCCCCGAGCTCGAGCGCACGTTCCTCGTGCTCATGGGCAAGCCGCGCCGCCAGCTCGGCTTCGACGCCAACCTCGTGTGGGTGCCGGCGCACGCCAAGATGCGCCTCGGGGGCGGCATCTCGCACCTCGACCTCTACGTCACGGCGGGCGGCGGCGTCGTCGACTCGGTGCTGTCGAGCGACCTGGCCGCGAACGCCGGGCTCGGGATGAAGTTCTTTCTGGGCCACGCCTACGCGATCCGCGTCGACGTGCGCGACCACTTCTTCCGCGAGCAGCTCCTCGCCGAGAAGGAGTTCGTCAACGATCTGACGGCGACCCTCGGGTTCAGCCTCTACCTGCCGATGGGGGAATGACCATGCGAAGGCTCACGTCGCTCGCGCTCGCGCTCGCGCTCTTCGCGCCCGCCGTGGGCCTCGCCAGGCCCCGGAAGAAGCCCGCGCGCCGTCCGCCCGCGGCCGGCGCGCCCGCGCCCGCCGCCGACGCGCCCCTCGAGCCGACGACCCCCGACGAGGCGCCCGCGAACGACGAGAGGCCCGCCGAGGCGC
>DASZWW010000428.1:0-9615 GCA_035546175.1 Polyangia bacterium
GCTTGGGCGCGCACATCGCGTGGCCGCGACCCTCTCGGCGCCGGCGCCGACCCCCGACCGCGCGAGCAGCTCGCGTGCGAGCTCGAGGTAGCTCTTCGCGCCCTTCGAGACGATGTCGTAGAGGATGATGGGCTTGCCGAACGAGGGCGCCTCCGAGAGCCGCACGTTGCGCGGGATCGCCGTGGTGTAGACCTTGCCCGCGAAGTGCGCGCGCACCTCGTTGGCGACCTGCTCGGTGAGGTTCTGGCGCGGGTCGACCATGCACAGCACGATGCCGTCGATCTCGAGCCCGGGGTTGAGCGACTGCCCCACGAGCGCGATCGTGTTCTGCAGATCCGACAGGCCCTCGAGGGCGTAGTACTCGCACTGCAGCGGCACGAGCACGCCGTCGGCGGCCGAGAGCGCGTTGAGCGTGAGCAGGCCGAGCGACGGCGGCGTGTCGATGATGACGTGGTCGTAGCGCGCGGCGGCCTCGCGCAGGGGTCCGCGCAGGCGCAGCTCGCGGCTCTCCATGCCCACGAGCTCGATCTCGGCGCCGGCGAGATCGGCGTTGGCCGGCACGAGCTCGAGGGTGGGCAGCTCGGTCTTGAGCGTCACCTCCTCGAGCGGCCGCGCGCCGATCAGGAGATCGTAGACGCTGGGCGTGCCGCGCTGGCCGCGCGCGTGGCCGAGGCCGGAGCTCGCGTTCCCTTGCGGGTCGACGTCGACGAGCAGCACCCGTCGCTCGGCGGCCGCCAGGGAGGCCGCGAGGTTCACGGCCGTGGTCGTCTTGCCCACGCCGCCTTTCTGGTTCGCGACCGCGATGACTCTTCCCATCGGCGCCTGACCGTAGCTAACACGCATCGGGCGCGGGGTTCAACCGCGGCGGGCGATCGCCAAACGCGGAGAAATCGGGCGAAAAATTTGACGGTGTGTGGGCCTCGGTATTCTCTATACCTACATGTCGGTTCGATCCCCCTGAACCAACTTTCAAGGAGAAAGACCATGAGCCGCTTCGTCGACCAGAAGATCTATCAGACGTTCGAGGAGTTCGAGCGCGAGGAGCTCCGCCGCGACTCGTACTTCGACTCGGGCTACGAGGTCATCGACGAGATGTTCGCCGGCGAGCTCGACTTCGACGCGCCGAAGGGCCGCCGGTCGAAGCACGACGACGCCGACGACGAGGAGTAGCCGCGCGCCGCTCGCGCGCTCCGCGGCAGATCGGCCTCGTGGTGAGCGATGCCGAATTTGCTGCGTGGTATAAGGCGCGAACATGGCGAACGAAACTTCGAAGATCGCTCTCGGTGCAACGCTCTGGCCGCTGATCACGGGCCTCGCGATCGGGTACATCGTCGGGCAGAAGACGGCGGGCGGGGGAGGCCAGGCGAGCGGCGACGACAAGGCCGCGGCGGCGAAGAAGGACGACGTGCCCGCGGGCACGAAGCTGCCGGACAAGATCTACAAGAGCGAGTCCGAGTTCCCGGAGGGTTGGACCAAGTCGGCCGACCTCGCGAGCGTGACGACGGTGAGCTTCGCCGGCCTCACCGACGCGCAGAAGGTGACCGCCATGCAGGCGCTCAACGAGCGCGACTGCGAGTGTGGCTGCGGCATGGGGAAGATCGCCGGGTGCCTCAAGAAGGACCCGAACTGCCCCCGCAGCCCCAACATGGCGAAGCTCGCCATCGACATGGTCAAGGACGGCAAGGGCCTGCCCGCCATCCTCGCGGCCATCGACGAGAAGCAGAAGCCGGCGCCGGGCGCGCAGAAGCCCGCGGCGGAGCCGCCCGCCGGGCCCAAGAAGATCACGCCTTTTTCGCACGACCTGCGGCGCGGGCAGAAGGCCACCAAGGTCACGATCGTCGAGTTCAGCGACTTCCAGTGCCCGTTCTGCAAGCGCGCCGAGCCGACGGTGAAGGCGATCCTCGACAAGTACGGCAAGGACGTCTCGCTCGTGTGGATGAACCAGCCGCTGCCGTTCCACGAGCACGCCATGGACGCCGCGACGGCGTTCCAGGCGGCCGCGCGCCAGAGCGCCGACAAGGCCTGGGCGCTGCACGACAAGATGTACGAGAACAACACGGCCCTCGCGCGCGCCGACATCGAGAAGTACGCCGAGGGCGTGGGCCTCAACATGGCCCGCTTCAAGAAGGACTGGGACGATCCCAAGATCAAGGCCGAGGTCGACGAGGACTCGAAGACCGGGACGGCCGCGGGCGCCAACGGCACGCCGACGTTCTTCATCAACGGCAACCAGCTCGTGGGCGCGCAGCCGCAGGGCTCCTTCGAGACGATCATCGACGCCCAGATCAAGAAGGCGGACGACCTCCTCAAGAAGGGCACGCCCCTGGCGGCCGTCTACGACAAGCTGGTCGCCGACGCGGTGGCGAACGCCCCCGCGGCGCCGGCCGCCGGCGCGCCGGCCGCGCCCGCCGCCAAGCAGGACGTGAAGATCGGCGACGCGCCCACGCTGGGGCCCTCGAACGCCAAGGTGACGCTCGTGGCCTTCAGCGACTTCCAGTGCCCGTTCTGCTCGCGCGCCGTGCCGACGCTCAAGCAGGTCGAGGACACCTACAAGGGCAAGATCCGCGTCGCCTTCAAGAACATGCCGCTGCCGTTCCACGACAAGGCGCACCTGGCCGCCGAGGCCGCGCTGGCCGCCAACGAGCAGGGCAAGTTCTGGGAGATGCACGACAAGCTCTTCGCCAACCAGCAGGCGCTCGATCGCCCGGCGCTCGAGAAGTACGCCGAGGAGCTCGGGCTCAACATGTCGAAGTTCCGCGCCGCGCTCGACAGCGGCAAGTTCAAGGAGCGCGTCGACCGCGAGGCCAAGGAGGGCAACGGGTTCGGCGCCACCGGCACGCCGACCTTCTTCATCAACGGCCACATCCTCGTGGGCGCCCAGCCCTTCGACGCCTTCAAGACCGCCATCGACGCCGAGCTCAAATGAGGGAGCGAGTCGTCACGCGCGCCGCGCGCCGTCTCGCGGGCGTTCAGGCGCTCTTCGCCACGCCGCGCGATGGGGACCCGCCAGCTCAAAAACGCTGGGTCGGCACGTCGGGGCGGGCGCGGCGCAGCACCTGGCCGCCCACGCCCCACACGAGGCGCAGCTCGTCGCTCGAGGCCTGGCCCTCGTAGGCGTCGAGGCGGCGCTTGCCGTTGTCGCACGACGAGGGGTCGATGACCTCGAACGACTTCTCGTAGATGACGACCTGGTTGCCGCGCACCTCGCCCGTGATCTGGTAGCGGGTCGAGATCTGGAAGTCGAGCGACATGCTGCAGCGGTAGGCGTGCCCGTCGCCGGAGACCTGGCGCACGACGCGATCGTAGTAGCCCGACAGCTGCGCGCCCTCCTGCGTGAAGTGCCACTCCTCGCGCTCCTGCTTGTCGTCGCCGCCGGGCGCCGTGCCCCGGTGCTCCCACACCCAAAGGCCGCTCACGTCGACGGGCTGCTGCGACTGCAGCGCGGGCGGGCCGTCGCCGAGGGCGGGGAAGGGCGACTCCGCCGGCGCGTTCGCCAGCGCCAGCGTCTCCGCGTCGTCGCCCTGGCCCGGCGTGCGGTTGCGATAGAGCGTCTGGTGCAGGCCGCCGCCGTTGTCGGCCACGAGCGTGAGGACGTCGCCCTTGAGCTGTCCGCTCCAGCGCGAGAGCGGCCGCGCGCCCGGATCGCAGCGCCCCTGCGCGGCCCGCTGCGTGACCTCGTCGAGCTCGATCTCGCCCGCGCGCGCGCGGCCCGAGACGTCGAAGCGCTGCACCGTCGAGAACTGCGGCTGGCGGCTGCACACGTACGGACGGCCGTCGCCCGACACGAACGTCAGCGCGGCGATGTAATAGCCGGCGATCGTGCTCCCTTGCTGCGTGAGGTGCCACTCCTGCTTCTCGATGCGCGTGTCGCCCGCGCCCATGCCGGAGTCGATCGTCGTGCGGTTGACGCCGTCCCACACGCCCGTCACCTGGAGCGCGGGCGCGACCGTGGTCGGCGTCGCCGCGGGGTGGGAGCGGCCGGCGCAGCCCGTCGCCGTTCCGGCGAGCGTGAGCGCGCAAATTCCAAGGCCCGCGAAGCTGAGCGCGAAGGAGCGCATCCGTAATCCTCCAACCGAAGCAGCGAAAGCTATGCCACTAGTATGACGCTGAATCAGGAGCGGCAAAGTCTCTAGAGGATCAAATCGGAGGGGCCCTGACCCGCTTGATGTGCGTGTTAGGACGACGATGCGGCAAGCCGCCGCGGCGGCCGCCGGCGAGCGCGGCAGGAGGCGTTTACGCGGCGCGGGTGGCTCCGTTTACCTCAGGCCGACTCGCGCGCCCTGGCGAGGGCGGTGCCGGCGGCCTCCCACTCGCCCATCCGTCGGGCGAGCAGCGCGTCGAGCTCGCGCTCCCGGTCGGCGAGCTCGTGGAGCTTCTGCCAGTTGCCGGCGTGGTCGCCGCCCAGCTCGGCCCGGACGGCGGCCAGGTCCGCCTCGAGCTTGCCTACATCCGCCTCCAGGGTCTCCACCCGGCGCTCGAGGCGCCGCAGCTCGCGCTCGCGCTCCTTGCTCGCGGTCCGATCCTTGGCCGCGTCGGAGGCCGGCGGCTTCGGTTTGTCCTTCTCCTTTTGCACCGGGGGCGCGGGCGGGGCCGCGGCCTCGCGCGCGCGCCGCCGCCAATCGCTGTAGTTGCCGAGGTGGGCCTCGACGCGATCGCCTTCGATGACGAGCAGGCGCGTGCACACGCGGTCGAGGAAGTAGCGGTCGTGGCTGATGACGATGAGCGTGCCCTCGTACTCGTCGAGCGCGTCCTCGAGGGTCTCGCGCGCGGGGATGTCGAGGTGGTTCGTCGGCTCGTCGAGCACGAGCACGTTGCGCGGGAAGAGCATGATCTTGGCCATCGCCAGGCGCGAGCGCTCGCCCCCCGAGAGGCCCCGGACGAGCCGGAAGGGATCGTCTCCGAAGAAGCGGAACTTGGCGAGGTAGTTGCGCACGCTCTCGGGCGACAGGTCGGCGCGCACGGAGCGGATCTCGTTCTCGAGCGTGAGCGACTCGTCGAGCGTGCCGAGCTTCTGGTCGAAGTAGCCGATGCGCACGCCCGTGCCGTGCTCGACGGTCCCCCGCAGCGGCGGCAGCTCGCCAATGAGCGTCCTCAGCAGCGTCGACTTACCGCCGCCGTTGGGCCCGACGATGCCCACCTTGTCGCCGCGATAAATGTTGGCGGTCACGTCGCGCAAGATGGTCGTGACCGTGCCGTCCTGCGCCGTGTAGCCGACGTCGAGCCTGGGCGCGCGGATGGTCTCCTTGGCGCCGAGGTCGCCGCCCGTCTGGAAGGAGAGGGCGATCTTGCCGGCGTGCTCCCACTGGTCGTCGGGCTTCTCGAGCCGCTCGAGCTTCTCGAGCATCTTGCGGCGGGACTGCGCCTGCTTCGTCTTCTGGCCGGCCAGGTTCCGGCGGATGAAGTCCTCGGTCTTCTCGACGTGCTCCCTCTGCCGCTCGAAGGCGGCGCGGGCGAGCTCGAGGCGCGCGTCGCGCTCGACGACGTACTTGTCCCAGCCCATCGGGTAGCGGACGAACTTGCCGCCCTCGAGCTCGACGATCTCGCGGCAGACGGCGCGGATGAAGGCGCGGTCGTGCGAGACCATCATGAACGCCCCGGGGTACTCGGAGAGGAAGGCCTCGAGGCGCTCGATGGCGGCGAGGTCGAGGTGGTTCGTCGGCTCGTCGAGGAGCAGGAGGTCGGGCTGGCGCACGAGCACCTTGGCGAGCTCGAGGCGCCCCCGCTCGCCGCCCGAGAGCGTCTCGACGCCGCGGCCGAGGTCGCTCTCCGAGAAGCCGACGTCCGCGGTCAGGCGGCGCACGCGCGACTCGAGGTCGTAGCCGCCCTCGGCCTGGTAGCGCTCCTGGAGCTCGCCGTACTTGGCGACGTCGGCTGGAGCGTGCGTCTCGGCCATGCGCGCCTCGAGGGCCGTCAGCTCCTCGTGCATCTTCTGCACGTGCGCGAACGGCTCGAGCAGGGCGTCGAGCAGCGTGCCCGCGCCCGTGAACTCCTGCGACTGCCGCAGGTAGGCCACGCTCGCCCGCCCGAGCACGCGCACGTCGCCCGCGTCGGCCTCGAGGTCGCCGCACAGGAGCCGCAGCGCCGTCGACTTCCCCATCCCGTTCGGCCCCACGAGCGCGAGGCGATCGCCCGGCTTGATGAGCAACGACGCCCCCGTGAGGATCTCCACGCCGGGATAGCCGAAGGTGACGTCTGCGAACTGGGCGAGGGACATGGCTCCTGGTCTTTCGTGAGGCCTTCTCGGGGGCTCGGTTTTAGTCGAAACGGTGGTTGGCCTGGTGGCAAATATGTAATAAAACCAGCGCCGTTCTCGAAGGATCGAGACGCCCGACGCCAAGGTCAAATGAAGGAATACCTCCTCACCGCCGGTCCCACGCCCGTCCCCGAGCGGGTGCTCCTGGCCATGGCCCGGCCGGTCTACTACCACCGGTCGCCCGTGTTCACGGAGTGCCTGCGCGAGGTCCAGGACAGCCTGCGCTGGCTGTTCCAGACCAAGCAGCTGCCGCTCGTGCTGACCGGCTCGGGCACGGTGGGCATGGAGGCGGCGGTGGCGAACTTCCTGCGCGCGGGCGACAAGGCGCTCGTCATCCGGGGCGGCAAGTTCGGCGAGCGCTGGGGCCGCATCTGCCAGGCCTTCGGCGTCGAGTGCGTCTTCCTCGACGTCGAGTGGGGCAAGGGCGTCGATCCGAAGCTCGTCGCCGAGGCGCTCGAGAAGCAGCCCGCCATCCGCGCCGTCTACGCCACGGCCTGCGAGACCTCGACGGCGACGAGCCACGACGTCAAGGAGATCGCCAAGATCGTCAAGGGCAAGCCCGACACGATCCTGTGCGTCGACGCCATCACCGCCATCGGCGTCACCGACGTGCCCGTCGACGAGTGGGGCTTCGACGTCACCGTGTGCGGCTCGCAGAAGGCGCTCATGCTGCCGCCGGGGCTGGCCATGGTGGCCGTGTCCGACAAGGGCTGGAAGGCGAACGAGCGCGCGAACCTGCCGCGCTTTTACGCCGATCTCGGGCGCGAGCGGAAGAGCCAGGACAAGGGCGAGACCGCGTTCACGCCGGCGATCTCGCTGGTGATGGGCCTGCGCGAGTCGCTGCGCATGATGAAGGAGGAGACGCTCGAGGGCGTGTGGAACCGCCACGAGCGCCTCGCCAAGGCCACGCGCGCCGCCGCCGGCGGCCTCGGGCTCGACCTGCTCTCGTCGTCGCCCGCCAACGCCGTCACCGGGTTCCGCATGCCGGCGGGGATCGACGGCGCGGCCGTCATCAAGCAGATGCGCCAGCGCTACGGCATCACCATCGCGGGCGGGCAGGATCACCTCAAGGGCAAGATCGTGCGCATCGCCCACATCGGGTACGTCAGCGAGTTCGACATCATCACGGCCATCTCGGGCCTCGAGATGACGCTGTCCGACCTCGGCTTCGGCGTGCGCCCGGGCGCGGGCGTCGCGTCGGCGCAGGCGACGTTCGCCGGCACGCGCGCGTGACGGCCCCATAGTTCAAGAAGCGAGAAGGCAGTCAGACGAGTCCGAACGAAGGAGCCCAGCAGCCATGGCCGACCCCATCAAAGTCCTCATCGCCGATGACATGTCCAAGAAGGCCGTCGATCTGCTCGCGGGAGCGGGCTTCCAGGTCGACGTGAAGACGGGCATGAAGCCCGAGGAGCTCGCCGCCGTCGTCGGCCAGTACCACGGCCTCGGCGTCCGCTCGGCCTCGAAGGTCACGGCGGCCGTGCTGGCCAACCCCGGCAAGCTCAAGATCATCGGCCGCGCGGGCGTGGGCGTCGACAACATCGACGTCAAGGCGGCCACCGAGAAGGGCATCCTCGTCATCAACACGCCGCAGGGCAACGCCGCCGCGGCCGCCGAGCTCGCCATCGGCCTCATGTTCGCGCTGGCCCGCAAGATCCCGGGCGCCGACGCCAGCATGAAGCGCGGCGAGTGGGAGAAGAAGAAGTTCATGGGCGTGGAGATCGCCGGCAAGACGCTGGGCGTCGTCGGCCTCGGCAACATCGGGCGCAACGCCGCCCTGCGCGGCGTCGGGCTCGGCATGAACGTCATCGGCTACGACCCGTTCCCGCCCAAGGAGCTCCCCACGGGCGTCAAGCTCGTCTCGCTCGACGAGGTCATCACGAAGTCGGACTTCGTGACGCTGCACGTGCCGCTCACCGACGGCACGAAGAACCTCTTCAACGCGGACACCTTCGCGAAGATGAAGAAGGGCAGCTACCTCATCAACTGCGCGCGCGGCGGCATCGTCGACGAGGGCGCCGTCCTGGCGGCGCTCGAGTCCGGCCAGCTCGCGGGCGCGGCGCTCGACGTCTTCGGCAAGGAGCCGCCCGTGCCGGCGCCGCTCTTCAACCACGACAACGTGATCTTCACCCCGCACCTCGGCGCGTCGACGAAGGAGGCGCAGGAGAAGGTGGCCATCGAGCTCGCCGAGGTGTTCATCGGCTTCCTCAAGGACGGCGTCGTCAAGAACGCTGTGAAGTAACCGCCGAAGTGGTATTCAAAGGCGCGGCGTGCGACTGGCGCGCCGCGCTTCTTTTTTTGTCCTCATGAGCAAAAGCCCGACCCTCAGACTGCCCACCGGCATGCGCGACTTCGCGCCGCGCGCGGCGGCCTCGCGGCGGCGCATCGCGGAGACGCTGCTCGAGGTCTTCGAGCGCTGGGGGTTCGCGCGCGTCATCACGCCGGCGTTCGAGTACGAGGAGACGCTGGCGCTGGGGCTGGGCGGGGCGGGGCGCGCGGCGGCCATCCGCTTCGTCGAGCCGTCGTCGGGGCAGGTGGTCGCGCTGCGGCCCGACATCACGCCGCAGATCGCGCGCCTCATCGCCACGCGCTTCCGCGACGAGCCGGGCGCCGTGCGGCTGTCGTACGAGGGCACGGTCGTGCGCCTCGAGCGCGCGGGCAAGGGCCAGCGCGAGCTCATCCAGGCGGGCGTCGAGCTGGCGGGCGTCGGCTCGCCGGCGGGCGACGTCGAGGTGATCGCGCTCGGCGTCGCGGCGCTGCGCGCGGCGGGGCTGCCCCGGCCGACCATCGACCTCGGGCACCTCGGCCTCGCGCGCGAGATCATGGAGGCGCTGCGCCTGCCGGAGGCCGTCGTCGCCGAGGCGCGGCGCCGCATCGCCAAGCGCGACGCGACCGGGCTCGAGGAGCTGCTGCGCGAGGCGCGCGGGCCGGCGGCCGCCGTGCGCTTCGCGGCCCTCCTGCCCGAGCTCGCGGGCGCGCCCGGCGTCCTCGCGCGCGCCGCCAAGAGCGCGCCCACGCCCGGCATCAAGCGCGCCCTCGCCGACCTGCGCGCGATCGTGGGCAGCGTCGAGGCCCGGGGCGTCGACGCCCGGCTCCATGTCGACCTCGGCGAGGTGCGCGGCTTCGACTACTACACGGGGGTGCGCTTCCAGGCCTTCGTGCCGGGCGCGCCCGACGCCGTGCTCGCGGGCGGGCGCTACGACGATCTCCTGGCGCGCTACGGGCGCCCGAGCCCCGCCGTGGGGTTCGCGATCGACGTCGAGGCGGCCGCGGGCGCGCTCGAGGCGGTCGCCGAGGCCGACGGCGCGCCGGCGCGCGCCGAGCTCGCCAACGGCGCGGGCGGCGTCCTCGTGGCCGGGCCGCTC
>DASZWW010000429.1:0-1730 GCA_035546175.1 Polyangia bacterium
GCGGCGGGCGCGCACGATCGCGGACGCGCTGCTCGAGTTCGCGCGCGCTGGCGCCCAGCCCACGCCGGGCGAGCGCGCCGAGGTGGGCGAGGTCGTCCGCGCCGTCGTCGAGGAGGTCGAGCCCGAGGCCAAGCTGCGCGGCGTGGCCGTCGCCGTCGAGCTCCACCTGCCCGCCGGGCTCCTCGTGGCCTGCGGCGCGGGCATGCTGACGTCGATCGTCTCGAACCTGCTGCGCAACTCCGTGAAGTACGTCGGCGACGGCGCCGGCCGCCACGTGACGGTGCGCGCGCGCCCGGCCGGGATGTTCGTGCGCCTCGAGGTCGAGGACGACGGCCCGGGGCTGGCGCCCGCGCTGGGCGCGAACGTCTTCCAGCCCTACGTGCGCGGCCCGAACACGGGCAAGCCGGGCATCGGCCTCGGCCTGGCGACGGTCAAGAAGGTCACCGAGGCGCACGGCGGCAGCGTCATGGTGCACTCGGCGCCGGGGAAGGGCTGCCGGTTCGAGATCGACCTGCCCGTCGCGCTGCCGACCCTCGTGCCGCCGCCGAAGGTCGGGCCGGCGGCGCGGCGGCCGGCCAGCGGCGCCGGCGAGGGGGAGCGGGAGGAGGACGCGAAGAAGGGCGTTGATCGGCCTCCCGAGGGCCCCTAGGCTCGCCTCGATGTCGATTGCCGCGGAGAGCCCGGCGCGCCGCCCCATCCGCGTGCTGCCGCCCGCGCTCGCCGATCAGATCGCCGCGGGCGAGGTCGTCGAGCGGCCGGCCTCGGTGGTCAAGGAGCTCGTCGAGAACGCGCTCGACGCGGGCGCGCGGCGGATCGACGTCGAGGTCGAGGGGGGAGGGCGGCGCCTCGTGCGCGTCGTCGACGACGGGTGGGGCCTGCCGGCCGAGGACGCGCGCCTGGCGCTCAGGCGCCACGCGACCTCGAAGCTCGCGGCGGCCGACGAGCTGTGGGCGCTCGCGACGTTCGGCTTCCGCGGCGAGGCGCTGCCGTCGATCGCCGCCGTGTCGCGGCTGACGCTGCTGTCGCGGCCGCGCGACGGCGCGGGCGAGGGGTTCCGCCTCGTCGTCGAGGCGGGCGTCGAGACGGACGCGCGCGAGGCGGGCGTGCCCGCGGGCACGC
Organism: Polyangia bacterium; assembly: GCA_035546175.1. Taxonomy (GTDB): domain Bacteria; phylum Myxococcota_A; class Polyangia; order Fen-1088; family Fen-1088; genus DASZFV01. Next base: position 1,120 of record DASZWW010000429.1, read on the forward strand.
AGATCGAGGTGCGCGACCTCTTCTTCAACACGCCGGCGCGCGCGAAGTTCCTCAAGTCCGAGAGCACCGAGGAGGCCAACATCTACGAGGCGGTCCTGCGCCTCGGCATCGCGCACCCCGAGGTGCACCTGCGGCTCAAGGTCAAGGGCGCCGTGCGGCTCGACCTGCCCCCGCACGGCCAGCTCGCCGAGCGCGTGCGGGCCGCGCTGGCGCGGCGAGGCGCAGGCGCGCTGCGCGAGGCCGCGGGCGAGGAGGGGGGCGTGCGCGTGCGCGGGTTCCTCGCCGATCCCGACGCGGCGACGACGACGGCGCGCAACGCGTTCTTGTTCGTCAATGGCCGCGCGGTGCGCGATCGCGCCCTGCTCCACGCCGTCTCGCAGGCCTACGGGCCGCTGCTCGAGAAGGGCCGCTACCCGCTCGCGGCCGTGTTCCTCGACGTGCCGGGCGGCGATCTCGACGTCAACGTGCACCCGCAGAAGCTCGAGGTGCGGTTCGCGCGCCCGCAGGAGGTCTACGCGGCCGCGCGCCACGTGCTGGGCGCGGCGCTCGCCCGCGCGCCGTGGCTCGAGGCCGGCGGCGGGCCTCTGCCCGCGCGGCCGCTGCGCGCCTTC
>DASZWW010000430.1:0-20356 GCA_035546175.1 Polyangia bacterium
CCCACCGCCTCGGTCGTCCCGGCGGCGTCACCGGCGCGCGCCACGCCGCCCGAGCCCCTGACGGGCGGGCCGAAGCGGCCCAGCGTGAACCTGCCCACGATGATCGCCAAGGGCGAGGCGCAGGTCTACGGGCGCTACACCGTCCTCGACAAGCTCGGCTCGGGCGGCATGTGCGACATCTACACGGCGGCGCTCACCGGCCCCGAGGGCTTCCAGCGCGTCTTCGTCCTCAAGCGCCTCAAGCCCGAGCTCGCCCTCAATCGAGCGGCCGTCGACCAGTTCATCGACGAGGCCAAGCTCGGCTCGACGCTCGTCCACTCGAACATCGTGCCGGTCTTCGACTTCGGGCGCGTCGGCGACGGCTACTTCATCGCGCAGGAGTACATCGCCGGGCGCAACGTGGCGCAGCTCTGCGAGCGCCACATGGAGCGTCTCGGCGAGCCGCTCGACGTCGCCACCGTCTTCTACGTCGCGCACGAGACCCTGCAGGCGCTCGGCTACGCGCACGACAAGACGAACGACGACGGCGAGCCGCTGCAGATCGTCCACCGCGACGTCTCGCCCGGCAACATCGTCGTGAGCCGGCTCGGCGAGGTGAAGCTCATCGACTTCGGCATCGTCAAGGCGGCGAGCGGCAGCCGCGTCTCGCAGACCGACCTCGGCAACGTGAAGGGCAACGCCGCCTTCATGGCGCCCGAACAGGCGCGCGGCCTGGCCGTCGACCGCCGAGCCGATCTCTTCTCGCTCGGCCTCGTGATGTTCCGGGCGCTCTCGGGCGAGCCGTTCTACCCCGGCGGCACGACGGCCGAGGTCTTCTACGGCTCGGCGACGGGGCCGACGGCGGAGCACTTCGATCGCATCGATCGCCTCCCGCCGGCCGCGGCGCACATCCTAAAGAAGGCGCTCATGCCCGACCCGGCCGATCGCTTCCAGAGCGCCGAGGAGTTCGCGGCTGCCCTCGAGGCGTACGTCCCGGCGGGCGCGAAGGCCACCGTCGCCACGCTCCTCAACGCCCTCTTCGGCGCGGAGCTCAAGAGCGGCGGCTCGGGGAGCGGCGGCACGAGCCTCAAGCGGGACGCCGCGGGCTGATCGAGGAGGAGGGCGGGGCTCGCCCGCCGCTGACCGTCTCCGACCGAGTTGTCCGAGCGCTCGGTCAAATCGTCGGTCGGGTTGTCCGACGGGCAGGCCCGCGCCGGTCGATATCGAGCGATCACAGCGTCTTGGTGGTTGGCACTGCCGTTGCTTCATGTCGCGGGCAAGGAGACCAACCATGAAGACCAACTCGACGATCCTCGCTCTCGTTTCCGCGCTCTCGCTCGCCGGCACGGCCGGCGCCGCCCAGGCCCAGGAGGCGTCGGCGGCGGCGCCGACGCGCGGCTCGGTGGCCGTGCAGGCGCAGGCGGCCAGGGCCGTGGTCGCGGGCCCGGTGGCGATGCACGCCTACTCGCAGTTCTCGGGCGCGACGGTCTACGTCGTCGCGTCCGTCACGGGGACGGACGCGGACTGCGCGGGCGCCCGTCAGGGCGCGACGAGGCTCGGCGCGGACCGCGCCCAGACGCTGACGGTGGGCGCGGGCCAGCTCGCGTGCGTCGAGACGACGGCGGCGCGCGGCAGCGAGGTGCTCTGGCACGCGCAGGCCGAGCGAGCCCCCGCGCCGACGATGCTCGCCCGCCGCTGAGCCCGCCGCCACCCCGTTTCGCTCTCGCTCGAACCGACGTTTTCGATCCTTGGAGGAGCTTCTCGATGCAACGACAGATGATGATCGCCGCCGCGCTCGCCCTCGTGTCGCTGGGCGCGGCCTGCACGTCTTCGGAGCGCGCCGGCCTGCCGACGACGGCCGCGACGACCACGACCACGACCTCGTCCGGCGCCTCGGGCCCGCGCGCGTCCAGCCCGGATTACGAGATCGCGCCCTCCGCGCCCGCCGAGACGGGCATCGACCCGCCTCCGCCCGCCAGCGGTCCGCTCGTCTCGTCGGGGGAGGCCGGCTCGGCCGGTGAGGCCACGACGGGCGGCGGCGGATCCGGCGGCGCGGCCAGCACCTCGGCGTGCGCCATGCCCCCGGTCGTGGCGCCGGTGATGGTGCCGCCGGTGTTCCAGCCGGTGATCGGGCCGGCCGTGACCGCGGCCGTCGCGCCGCGGCCCGTGAGCGGCGGGACGCTCGTCGTGCTGCGCGACGGTCACACGGCGGTGGCGTCCGATCCCGATCGCGACGTCGTCTACGTGGCCGATCTGAGCACGCGCGCGGTGCGCGCCCGCGTCGCGCTCGTGGCGGGTGACGAGCCGGGGCGGCTCGTCGAGGACGGCGCCGGGCTCGTGCACGTCGCGCTTCGCCGCGGCGGCGCCGTCGTGACGCTCGATCCGGCGATGGGGACCGTCACGAGCCGGCAGAGCGTGTGCGCCGCGCCCCGCGGCCTCGCCTACGAGGCGGCCAAGGACCTCGTTCACGTCGCGTGCGCCGAGGGGACGCTCGTGTCCTTGCGCGCGAGCGGCGGCGTGACCCGGACGGTGACGCTGCGCCGCGATCTGCGCGACGTCGTCGTGATCGGCGACGGCACGCTGCTCGTCAGCACCTTCAAGACCGCCGACGTGCTCGCCGTCGACGCGAGCGGCACGGTGACCAGCGCCGTGCGGCCCCCGGCGCGCCACGGCATCTCGCCGTCGAACGGCCAGCCCCGCACGATGAGCCCCGCCGTCGCCTGGCGGATGGTGCCCGCGAACGGCTCGAGCGCGCTCTTGCTGCACCAGCGCGGCGTCGACGATCCGATCTCCGTCGGGCCCGGCGGCTACGCCGCGGGCAAGGGCTGCGACGGCATCGTCGAGTCGACCGCGTCGCTCGTCTTCCCGGGCGTGACCCCCTCCACCTCGTCGCCGCTGGCGATGGTCACGCTCGCCGTCGACGTCGCCGTCTCGCCCGACGGCACCCTCATGGCGCTCGCCGTCGCCGGCAGCTCGCACGCCCCGGCCGTGCCGGTCATGACGGTTCCGCTCACGCTCGTCACGCAGGGCACGGGCGGGTGCACGTCGGGCGGCCTCCCGGCGGGTCCCCCGAGCATGGGCGCGGCGTCGGCCCCGCCGCCACCGCCCGGGCAGGCCGTCTCGGTGGCCTTCGAGCCGAACGGCGCCGTCGTCGCGCAGAGCCGCGATCCGGACGTGCTCTGGACCTCCGACGGCCTCGACCCGATCCAGCTCTCGTCCGAGTCGACGCACGACACGGGCCACCTCATGTTCCACGTCGACGCGGGCGGCGGCGTCGCGTGCGCGTCGTGCCACCCGGAGGGAGGCGAGGACGGCCGCACCTGGAGCTTCGCGTGCCTCGGCCCGCGCCGCTCGCAGTCGCTGCGCGGCGGCCTCTCCGGCACCGAGCCGTTCCACTGGGACGGCGACATGCCGAGCTTCCCCGACCTCGTTCAGGCGGTCTTCGTGGGCCGCATGTCGGGGCCGCAGCCCACGGCCGACCAGACGGCCGCGATGCTGCGCTGGCTCGACACCATCCCCGAGCTGCCGACCCCGCCGCCCGCCGCGCCCGCCGCCGTGGAGCGCGGGCGCGCGCTCTTCGGCAGCGCGACGCTCGGCTGCACGACCTGCCACGCGGGCCCGCGCCTCACGAACAACCTCTCGGTCGACGTCGGAACGGGCCTCACGGCGCAGGTGCCGTCGCTGCGCGGGGTGGGCTGGCGCGCGCCGTTCCTGCACAACGGCTGCGCGCCCACGCTCGCCGATCGCTTCGGTTCGTGCGGGGGAGGGGACAGGCACGGCCACACCTCGCAGCTCGCGCCCTCGGACGTCGCCGACCTGACCGCCTTCCTGGAGACGTTGTAGGCTTATGCGGTGCGAGGAGCGCCGCGTAACCCCCCGGCCCCGCCCGGCGTATTCCAGGGCATGAAGCTGCTCATCTGGGTCCCGGTCCTCTCGGTCGCGGCGCTCGGCGCCTGGGTGGCCTACGGCGGCGGCAAGCCGGCCGCGCCCCTGCGCGAGCACCCCGCGGGCTTCCCCCTGTACTCGAAGGCCGGCTACGACATCACGCCGCTGTCGAAGGCGCGCATCGACGAGATCGCCCGGACGCTCACGCCCGAGCAGGTGCGCGTCACGCTGCACGCCGACACGGAGCGGCCGTTCTGCACCGCCATGCACAAGAACCACGAGCCGGGCACCTACGTGTCGATCGTGGGCGGGCTGCCGCTCTTCCGCTCGACGCAGAAGTTCGACTCGGGGACGGGCTGGCCCTCGTTCTTCGAGCCGATCTCGCCCGATCACATCATCGAGCGCACCGACTCGACGCTCGGCATGCAGCGCACCGAGATCCTCGACGCGCGCTCGGGCGCGCACCTCGGCCACGTCTTCGACGACGGGCCGCCGCCCACGGGCAAGCGCTACTGCGTGAACTCGGCATCGCTCAAGTTCATCCCCGCGGGCACCCCCCTGCCGCCCGAGTCGCTGCCGGTCAAGTCGCAGGTCGCGTACTTCGCGGGCGGCTGCTTCTGGGGCGTCGAGGACGTCTTCGAGCAGATCCCCGGCGTCATGGACGCCGAGTCGGGCTACCAGGGCGGGACCGTCCCCAACCCGACCTACGAGCAGGTCTCCTCGCACAAGACGGGGCACGCCGAGACGGTCAAGGTGACGTTCGACCCGGCGCGCGTGACCTACCGCCAGCTCCTCAAGGTGTTCTTCGACAACCACGATCCGACGACGCTCGACCGCCAGGGGCCCGACGTCGGCTCGAACTACCGCTCGGCGATCTTCGCGGCCAGCGACGAGCAGCTCCGCGAGGCGAAGGCCTACATCGCCGATCTCGCGCGCGAGCCGCGCTTCAAGGGCGAGACGATCACCACGACCGTGCAGCCCGCGCCGCCGTTCTACCGGGCCGAGGAGTACCACCAGAACTACCACGCCATCCACGGCGGCTCGTGTCAGGTGAAGGTCCGCTGAACCGCACGTCGTCTGTCCGTCCGCGGCGCGGGCGGCTTATAGTGGGCGCCCCGAGGCCCCTTGCCCACCGACGTCGACATCCTCGCCGAGGTGCCGCTGTTCCACCACCTCTCGCCCGACGATCGCGCGCGGCTGGCCGCGCGCATCGACGTCGAGCACGTACGCGCGGGCACGCAGATGTTCGCGCACGGCGATCCCGGCGGGTCGCTCTACGTCGTGCGCTCGGGCGTCGTCGAGCTCTACTTCAAGAACGACACCGGCGAGCGGATCACGCTCGAGACCGTCGGACCGGGGCAGTTCTTCGGCGAGATCTCGCTGCTCGACGGCGGGGCGCGGACCACCGCCGCCGAGGTCAAGGAGGATCTCGAGGCGCTGGTCATCGACCGCGGTGATCTCGAGGACCTCATCGGCGTGAGCCCGACCGCCGCCATGAGCCTGCTCGCCGCCGCCGGCGAACGCCTCCGCACCACCGTCAACATCCTGCGCCACACGGCCTCGCGCAACCCGAACGTCGAGACCGAGGACAAGCGCACGGCGGTCATGCGCGTGGCCGACTGGATCTCCGAGTTCAGCGGGAGCATGCCGTTCCTCTTCATCCACCTCGTGCTGTTCGCCCTCTGGATCGGCCTCAACGTCGGTCCCGCCGCGCGCACGGTCTACGGCGGGTGGGACGTCTACCCCTTCGGCCTCTTGACGATGGTCGTCTCGCTCGAGGCCATCATCCTCTCCGTGTTCGTGCTGCTCTCGCAGAACCGGCAAGTGGCGCGGGACCGGGTGCGCAATGACATCGAGTACGAGGTCAACGTCAAGGCCGAGCTCCAGATCGCGCACATGCACGAGAAGGTCGACAACATGTACGCCGCGATCCTGGCCCGGCTCGAGCGCTATCAGGGGGGCCGGCACGCCGGCGCGACCGCGCGCGGGCCAGAGGCCTCGGGCCGCGTGGTCGCCCCGCGCGCGACGCGCGATCCCTGACACGACCCGCGGCGGGAGCGCCGTCTCAGGAATTCACCCGAGGTTGCGCGGCGGCACGAACGCGCTTACGATGCGCCCGCTCGAAATGCTGCGAACGTCCACCGAGATGACTCAAGGAGCCAGCGCCCGCGCCGATGTCCGAATGGGCGTCATGGAAAGACATATGGAGCTTCCGCTGGAGACCCGCGCGGTCGGTCGTACGCCCGGCGAGCGGCGGCGCACGATCGTCGCCCTCGTGTCGGCGTCGGTGATCTCGATGCTCGTGTGGGGCCTCATCGTCGCGCTCCACGTCCAGTAGCTGGACGCTGTTTCGTTTCGTACACATCGGCTTCGACCTGCAAGCCACCGTCATCACGGGGCTTTTCCAGGCCGTTCCGGTGTAGGGGGGATGCGCTGGTGTGGATCCGCGTTTCTCGATAGGCTGTGCCCGTGCCCGTGGATTCGAGCCGCAGCGAATCGTTCGACTCGGCCGCCGAATGGCCGCGGCACGAGCGGAGTCGCACGAGCGAGCGACACCGCAGGCGGCGGCGCGCGCGGAAGGGCAAGTCGGACGTCCGCGCGCAGATCCGGCTGCGCATCTGGATCGCGTGCATGGGCGCGCTCCTCGTGATGGCCGGCGCCCTCTACTACGCGCTCGGGCACGGAAGCGGGGGCGAATCGGGGCACCGGCTCGATGGCCGCCCCGGCGCCGTCGCGAGGGCCTAGCTACCGCTTCTCGGTCTTCGAGTCCGCCTTGCCGTCGGACTTCGCGTCGTTCTTGCCGGCGACGTCCTTGCGCGGCTTGGCGGGCTTCGCGCCCGCCGGAGGGGGCGGCTCGCCGGCGTCGGGCTCCGCCGCTCCGTTCTCCTTCGCCTCTCGGGCCTCCCGCTCGGCCTCGCGCTTCTTCTCGTCGTCCTGCGCGCGCTTGATCTCGGCGGCCATCTCGCGCTCGATCTCCTTGTCGCGCTTCTCGCCGCACCCGACGGGCTCGCACTCACCGGGGCACTCGCACTTGCCCTTCCTGTCGGTGCAGACGCAGCCGCCCTTCGCGTCGTGATAGCAGCCGCAAGCGTTCACGGCCTCGCCGGGCGGCGGCTTCTTCGCCGTCGAGCCCGGCGCGCTCTTCGGCTTGTCCTTGGCGAAGCTCGGAGCCACGCGTCCGAGCGCGAGCAGGCCGATGGTCAGGGCCCCGACGACGATCACGAACCGCACAGGCACGACCCGTCTCATGGTCACCCCCCCGCGAAGGCTCGCAGAATGGCGCGGCTCGCGCGCACGTGTCAACAGCCGCTCCCGCCAAGCGCGGGTGTGCGGCTGCTTCCAATCCGGTCAGCGGCCGGGGGGAAAGCGGGGCCGGCCGCTCATCGTCTTCGCCTGGCGTGTTCCCTGGGGCTTGAGCAGGGGCGTCCCGGGCACCGACTCGTGGTCGAGCACGGTGCGCAGCCGTTCGACCATCGTGAGGAACATCTTCTGCAACTCCTGCTCCGAATGCATGGGCGGAAAGAGGCGGGCGCCGGCCATGGTCCCGTGGCCGCCCGCGGCGCCGTCGGTGGCGACGATCTGGCGCATGACGCTGCCCGCGCGCGCGTCCGTGGCCTCGGTGCGCAGCGACAGGTAGGCGCTGCCCTCGTACTGCCCGATGCACAGGACGTAGCGCGCGCCCTCGTAAGAGAGCAGCAGGTCGGCGATCTCGGCGACGAGATCCGGGTACCCGAGGGTGCCGAGGTTGACGGCCACGAGATCGCCGAAGACCTGGGCCGAGCGGAGGGCGCGGTCGAGCGCCGCGAAGTGCTCGCGCGGCACCTTCGGGTGGCTCATGCGGTAGAGCATCGCGTGATCGACCAGCGGCACGAGCTCGATGTACGCCTTCCGCTCGGCGTCGGTGGACTCGCGGCCGAGGTCGCGCGTCTCCGTGCGCAGCGCGAAGAACACGGCGGTCGCGAGGGACGCGTCCAGCGGGACCTTCCGCGCGCGCAGGTACTCGAAGATGATCGTCGACGTCGCGCCCAGCTCGGGCCGGATGTCGCACCAGGGAGCGCGGGCGCTCCCGGCGCGCGGCGGGTGGTGGTCGACGACGACGTCGATGCGGTGGCCCGGCGGCAGCGAGTTGTTCCCCGTCTCCGGCTGGCTGTCGACGAGCGCGATGGCGTCGTACGCGTCCGGCTCGACGCGCTCGGCGGGCACGAGGGGCAGCTTGAGCGTGTCGACCATGGCGCGGTTCTGCGCGCGGCCGACGATCCCGCCGTGGGTGAGGGTCACGGTCGCGCCGAGCTCCTTCTCCATGAGCCGCTCGAGGCTCATCGCCGCGGCGAGCGCGTCGGGATCCGGGTTGTCGTGCGTGTAGATGAGGACCGACTTGCGGCCCGCGAGCCCCGCGAGGGCGCGGTCGAGATCGAAGGGCGACGCGGGCGGGGGTTCGTCCATGACGGAGCTCGACGATCTAGTTCGCGGGCCGGATGCGGAGGTTGTCGAAGCTCACGTCGCTCTCCCAGTCGTTGATGGCCAGGTACTCGTGACCCGGGCCGGCGAGGGGCTCGGGGTCGGTCCAGGCGAGGAAGGGCTGACCGTCGATCTTCCAGTCGATCGTGCCTCCGCGCCGCTGCACCGTCCAATGATAGGTCCGCCCCGGCTCGACGCGCGTGTCGCCGCGCTGCGCTTTGCGTCCGTCGTCGTGCTCGTGGATGCGGCAGAGCACGGACAGGCTGTTGTGCCAGCCGCCGAAGATCAGGACGTAGCCGGTCGAGGTGTAGGCGCCGCGGTCGTGGTCGAACGACTCGCCGTCCCCGAACAGCTCGACCTTGAGGTCGCCCGCCGCGCTGCGCGACGTCGCGTCGAAGTCGATGACCACGTCGCGCGGGAGGCGCTGCTTGAGCCAGGCCGGGTGGTTGTAGGCGTTCTTCACCGAGAGCTTGCCGTCCACGAGGTGGTACTCGGGGCTGGTGGCATTCCAGCCGGGGCCGAGCTCGGCGCGGTCGAACCGGTCCTCGAAGGGGCCCGCGATGCCCGGATCGTGGGCTCGACAGCCCGCGGCGGCGCCCAGGCCCGTGGCGATGAGGAGAATTGCGGCCGAGTCGAGCCTGCGCACGATGGCAAAATACCGTCGGCGAAGCGGCGCGGCAAGGTCGCGGGGGCCGCCCGCCGGCGTCCGGGGGACAGGCTGACACGCTGCGTCTCCGGACGTTCAAAGAAGCGCTCGGAAGGGCCGATAGTCGATCGGCGGCGTCGTCGATGGTCGGGGCGGCCCCCCAAAGCATGTCGCCACCCGAGACAACGGCCGGCGCCCCAGCGGGCGTGATCCTCGAGCGCGGTCAGACGATCGATCGCTTCGTCGTGCTCGGGCTCGTCGGGCGCGGCGGCATGGGCGAGGTCTACGCCGCCTACGATCCGGAGCTCGATCGCAAGGTGGCCATCAAGCTGCTGCGCGCGCGCGGCGACGCGGCCGATCAGAAGACCCGGCTCCTGCGTGAGGCGCAGGCGATCGCCAAGCTGCAGCACCCGAACGTGGTCGTCGTCTACGACGTGGGCACCTTCGGGGACAACGTCTTCATCGCCATGGAGTTCGTCGAGGGACGCACGGTGGGCGGATGGCTCTCGGCGGGCGCGGGGCGCCGGACCCGGCGCGAGATCCTCGACGTGTACCTGGCGGCGGGGCGCGGGCTCGCGGCCGCGCACGCCGCCGGGCTCGTTCACCGCGACTTCAAGCCCGACAACGTCATGGTGACGAACGACGGCCAGGTGCGCGTCATGGACTTCGGCCTCGCGCGCCACGTGGGCGAGGGCGGGGCGCCGGAGGAGGCGCCGCCGCTGCCCGTGTCGGGCGCCGAGGACGTCGGCGACACGTTCGATCCGGCGCTCGATCCCGAGGCCACGGTCGATCTGCGCAAGGCGCGCGACACCGGGCCCATCTCGGGGAAGTACCTCTCGCTCAAGCTCACGCAGACCGGCGCCATGCTGGGCACGCCCGCGTACATGGCGCCCGAGCAGTTCGCCGTGCGGCCGACCGACGCGCGCACCGATCAGTTCAGCTTCTGCGTCGCGCTCTTCGAGGCGCTCTACGGCGCGCGGCCGTTCGAGGGCGAGACGTTCCTCGCCCTCATGACCAGCGTGACGACGGGGAAGGTGAGCCCCGTGCCCGCGAAGACGCACGTGCCCGGCTGGATGCGCCGGGTGCTGCTGCGAGGCCTCGCCACCGAGCCGGGCGCGCGCTGGGGCTCCATGGCCGAGCTGCTCGCGGCGCTCGAGACCGATCCCACCGTGCGGGCCCGGCGCGTCGCGGTCGCGGTCGCCATGTCGCTGCTCGTCGGCGCGACGGCGCTCGCGGCCCGCAAGGTGACGGGGACCCACGAGGCGATGTGCGGCGGCGCCGCGGCGAAGTGGGCGGGCGTCTGGGCGCCCGGGGGCGAGGCGTCGCCGCGGAACGCCTCGATCCACAGGGCCTTCCTCGCGACGGGCCTGCCGTACGCCGAGCAGGCCTGGCGCGGCGCCAGCCGCTACCTCGACGACTACGCGGCGCGGTGGGGGAGCGCCTACAGGGACGCCTGCGAGGCGACGCACGTGCGGGGCGAGCAGTCCGCCGAGGTGCTCGACCTCCGCATGGGCTGCCTGCGCGATCGGCTCGCGGCGGCGCGGGCGCTCACCGACGTCTTCGCGTCGGCCAACGGCGCGGCCGTCGACAACGCCGTCTCGGCCGCGGCGGCGCTGCCGCGCCTCGACCGCTGCGCCGACGTCCCCTTGCTCAAGGCGACGATCCAGCCCCCCGACGACGAGGCCGTCCGCAAGAGGGTCGTCGAGCTCGAGGAGCGGACCGCGCGCCTCGCCGCCGTGACGTCGGCGGGGCAGTGCGCCGCGGCCGAGAAGGAGGAGCCGGCCCTCGTCGCCGACGCGCGCGCCGTCGGCTACCGGCCGGTCCTCGCCGAGGCCCTCGACGCGGCCGCGCACATGGCCGACTTCTGCGTCGAGGAGAACCTCGGCATCGAGCGCTTCCGCGAGGCGTACTCGATCGCGCTCGCCTCCCGGAACGACGAGGTGGCGGCGGACGCCGCGGCGTCGCTGTCGTGCTTCATGCTCCGCAACCAGACCAAGGACATCGCCGCCGCGCAGCTGTGGGTCGAGATCGGCCGCGCCATGGTGGATCGCATCGGCGGGCAGACCCGGCTCGCGGGGATGGTCTCCGAGGGGCAGGCGTCGATCTTCCGGCACGCCGGGCGCTACGCCGAGTCGATCGAGGCCTGGAGGCGGGCCGCCGCCATCCTGGCCCCGCTCGGCCCGGAGCACCCCGAGGCGCTGTCGGCCGCCAACGACCTCGCGCTGACGCTCGAGGAGGCGGGGCGCCTCGACGAGGCCCGCGTGCAGTTCGAGGCCCTGCTCTCGACGTCCGAGCGCGTCCTCGGCGCCGAGCACCCCAAGCTCACCTTCCCCCTCAACAACCTCGGCGAGGTCCTGAGCCGGCTCGGCCGCTACGGCGAGGCGCGCGCGGCCTTCGAGCGGGCGCTCCGCATCTGGCGGCGCTCGGGCAGCGACCCGTTCTACATCTCGTACGGCCTCACGGGGCTGGGGCTGGCCCAGCTCGCCGACGGCCACGCGCGCGAAGCGATCGGTCCCCTCACCGAGGCCCTCGCCATCCGCGTCGAGAAGAAGGCCGGCCCGGGCGAGCTGGGCGAGACCCGCTTCGCGCTGGCGCGCGCGCTGTGGTCGAAGCCGGAGGAGCGGGCGCGCGCGCTCGCGCTCGCTCGCGACGCGCGCGACGACTACAGGCGCGTCGCCGACGCGGCCAGCCCGGCGCCGGACATCGCCGCCTGGCTGCGCGCGCCCTCGGTGGCGGCGCCGGCTAACCTCGCGCTCGCAGCTCGTACAGCAGGCCCCAGCGAATCCCCCGATCGCTGACGCGGACGGCGGAGGCGCCGGCCGCCTGGGCGATGCGCCGCAGGAGCACCGAGCCCGCGAGGATGACGTCGGCGCGGCGGGGATCGAGCCCGACGAAGCGCTCGCGCTCGGCCTGCGTCGAGGCCTCGAGGCGCGCGATCTCGGCGTCGAGCTCGGCGAGCCCCAGCGCGTAGCCGTGGACGCGGCCGGCGTCGTACGCCTCGAGGCGGAGGGCCATGGCCGCGAGCGTCGTCACCGTGCCGGCCACGCCGACGACCGTGGCGCGCGCCGGCCACGGCACGGCGGCGAGCGCGCCGTCGACCTCCCGGGCGAGCGCGGCGAGCTCGTCGGGGGCCGCCGGATCGTGGCGGACGTGCCTCTCGGTGAGCCGCACCGAGCCGAGCGGCAGGCTCCGGCTCCAGACCACCGCTCCCCGCTCGGCGACGACGATCTCCGTCGAGCCGCCGCCGAGGTCGACGACGACGAGGGCGCCGGCGCTCGCCTCGTCGGGGAAGGACTCGACCGTCGCGCGGAAGGTCAGCGCCGCCTCGCGCGCCCCCTCGATGACCTCGACGGGCCCGCCCAGGATCTCCGCGGCAGGACCGAGGAAGTCCCCGCCGTTGGGCGCGCGGCGCAGCGCCTCCGTCCCGATGGCGGCGATGCGCGCGCCGTGCTCGCGCGCGAGCGCCGCGTAGCGGCGCAGCACCTCGAGCGTGCGCGCGATGCCCTCCGGGCCGAGGGCGCCGCCCGCGCCGATCCCGCGCCCGAGGCGGGTGATCTCGGCGGCGTTCTCGAGCACGGTGACGTCGCCCGAGGCCTCGACGCGCGCGACGAGCAGCAGCGTCGTGTTCGTGCCGACGTCGATCGTCGCGAAGGTTCGAGGGGCCACGGGCGCTCCGGCGGCCATGGGCGGTCTCCTCAGCGGCGCGGCGCCGGGCCCCACGACGGGGACGAGCCGCTGCCGCGCCAGACTTGCACCTCGTGGTGCGTCTCGGGGTTCTGGATGAACAGGCCGCCGCGGCTCGAGACGTAGGCGATGAGGCGCCCGTCGGGCGACCACGTCGGATCGAGGTTCGAGCCCTTGCCCTGCGTCAGCCGATCGATCTTCCCGGACTTGACGTCCAGGATGAAGACGTCGAACACGCCGCGCTCGTCGCGCCCCGTGAAGGCGATCTGCGGCTTGTCGGCCCGAGGATTCCAGCGCGGCGTCTGGTTGTACTTGCCCTGGAACGTGACGCGCTTCGCGCCGCCGCCGCCCGCCGGCATGATGTAGATCTGCGGCGATCCGCCCCGGTTCGACACGAAGGCGATCTGCGAGCCGTCGGGCGAGAACGAAGGCGAGCTGTCGATGGCCGGGTTCGACGTGAGGCGCGCCTGCTGGGTGCCGTCGAGGCCGATGCGGTAGATCTCGGCGTTGCCCTCGTAGGACATCGTGAGCGCGAGCGCGTGGCCGTCGGGCGTCCAGGCCGCGCCCGTGTTGAGGCCCGTCTGCTTCGAGACGCGCCGCGCGCGCCCGCCGCCGGCCGGCACGATGTAGAGGTCCGGGTTGTTGCGCATGTACGACGTGAAGGCGATCTCGCCGCCGCCGGGCGAGTACGCGGGCAGCAGGCAGTCAGCGCCCATCTTCGTGAGCACCGACGTCCGCCCGCCGTCCATGTCGACCGCCGCGATCTCGTGCGGGCCCTTGCCCGACTGCGCGAGGGCGATGCGCGAACCGAAGACGCCCGGCTGCCCCGTGAACGACTTGACGACGTCGTTGGCGAACTCGTGCACGGCGTCGCGCAGGTCGCCGCCGCGGTACACCTTCGAGAGCTGGGCCGTGTCGCCGCGCGCCGTGTAGTAGAGGCGGCCCTCGATCTGGCTCCCCGCGACGCGCATCTTCACGACGGCCTGTGCGCCGACCTGCGACCACAGCGCCGAGGAGAACCCCAGGCCCTCGCTCTGGAGCGCCGCCGGGAAGGAGCCCGGGTCGAGGACCTGAAAGAGGCCGGTGACGTCGAGGTCCTTCGAGATCGTCTCGGCGGCCGTGCCCGGGTCGCCGTCGGCGCGGGGCACGCCGACCTTGAGGAGCTCGACGCCCGCGCCCGACAGGCGCACGGCCGGGAGGTCCTCGTCGCCCGTCTGGGCGCGCGCGGCGCCGGCGAGCGAGGCCACCGCGAGCACGACCACGAAGAAGGGCAGGTGTGGACGCAGGCGACCCTTCGTCACTTTACGCACTGCACTCTCATACCACGGACGCCCGCGGGCGGAGGGGGCACCTTGCCCGTGAGCTTGGCGGCGTCGACGCAGGCGTCGTCGACGAAGCCGTTGCCCGACGGCTTCGTGAGCTTGACGCCGGTGATCGTCCCGTCGGGCGCGATGTGGAACGCGATCTCCGGCGGGTTGTTGTTGATCTCGTCGACGTTGATGCCGGCGGGGACGTTGTAGTTCTGGTGGAGCGCGCCCACGACGGCGGCCTGGTACGCGTCGCCCGTCTCGTGGTTCGAGGTGCCGAGCTTCGAGCCGGTGAGCGAGCCCTCGTCGGGCTCCTCCGGCACGGCCAGCTGCTCGAGCTTCCGCGCGCGGTCGAGCGCGCGCTTGAGGTCCTTCGAGATCGTCGGATCCTCGGGCCGCGGCGCCTCCTTGGGCGCGGCCTTGGCGTTCGGATCCTCGGCGACCTTGAGCGAGTCGGGCGGCGCCGTCGAGCGCTGCGGCTGCGTGAGGCGCGGCAGCCAGAACTTGTCGCGCGGCTTGCCCAGCTTGACCATCTCGGCGACCACGAAGTCGCGCGGGATCACGAGCGGCGGCTGCTCCTTGCCGTTGGCGACGGCGATCCAGGCCAGCAGGCCCCCGTGCAGCGCGAGCGTGATGAGCAGGCCCGAGAAGCCTCGGCCCGACGCCTTGCGGATGACCCTCTGCTGCTTCGCCATTCGTCGCTCACCGTCCTGCTTGCCCGCGGGGCCTCACTCGAGCGGGTCCGTCACCATGCCGAGCTTGTCGACCCCCGCCTGCTTGACGGCCGCCATGATCTTGACGACGTCGCCGTAAAGAAGATCTCTGTCGGCGTGCAGGTAGAGCTCGTGATCGGCGTTGAGCTTGGCGTTGTTCTTGAGGGTCTTCTCGACGTCGTCCCACGGGATCTGCAGCTTCCCGAGGAAGACGCGCTTGTCCTTCGTGACGGTCAGGATGAGCTTGCCCTCGTCGTCGGGGATGGTCTGGGCCTTGGCCTCGGGCAGGTTGACGTCGACGCCCGTCTGCAGCATCGGCGCCGTCACCATGAAGATGATGAGGAGCACGAGCATGACGTCGACGAGCGGGGTCACGTTGATCTCGGTGAGCGACCCCATGCCGCCCCCGCCGCCGCTCGGCCCGCCCATGGCCATGGCTAGAAGAACCTCCGGCGCACGATGTTGAGGAAGTCGCTCGAGAACGTCTCCATCTCGGCGCTGATGACGCGGATGCGGCGCGAGAAGTAGTTGTAGGCCATGACGGCCGGGATGGCGGCCATGAGGCCGATGGCCGTCGCGACGAGCGCCTCGGCGATGCCCGGCGCGACGGTGGCGAGGTTCGCGGCGCCCTTCGAGCCGATGTTGCGGAACGAGTTCATGATGCCCCAGACGGTTCCGAAGAGGCCGATGAAGGGGCCGGCGCTGGCCGTCGTGCCGAGGAGCGGCACGCGGCTCTCCATGTCGGTGATGGCCGTCGTGCGCGCGCGGTCGAGGGCGCGCTGCACGCTCTCGATGTCGCCGAGGAGCTCCTCGCTGGCCGACTCGGGCGCCTCCTGCCGCCGCTTCTGCAGCTTGGCGAGCTCCGTGTACCCGGCGCGGAACACCTCGCTCACCGGCGAGGGCGGCGAGGCCTCCGAGACGCGCCAGATCTCGTCGAGGCGCCCCGTCTTCCAGAACGCGTCCTGGAACCTCGCCGAGCGCGAGGCGGCGTTCGACAGGTAGATCGTCTTCGAGCCGATGACGAACCACGAGGCGACCGACATCAGGATGAGGAGGCCGAGCACGCCCTTGACGACGGGCGAGGCGTTCAGGATGAGCTGGAGGATGTCGAGCCGCGCTTCGCCAGCGCCGGCCTGTAGAATGAGGGGCGTCATCGTCGGGGAGCCTCCTGGGGCGGTTCGGCCGCAGTTTGACACGACCCGCGTCGGTTCTTACCGTTGTTCTTTTCGGTCCCGCCATGTTCCGCCGCTTGACCATCGTCGCGCTGGGCGTCTTCCTCGAGAGCGCCGCGGGCAGCTGCGTCCAGATCGACGGCGGGGCCGTCGAGGTGAGCTGGGTCGTGCACGCCAACGGCCGGGCCATCACGGACTGCACCTGCTCGGATCCCGAGATCGCGAGCGTGCGCATCGACATCGTGGGCAACGGCGGCAACATCCAGGGCAGCACGCCCTGCGCGGGACAGCCCCGGTGCGTGTTCTCCTGCCAGCGCCAGACCGGGGCCACGCCCTTCAACATCCCCGAGACGCACGGCGACGAGACCTACCTGATCCAGCTCGTGGCCGTCGACAAGAACGGGGCCGACCTGCCCATCCGCGCGCCGCTGACCGGGCCGATCTCGCGGACCGTCGTCAACGGGCAGCCGACGGAGCTCGAGGCCGTCACGCTGGACGCGGGCTGCGCCACGGCGTGCGAGACGATGAATAAGACGGGCGTGTGTGCCCGTCCGTGAGCAACTTGTGCGAGACGATGACCAAGGAGACGTGATGCGACTGACGGCGATGTTCCGGAAGCGGTGGGCGGCGGGCCTGTTCTCGCGCGCCCGGCTTGGCGTTCTTGCGATCGCGCTCGGCGGAGCGCTGGCGGGGTGCGGGGGCGGCGGCGGCGGGGGGGCCGTGTGCGCCGCGCCCATCTCGGTGACGTGGGACTTCCTGCCCGGGACGGGCTGCCAGCCCGGGGACAGCGTCACCGTCAGGGTCGACGACAACACGATGCTCCACAACGTCCCGTGCACGGACTTTGGCGCCGAGACCCCCGCCGTCGAGGGCGGGGTGACGCACGCCGTTGACCTGACGCTGTTCGACGGCGCCGGCAACCCGATCGAGAACTCGGGGGCCATCCAGGTCCCCGTCGGCTGCGGGCCGACGCCCGCCGACGCGGGGAACTACAGCTTCAGCTCCTGACTCGATTCGGCCACGGTGCTCGTGCCGGGATCCCGCGCATGAGCTAAGCTTTTCGAAATGCCGAACGCCCCGCGCAGCCGCACCGGACGTCCTCCCTGGGTGGGGGCCATCACCGCGCGGCTGACGCCCACGATCAAGAAGATCGTCATCGTGCTCGCGACGATGTTCGTGGCGTACCTCTTCGCGGGGCCGGCCAGGGGGCTTTTCGGCTACATCGCGCTCGGGCCTCGCGTCTTCCACGGCGCGCCCTGGCAGCTCGTCACCGGGCTGGCGATCGAGATCGATCCCATCGTCTTCCTCTTCAACCTGCTCGGGCTGTGGTTCACGGGCGCGATGGTCGAGCGCGCGCTGGGGACGCGGCGGTTCCTCGTGCTGTTCTTCGCGGCGGGCGTGCTCGCCAACCTCGCCGTCGCGGGCACGAGCGCGCTGTGGGGGTGGAGGCAGCCCGTCGGGTGCTGGCTGGCCGTCCACGCGCTGTTCGTGGCCTTCGCGCGCATCTTCGACCGCGAGGAGATGATGGTCGTCCCGGGGCTGTACGTACGCGCCCGGCACATCGGCATCTTCTGGGTGGTCTTCGCGCTCTTCATGTCGGCGATCCGGGGGGACGGCCCCTTCGTCGTGGGCGTGGTGGTCTCGACGATCACCGGGTTCGTGCTCGCGGGGCGCGGCGGCCTCAAGGAGGTGTACGACACGTTCCGAGCCCGCCGGCTCCGGCAGCGCTACAAGGTCCTGGACGGCGGCGTCCCGGGGCGGGCCAAGGGCGGTCGCTCGCAAAAGTACTGGAACTGACCGCCCGGTCGCGTGATGCCTTTTCAAGGAGCGCGGCGCGCGTTAAGTTAGCCCCTCAATCCATACAGCTGGGGGAGCCGAATGGTCCGGGTGGACCCGTAGGCTGAGAGGCGCGGCTTTGGCGCGACCCCTGAACCTGCTCCGGGTAATGCCGGCGAAGGGAAAGCGCGACATGAGCAGCTCAGACAACAACGGCAAGGTCGACGTCAAGCGCGCGCTGCCGACGATCACGAGCGATCCGGTCGAGGGCCTGGCGCCGCTCGCCGAGCTGCCCGCCTCGGAGCGGACGTACCTCGAGGACGGCGACCTGCGGGTCCCGGTCCGGCGCATCACCGTGGACGGCGGCAAGGAACCGCACCTCGACGTCTACGACACGTCGGGGCCGCGCGCCGCGGACCTGCACCAGGGCCTGCCCAAGCTGCGCCAGCCGTGGATCGACCGGCGCGTCGCGCGCGGCGACGTCAACTTCAGCCAGATGCACTACGCCCGCCTCGGCGAGATCACCGAGGAGATGCGCTTCGTCGCGCTGCGCGAGAACGTCTCGCCCGAGCTCGTGCGCGACGAGGTCGCCCGCGGGCGCGCCATCATCCCCGCGAACCGCAAGCACCCCGAGTCCGAGCCCATGATCATCGGCCGGAGCTTCCTCGTGAAGATCAACGCCAACATCGGCAACTCGGCCGTGACGTCGTCGATCGGCGAGGAGGTCGAGAAGCTGCGCTGGTCGGTCCGCTGGGGCGCCGACACGGTCATGGACCTCTCGACGGGCGACAACATCCACGAGACGCGCGAGTGGATCGTGCGCAACTCGCCTGTCCCCATCGGCACCGTCCCGATCTACCAGGCGCTCGAGAAGGTCAAGGGCAAGGCCGAGGACCTCACCATCGACATCTTCCTCGACACGCTCGTCGAGCAGGCCGAGCAGGGCGTGGACTATTTCACGATCCACGCGGGCGTGCTCCTGCGCTACGTGCCGCTCACGGCGCGGCGGGTGACGGGCATCGTCTCGCGCGGCGGGTCGATCATGGCGAAGTGGTGCCTCGCGCACCACGAGGAGAACTTCCTCTACACGCACTTCGAGGAGATCTGCGCCGTCATGAAGAAGTACGACGTGGCCTTCTCGCTCGGGGACGGGCTGCGGCCGGGGTGCATCGCCGACGCCAACGACGCCGCGCAGTTCGGCGAGCTGGAGACGCTCGGCGAGCTCACGAAGATCGCCTGGAAGCACGACGTGCAGGTCATGATCGAGGGGCCGGGCCACGTCCCGATGCACAAGATCCAGGAGAACATGGACAAGCAGCTCGCCCTCTGCCACGAGGCGCCCTTCTACACGCTCGGGCCGCTCGTGACGGACATCGCGCCGGGGTACGACCACATCACGTCGGCCATCGGCGCGGCCATGATCGGGTGGCAAGGCACGGCGATGCTCTGCTACGTCACGCCCAAGGAGCACCTCGGGCTGCCGAACCGCAAGGACGTCAAGGACGGCGTCATCGCCTACAAGATCGCGGCGCACGCGGCCGACCTCGCGAAGGGCCACCCGGGGGCGCAGCGGCGCGACGACGCGCTCAGCAAGGCGCGCTTCGAGTTCCGCTGGCAGGACCAGTTCAACCTCTCGCTCGACCCCGACACGGCCCGCGAGTTCCACGACGAGACGCTGCCGGCGCCCGCGGCGAAGGGCGCGCACTTCTGCTCGATGTGCGGGCCGCACTTCTGCTCGATGAAGATCACCCAGGACGTGCGCGACTACGCCGCCGCCCAGGGGATCCGCGAGGACGAGGCGCTGGCCGCCGGGCTGCGCGAGAAGGCGGAGGCCTTCCACGCCGCGGGGCAGAGCCTGTACGTCGCGCCCGACACGGACGCGCCCGTGGGGGGAGAATAGGCGCGCGTGGGCCGTCTCCGCCTCCCTCTGCTCTCGGCCCTCGCCGTCGCGGGCCTCGTCGCCGCCGGCGCCTGCTCGAACGACGCCGGCCCGGCCATCCCGGTCGACCCGGCCGTGATGTACGCCCAGAACTGCGCGCGCTGCCACGGCGCCGACGGCCACGGGAACGCCGAGATCAAGAAGACGCTGCCGACGGTGCGGGACTTCTCCGACCCGACCTTCCTGGCGACCGCGCAGCCCGATACGGTCGTGCGCACGATCATGGCCGGCAAGGGCCAGATGCCGGCCTTCGGCGCCAGCCTGAGCCTGCCCAAGATGCAGTCGCTGTCGGGCTACGTCCTGCGCCTCGGCCACGGCCAGATCCGCTGAGGGAAGTTGCTTGTCGGGGCGCCCGACGCGACACTAGCCTGGCGATGAGGCTCTTCGCCGCCGTCGTGCTCGCGTGCCTGCTCGCCGGCGGGGCGGCGAGCGCGAGCGAGCATCACCACCACCACGAGCACAAGGCGGACGCGCGCGTCCACGTCGAGAGGGCCAACAAGCTCGCGGGCGAGGGAAAGTGCGCCGCGGCCGTCAAGGAGTTCACGGCGGCCTACGACATCCTCCAGGACCCCATCGTGCTCTTCAACCGCGCCGAGTGCTATCGGCGTCTCGGCCAGAACGCCGAGGCCGCGGCCGACTACCGGGGCTTCCTCAAGGGCTTCCCGGCGGCACCCAACCGGGCCGAGATCGAGGCGCGCATCGCGACGCTCGAGAAGCCGCCCGCGCCACGGCCACCGGCGGGCGGGCCGAGGCCGCCCGCGGGCGCGCCCGCTCAGACGCCGGTCGCGCGCGCCCCG
>DASZWW010000431.1:0-28020 GCA_035546175.1 Polyangia bacterium
TCGGCCACGCCGTGGCCGCCGGCGCGGCGCGAGGCGACGACGCCCAGGCCGGCGGCGAGCGCGCCGCCGAGGGCGGGCGCGAGCACGCGCCAGGGCGCGGGCGCGCGCTCGAAGGCCGCGAGGACGTCGGAGGCGCCGAAGAGCGCGCGGAAGCCGCGGGAGAGGCCCGCACGGAAAGCGATCCCGAAGAGCCCGGCCGCGAAGCCGACGGCGATCATCGCCGCCGCGTAGGCGAGGTGCTTCTTCGCGAGCCGAAGGCGCATGCGCACATCGTAGTGCTTGTTCGTCGTCTTCGTCGCGTCGGCGGCGGCTTGACCGCGCGCCGGCCGTCGCGCAGGCTCCCGGCCGAAGGGAGCGGCGATGAACTACCGGTTCTTGGGCAAGACGGGGCTGCGCGTCTCGGAGCTGTGCTTCGGCACGATGACCTTCGGCGGCCAGGGCATCTACTCGACGATCGGCACCACGGAGCAGGCCGAGGCCGATCGCCTCGTGGGGGCGTGCCTCGACGCGGGCGTGAACTTCTTCGACACGGCCGACACCTACTCCCTGGGCCTGGCCGAGCAGATCCTGGGCAAGGCCCTGGGGGCGCGGCGCAAGGAGATCGTCCTCGCGACCAAGGTGCGGGGCCGCGTGGGCAAGGGCCCGAACGACGTGGGGCTCTCGCGGGGGCACATCCTCGACGGCATCGACGCGAGCCTCCGGCGCCTCGGCACGGACTACGTCGACCTCTACCAGATCCACGGCTTCGACGCCGTGACGCCCTGGGAGGAGACGCTGCGCGCGCTCGACGACGTCGTGCGCGCGGGCAAGGTGAGGTACATCGGCGCCTCCAACCTGGCGGCCTGGCAGCTCATGAAGGCGCTCGGCGTCAGCGAGCGCGACCACCTGGCGCGCTTCGTGACGATCCAGTCCTATTACTCGATCGCGGGGCGCGACCTCGAGCGCGAGCTCGTGCCGCTCATGGAGTCCGAGGGCGTGGGCCTGCTCGTGTGGAGCCCGCTCGCGGGCGGGTTCCTGGGCGGAAGGTTCTCGCGCGAGTCGCGCAAGCCGGGGGAGACCCGCCGCGCGCAGTTCAACTTCCCGCCCGTCGACGAGGCCCGCGGCTACGCCGTCCTCGACGCCCTGGCCGAGGTCGCGCGCGCGCGCGAGGTCTCGGTGGCGCGGCTGGCCCTCGCCTGGCTGCTCCACCAGCGCCACACGACGAGCGTCATCATCGGCGCGCGGAACGAGGGACAGCTCCGGGACAACCTGGCCGCGGGCGAGCTCTCGCTCGGAGAGGCGGAGCTCGCGCGCCTCGGCGCGGCGAGCGCGCTGCCGCCCGAGTACCCGGGGTGGATGATCGAGGGGCAGCAGCGGGACCGGCTCGTGGCCATCCCGCCCGAGCAGCGGTTCGCGCCCGTGAAGTAGGGCGGGGGCCGCCTCAGGCGCCTTCGGGCGGCAGCTCGCCCACGAGGCGGAGCTGCTCGCGGCGGATGCGCAGGAGCTCGCGCAGGATGATCTGCATCGTCGCGACGATGGGCACGGCCACGATGGCGCCCATGATGCCGGCCAGCTCGCCGAGGAAGAGGATCGACAGCGTGACGACGAGCGGGTTCACGTGGACCGTGCGCCGGAAGATGAGCGGGCCGAGGATGTTGCCCTCGACCTGGCCGTAGGTGACGAAGTAGATCGCGGCCGCGACGCCGTGCCACGCGCCCTTCGTGAAGAAGGCGATCACGGAGATCAGCGAGCCGACGACGAGCGGCCCCGCGTAGGGGACCATGCTCGAGGCGCCCGCGAGGATGCCGAGCGGGAGGAAGAACGGCACGCCGTCGATGGCGAGGAAGGTCGTCGTGCAAACCGCGTTGCAGAGGCAGATGAGCATGAGGCCGCCGAGGTAACCGCCGATGGCGACGTAGATCTTGTGCAGGACCTCCCGGTAGACCTCGAGGCGCTCGGGGCGCGCCTCGGCCATGGCGGCGTCGATGAGCCGCCCGCCGAAGATCAGCATGAACACGACGAGGACGGCGATCGTGACGAGGGCGCCGAGCGCCGTCAGCACGCTGCCGAGGGCGGAGAACACCGGGCTCGCCGCGCCCTCGAGGAGGTTGGGCAGCGACCGCTGCGCGCGATCGATCTGGTCGGCGATGTGGAAGCGGAGGTCGAGGCGCTCGAAGAGCGCGCTGGCGCGCATGCTGCGCAGGAAGCCGGGCGTGTCCTTGATGAGCTGCTTGCACTGCTCGACGGCGGGCGGGATGAGCGTGAGGGCAAAGCCCGCGATGATGACCGTGACGGCCGTGATGACGAGGGCGATGGCGAGCTGGCGCCCGACGCCGCGGCTCACGAGCAGGCGGACGAGGTGCTCGAGCGAGATCGCGATGAGCCCCGCGGCGCCGATGAGGGCCACGGCGACGATGGCCTGCGAGATGGCGTAGATGAGCCCGACGACGAAGAGCACGGTGAAGGACACCGTGAACACCGTCTTGAACGAGACCTGCGAAGGCCGTATCTCCGGGCTGCGCCGCTCCTCGCCATTCATCGGGGGGAAACCTAACACGCCCTCGCCCCGACGCTCTCCCGCAAGCGAGGCGAGGGGGAGCGGGAGGTGGCTCGGTGCCGAGCGCGAGCGGCCGCGCCTCGTCCCCCCTGCGATCAGATCGCGTCGTCTCCCTTCTCGCCGGTGCGGATGCGGACGGCCTCGTCGACCGGGGTCACGAAGATCTTGCCGTCGCCGATCTTCCCCGTCTTCGCGGCGGCCGCGATGGCCTGGACCGCCTCCGCGACCATGGACTCCTTGACGACGACGTCGATGCGCACCTTCGGCACGAAGTCCACGACGTACGCCGAGCCCCGGTACACCTCCGTCTTGCCGCCCGTGCGCCCGAACCCCTTCACCTCCGACACCGTCATGCCCGAGATGCCGATCTGACGGAGCCGGTCCTTCACCTCGTCGAGCTTGTGCGGCTTGATGATGGCTTCGATCTTCTTCATGGGGGTTGTCCTCCGCGGCGCGGGTCAGGTCTTGGCGAGCACGGGCGCGCTCGCAACGGCGCCCTCGGGCGAGCCCTCGCCGTGGAAGCCCGCCTCCTCCGGGTGGTAGCCGGCCTCGCCGTGATCGCTCTCGTCGAGCCCCGCCTCCTCGCTCTCGACGCTCGGGCGCAGGCCGAGGACGGCCTTGAGGGCGTAGGCGATGATCGCCGTGGCGCCCACCGACAGGACGATCGTCAGGCCCATGGCCTTGAGCTGCTCGAGCCAGAGGGTCTTGCCCACGATGCCCGCGAGGTTCGTGTTGAGGTTGGCGTTCGCCTCGGGCGTCGCGAAGATGCCCGTGACGAGCGCGCCCAGGGTGCCGCCCACGCCGTGGACGCCGAAGGTGTCGAGCGCGTCGTCGTACTTGAAGATCGCCTTGAGCTTCATGCAGGCGAGGTAGGGGACGACGCCCGCGAGCACGCCGATGATGACGGCGCTCGTCGCCGAGACGAAGCCGGCGGCCGGCGTGATGACGACGAGGCCCGCGACGACGCCCGAGCAGAACCCGAGGATCGTGGGCTTGCCGCGCGTCGCCCACTCGATGGCCGGCCAGGTCGCGCCCGCGATGGCGGCGGCGAGCGTCGTCGTCATGAAGGCGTTGGCGGCGATGACGTCGGAGGCGACGGCGCTGCCGGCGTTGAAGCCGTACCAGCCGACCCACAGCATGCCCGTGCCCACCATGGTGAGCGTCAGGCTGTGCGGCAGGAAGGCCCGCTTGCCGAAGCCCGTGCGCTTGCCGAGGATGAGGCAGAGCACGAGGGCCGACCAGCCCGAGGACATGTGGACGACCGTGCCGCCCGCGAAGTCGATGGCCTTGATGCCGGCCTTGGCGTTCCACACGCCGTTCATGAAGCCGTCGGCGCCCCAGACCATGTGCGCGAGCGGGAAGTACACGGCGAACATCCACACGGCGATGAAGGCCATGATGGCCGAGTACTTCATGCGCTCGGCGATGGCGCCCACGATGAGCCCGGGCGTGATGATCGCGAACATGAGCTGGTACATCGAGAAGACGTTCTGCGAGACCCACGCCGCGTAGTCGCCGTTGGGGGCGCCGCCGACGCCGTTCAAGAACTTGTAGGTCAGGCCGCCGAGGACCGACGAGCCGTGCGCGAAGGTGAGGCTGTAGCCGACCGCCCACCAGAGCAGCGTCACGAGCCCCGCGCAGCCGAGACACTGCGCCATGACCGAGAGGACGTTCTTCTTGCGCACGAGGCCGCCGTAAAACAGGGCCAGGCCCGGCAGCGTCATGAAGAGCACGAGCGCCGAAGAGGTCATCATCCAGGCGTTGTGGCCGGGGCCGGGTGAGGTCGTCATCGCCTTGGGCGCGGTGTTGTTGATGTAGGCCTCGAGATCCGCGACGCGCGTCGCGAGGTCCGGCTGCGCGGGCGCCGCGGCGGCGGTCTGCGCGAAGGCCGTGCTCGCGTTCACCGCGAAGGTCGTGAGGATGGCCGCGAGGCCTCCCACCGCGATCAAAGCTCTCGTGCTCCTGACGATCCTCATCCTGGGCTCCTCGGTTGGGTGTGCGGCGTGCCGCCGTCGTGTGCTCGTTGCGACCGCCCGCCAAAGCAACGCCGGTGCCGCGGCGCGGGCCCGGGCCCGACGGCCCGCGCCAGGCCTCGGGAATTATCTTCCCGACATGTCCCGGATCGCCGGTGGACTCGCCGCGGAAACGATCGCGAAACCTCCCGGCAACCTCCAGGAAGCACGCCGGATCCCGCTCCTTGCGTAACGCCAGGCCGCTTTGGCGCTTTGCAAGACCCGGGCGGGCGTTCTATTCGCGAGTCTTTTCACGTCTGTAGAGCGTGGAGGGATCCACGCCGAGGATCTCCGCCGCCTTCTGCTTGCTCCCCCCGACCTTCTGCAGGATGGCGGCGATGTACCGATCCGACAGCTCGCCGAGCGTGAGCGGCCTCTGGACGAGCAGGGCGACGGGGTCCTGGTCGCGCCCGCCGGGGCCGAGGGCCTGCTGGACGTCGGCGCGCCGCGCGAGCGGGGCCTGCGCCGTCACGACCAGGCGCTCGACGAGGTTCTCGAGCTGCCGGACGTTGCCGGGCCAGCGGTGGGCCATGAGGTGGTCGAGCGCCTCCGGCTCGAAGCCCTGCAGCACCGAGCGGGGCGAGCGATCGAGGCTGCGCCGCAGGAAGTGCTCGACGAGGAGGGGGATGTCCTCGGCGCGCTCGTGCAGCGCCGGAACGGGCACGCGCAGCACGTCGAGGCGGAAGAACAGATCCTCGCGGAACAGCCCCTTGTCGACGAGCTGCCCGAGGTCCTTGTGCGTGGCGGCGATGCAGCGCACGTCGACGGTGCGGACGGACTCGCTGCCCACGGGTCGGACCTCGCCGGACTGCAGGACGCGCAGCAGCTTGCCCTGCAGCGGCTGCGGCAGATCGCCGACCTCGTCGAGGAAGAGCGTGCCGCCCTCGGCCTCGACGAAGAGGCCGCGCCGCGCCTGCGCCGCGCCCGTGAAGGCGCCGCGCGAGTGGCCGAAGAGCTCGCTCTCGAGCAGGTGCTCGGGCAAGGCCGCGCAGTTGAGCGCCACGAAGGGGCGGTCGACGCGCGGGCCGTCCGCGTGGATCGCGAGCGCGACGAGCTCCTTGCCCGTGCCGGTCTCCCCGGAGATGAGCGCCGGCGAGGCCGCCGCGGCGACGCGCTCGACGAGGGCCCGCAGCTGCTGCATGGGCGGGCTGTTGCCCAGGATCTGCCGCGCCGAGAGGTTGCTGCGCAGGTTCCGGCGCAGGAGGGCGTTCTCCCGCGCGAGGGTGCGCTCGCGGCTGGCGCGCTCGACGAGGGCCCGGAGCGCGTCGAGCTCGAAGGGCTTGGTGACGTAGTGGTAGGCGCCGCGCCGCATGGCCTCGACGGCGCTGTCGACGCCGCCGAAGGCGGTCATGAGCACCACGGGCACCTCGGGATCGACGCGCTTGACGCCGTCGAGCACGTCGAGGCCGTCGATGTTCTTCATGCGCAGGTCGGTGACGACGACGTCGGCCGGATCCTTCTGGAACATGGCGACGGCGGCCGAGCCGTTGTCGGCCACGGCGGTCTCGTAGCCGGCGGCCTCGAGATCCATGGCCACCGTCTCCGCCATGTCGACGACGTCGTCGACCACGAGCACGCGGGTCTTACGCATGGGTCACCGCGCGCCGGTTGGCGACCGTCGGCCACAGGACCGTGACGGTCGTGCCCTCGCCGGGCGCGCTGCTGAGGTTGATCTGGCCGGCGTGGTTCCGGACGATGCCCGCGGCGATCGTGAGGCCGAGCCCCGTGCCCTCGCCGCGCTTCTTGGTCGTGAAGAACGGGTCGAAGACGGCGTTGACGTGCTCGGGCGCGATGCCCGCGCCGTGGTCCTCGACGGTGAAGACCACCTCCTTGTGACCGGTCGCGCTGGCCTTGATGAGCACGGAACGTCCTTTCTCCGAGGCGTCGCAGGCGTTGAGCAGCAGGTTGACGAGCACCTGCTGGAGCTGATCGGGATCGGCGGCGAGCATGGGGAGGTCGGCGTCGAGCGCCACCTCGAGGCTGAGGCTCCGCGCCTCGAGCTTCCACTGCAGGAGGCCCCGCGCGCGCTCGACGGCCAGGTCGAGCGGGACGGCCGAGGGCGCGACGGCCTGGCGGCGCGAGAAGTCGAGGAGCTGGCGGATCGTCGAGCTGATGTTGTCGATGTGCTTGATGATGACACGCACGTCCTCGGCGCGCGGGCCGGCCCCCGCGAGGTGCTTCAAGACTTGCTCGGCGCGGCCGCGGATGACGGCGAGCGGGCTGCCCACCTCGTGGGCGATGCCGGCCGAGAGGACGCCCACGGTGATGAGCTTCTCGGCGCGCACGAGGGCCTGCGCGACCTGAAGGCGGCTCTCGAGCGTCACGGCCTTCTTCTGCTGGCGGAGGATCACGGCCCCCACGCCGGCGACGGCCACGGCGGCCGCGAGCGCCGTGAGGATGACGCGCGCGAGCAGCGAGCGCTCGCGGGCCACGAGCGCCTCGGTGGAGGCGAGCCAGGTCACCGTCCAGGCGCCCGTGGGCCGCTCGAGGCGCTCCGAGATCTGCACGGCGGGCGCGGGCCCGAACGTCACGGCGCGCGAGCCGCGCGCGCCCACGTAGGCGTAGCTCGGCGTCGGGTGCGGCAGCGTCTTCGGCACGGCGTCGGCGGGCGTGACGCGGCACCCGCCCGGCGTCTCGCAGCCGGCCCACACGACGCCGCCCGGATCGGTGACGTAGAGGCGCGCGACGGGCAGGGGCGTCCAGGCGACGGCGCCCAGGAAGGTCGCCGCGTCGCTCGCGACGACGATCGCGCCGCCACTGCGCACGGGCGTTCCATAGAGCAGGAACGAGCGCTCGCCGACGCGCGCCGGAGCGCCGAGGGCCCTGGCGCGCGTCGACGACACCTGGGCGGCGAGCCGGAGGGTCGGCGGCAGCAGCGCCTCGACGGCGTCCCGCGGCTCGTTGGGGTCGGCGGCGAGCACCTGGATGGCGCCCCGGGCGTCGACGAAGGTGATGGCGCGGTACTGCGCGACGACCACGGCGAGGGCGTGGAAGGCGCTGTCCCAGACGCGGCGCTCGATGGCGAGATCGGCGCCGCGCTGATCGTGCGAGCGGTCGAGCAGGTCCGCGAGCATGCGCGTGTCCTGGTCGAGGGCGTCGAGGCGCGCGGAGAGGGCGGCGACCGAGGCGTGCACCTGCTGGCGCGTCGTGCTCGCGAACTCGTCCATGAGCTGCTCGTGCTCGCGGAGCGCGCTCGAGATCGACAGGCCGAGGACGCCGGCGAGCGCGGCGAGCACGACGGCGACGCTCGCGACGATGCTGGTGAATCTGCGCACGGACGCGGAAATATTACCCGGTCCCGTCAGTCGGCGGGGAGGTCCGGCGCGCGGCGCGCCTCGGCGAGCGCGCCGCGGGCCGCGTCGAGATCGCCGACGCCCAGCTCGGCCTTCGCGAGCTCGGCGAGCACGAGGGCGCGATCCTCGGCGCCGTCGACGGCGCGCAGGAGGTGGACGCGCGCCTCGTGGAAGCGCCGCTGCTCGAGGTAGGCGCGGCCGAGGACGAAGTTCGTGAGCCAGAGCTCGGGGTCGGCGTCGAGGCTCCTCTCGAGCAGCCCGACGGCGCGATCGACGCGGCCCTCGCCGAGCGCGATGGCGGCGAGGCGCGCCACGGGCAGGGCGTAGGCGCCGTTCTGGAGCGCGGCCTCCTCGTAGAGCTGACACGCCTCCTCGATGCGGCCCGCGGACTCGGCGAGCTCGGCCAGGCGCTCCTGGGGCGCGCCCAGGGACGGCGCGAGCGAGCGGGCCCGCTGCAGCGCCGCCGCGGCCTCGTCGGGCGCGCCGGCGTACCCGAGCCGCACGCCGAGCAGGTAGGGCGCGAGGCACGAGCGCGGGTTCAGCTCGGCGGCGCGCTCCAGCGCCTCGATCGAGAGGCTCGGATCCTCCTCGGTCTCGCCGAGGAGGAGCTCGGGGAAGTAGGCGCGCGGCGAGGCGCGCCGCGCCTCGGTGAAGCAGCGCCGCGCCTCGGCGAGCCGGCCGGCGCGGCGCTCCTCGAGGCCGAGGCGCAGGAGCGCCTCCGTCGCGTCCCCGCCGAGGGCGACGTAGCGCGACCCGGCGAAGGAGGGGGCGGTCTCGAGGCGCGCCAGCGGGTCTCGGCCCGCGCGCGGCGCGAGCGGCAGGCCGAGGCGCGTCGCCGTCTCCACGTAGAAGGCCAGGCGCTCGCCGACGCGCCGGCGCTCGAGGCGCTCCTCGCCGACCTCGCGCGCCGCGGTCGCCGTGATCGTGGCGCGGAGCTCCGGCTCGGCGAGCGCGCGCTCGAGGACCGCCTCGAGCTCGGCGGCGTCGCGGAAGAGGAAGCCGGTGTGGCCCGGCCGCACGGAGGCCCGGTAGGGCTCGAGGTCGGCGCAGACGGCGAGCACGCCGTGCGCGGCGTACTCGAGGTAGCGCGCGTCGTCCCGGCAGCGGTTGAACTCGGTGGGCGCGAGCGGCGCGAGGCCGACGTCGAGGCCGTCGAGGAACCGCCCGTAGTCGTCGGGGGAGCCGAGCGGCGAGAGCGTGACGCGGCCGGTGGGGAGCCCGGCGAAGTGCTCCACGGACGGGTCGGCGAGCGCGGCGTCGCCCATGAGCGCGAGATCGACCTCGGCGTGGCGCTCGAGCACGGCGCGCAGCGCGGGCGCGACGGCCGCGAGGTCGTCGGCGTGCGCGAGCCCGCCGCCCCACCCGACGACGACGCGGCCGGGCGGGCGCGCGCGCGGCCTCACGACGGGCGCGGTCCAGAGCTGGCTCGCGAACACCGCGCGCCGCGGGTTGAGCGCGCCGAAGCGGGCCTCGAGCGCGGGGGTGGCGAGCTGCAGGCCGTCGGCGTGCCGGGCGAGGTGCGCGGGCATCGCGCGGAGCAGGAGATCGCGGGCGCGCGGCGCCGTGCGCCCGCGGGCCGGCGGCGCGAAGAGGTGCGTGCCGATCTCGTAGATCGTGAGGCGCTGGGCGCGCCGGCGCGTCTCGAGGATGGGCAAGAGGTCGGGATCGGCGGCGTCGGCGAGGACCACGACGTCGGCCTCGTCGAGGAGGCCGGACGCGAGGAGCGCGGGCGAGGCGAGGGAGCCGCTCACGACGGCGACGTGCTCGAGCTCGCCGAGCGCCCGGCAGGGGTGCTCGGTGCGGGTGAAGCGCTCGCGCCCCTGCGCGTCGAGCGCCGACGTCACGTGGACGACGAGCAGCGGGCCGCGCGCCGCGGCGGGGACGGGCGGCGGCGCGAGGGTCACGTCCGCCGCGCGCCGAACTCCCGCGTCCCGCCCGGGCCCGCGGCGCCGCCGGTGTTGCGATCCGTCGTGGGGATCGCCGCCGCGAAGCGCGCCTCCTCCTGCTGGAAGTCGTCGGTGAAGAGGTCCTTCATGAGGCGCGCCGCCTCGGCGGGGGCGCCCGCGACGTGCGGCGCGACGGCGACCGCGAAGTCGGCGGCGCTCTGGAAGCGCCTGGCCGGATCGGTCTCCAGCGCGCGCCGCACGATCTCCGCGGCGGGCGAGGGCAGGGCGGCGATGCGCTCGAGCTCCTCGGGGCCCGGACCGGTCGCCGCCTTGACGAGCAGCTCGTAGGTGGTGTTGCCGTGGTAGAGCACGTCGCCCGTCAGGCAGTAGTACATGACGAGGCCGAGCGAGAAGAGATCGGCGCGCGCGTCGATGTCCGTGCCGCGCGCCTGCTCGGGGGACATGAAGCTGACGTTGCCCTTGACGACGCCGTGCTGGGTCTTCGTGACGCGTCCCTCGGCCTTGACGATGCCGAAGTCGAAGAGCTTCACCTCGCCGCGCGCCGAGAGCAGGACGTTGCTCGGCGAGACGTCGCGGTGGACGATGCCGAGGGGCCTCCCGTTGTCGCCGAGCTTCGTGTGGGCGTACTCGAGCGCCTTGAGCGTCTCGGCGGCGGCGTAGAAGACGACCAGCGGCGCGAGCGCGCGCTGCCGCCGCTCGACGGAGCGGAGCGTGAGGCGGCCGAGATCGCGGCCGAGGATGTACTCCTGGGCCATGAAGTACTCCTCGCCCACCTTCCCGAAGTCGAAGACGGGGATGATGTTCGAGTGGACGAGGTTCGAGGCGAGGTTGGCCTCGTCGATGAACTGCGCGACGACGGCCGGCTCGCGCGCGAGCTCGGCGCGCAGCCGCTTGACGACGAAGGTGCGGCGGAAGCCCTCGGCGCCGAAGGTGGCGGCGGTGTAGACCTCGGCCATGCCGCCCTCGCCGAGGCGATCGAGCAGCGTGTAGCGGCCGAACTGGACGCCCTTGCCGCCCGTCGCGCGCGGGCCCTCGCCCGCCGCGTCCGCGCCGCCGTCGGTGCGGTGGTACTCGGTCGCGGCGCTCGCCGACACGGGCGCCAGGGGACCCGTGCCGAGCGCCGTCGCCCCCGGCGCCGCCGCGCCGGTCACGCGCGCGCCGCCCGCGGCCGCGGGCTCGACCGGCAGGCCGGACCCCTGCGCCTGTCCCCGCCGGAACCCGAAGAAGAGCAGGGCGACGGCGAGCACGGCGGCCACGGACCAGATCGCGCCCTTCGTCGCCGCGGCCGTGCTCTCGCTGTCGCGCGCGGCGTCGGCGCCGCTCGCGAAGGTCCACATCCACAGCGAGGGCGCGAGCGGGCTCACGGCGGCGGCCCACGACGTATCGACGCCGGGCGCGGCGGCCGGCTGGAAGATGGGGCCCTTGCCCTCGCTCCCCACGGCGGTGCGCAGGAGCGCGCTCTGGGCGTCGGCGCCCGTCTGGATGACGGGGCTCTTGCCGTCGGAGAGCAGCACGGCGCCGCGCGCCTTCTCGGAGAGCTTGCGCACGGCGGCCTCGTCGACGGGCCGCGCCAGCACGAGCACGAGGGGCACCCGCCGCTCGGGCGTCTCGATGGGGACGGCCGCGGCGGCGTAAGGCCACCCCTTGCCCATGACGATCTCGGCCACCGCCTCTCGCCGCTCGCGCGCCTCGCGCACGAGCAGGTCGGACGCGAACTCGGCCGTCTTCATGCCCTCGAGCACGTCGAGCTTCTCGCCCTCGAAGGCGAGCGCGTACACCTTGAAGGCGTTGCGGTAGGGCTCCCACCACTCCTCGGTGCGAAACAGATCCTGCAAGGTCGCGGCGTCGACGTTCCCGCGCAGCGCGGCGGCGAGGCGCGGGTTCGTGGCGGCGTTGTGGGCCTCGAGCTTGAGCTCGCTCACGTGGACGGCGAGCGTGTCGGCGGCGCGCATGCCCGCCGCCTCGGCCGCTCGCGACGCCTCCCGCCGCACCGTTTGATCGCGGGCCGCGTCGACGGCGCGCGTCCCCGCCGCGGCGGCCGCCAGCGCACCGGCGGCCAGGATCACGGCGAAAAGTCGCTTCACCGCCCGATTGTTCAACGCCGGACGGGCGGCGTCAACCGACGCGAGCCGCGCGGCGCGGGGCGCGCGCTAGGGCGACGCGAAGAGCTTCTCGGCATCGCTGATCAGCATGTCGCCCGAGTGCAGCCGCGCCCATCCGACGCTGTGCTCCGAGCGCGCGAAGATGTTGTCCTGCGGTTCGCTCGACATGCCGTCGCCGCTCGTCCCGCCGCGCGCGATCTCGATCCAGCCCACGGGCTTGCCCTTCTCGGTGTAGTCGATGCGGAACGCCACCTTGGGCGGGCCGCCCTTGGGGACCTCGTCCTTCCCCAGCACCTCCATGGGGAAGGTGCGCCAGACCTCGTCGAGCCAGTTCTTGGCCGTCTGGTCGTGCTTGTCGGGCGTCTTCGCCGGGGCGTAGGCGTCGGTCTGGAAGTTCTCGCGGCCGAGGTGGATCCACTCGCGCGTCTTGCCCCCCACCGTCACGGCGACCTTGTCGAACTCCTTCGTCTCGAAGGTGTGCAGGCGTGGGTCGACGAGGCGCTTGCCGTTCGAGAGCTCGCCCAGCAGCTGGCGCGGCATCAGGTAGATGCGCCCGTCGCGCGCGTCGCG
The DNA here is from genome assembly GCA_035546175.1 of Polyangia bacterium. Taxonomy (GTDB): domain Bacteria; phylum Myxococcota_A; class Polyangia; order Fen-1088; family Fen-1088; genus DASZFV01. Next base: position 12,421 of record DASZWW010000431.1, read on the forward strand.
CAGGAAGGCCTCGCCGTTCTGGGCGTTGAGGGCGATGCCGACGTCGTACTTGCGCGTGTCGCCGCGCACGACGACCTCGAGGTGGCGCGTCGGCGCGTCGAGCCCGAGCTCCTTGAGCTTGTCGCCCTGCATGACGCCGAAGGCCCGCGGCGAGACCAGGGGCGCGAAGCGATCGATGAGCTTGAGGCCGTCGGCGTTGCCGCGCACGTCGCGCGGGGGATAGGCCGGCGTCTCGGGCGGCGCGGGCGGGCCGGCCGGCGTCGCCTTGTCGCTCGCCTTGGGCGGCGCGGCCTTGGGCGCCTTGGGCTCGAGGTGCACCCAGACGCCGGGCTCGCCGTTCTCGCTGCGGCGCTCGACGGCGAGGATGTTCGCGTCGTCCTCGAAGCGGATGCGCGGCACGTCGGCCTTGGAGGCGTCGACGACCGTGACCTCCCCGGGCGCGCGCTCCGGCTCGCGCTGCCAGGTGAGGTGCGCCGCCAGGAGCCCGAGCGCCGCCAGGCCTCCCTGGACCGCCGCCGACCGGCCGGTCACTTCGCGCCTCCCGCGGGCGCGGCCGCGGCGGGGTCCTTGCGGCGCCGCCGCCGCTTCGTCGTCGTCCAGCCGGCCGCCACGACGAGCGCGGGCGCGAGGAAGATCGTCGAGTAGAACCACACGACGTCCTGCTTGCGCGTGTGCGCGATGGGCAGGTCGGCCTCGCTCGACACGAGCCCCTGGTAGGCCTCGTCGCCCATGAGCCAGTGCATGACGTCGAGCGTGAGCAGCTCGTCGCCCGGGGCCTGGATCGCCTCGTCGGCGAAGCAGTCGGAGTCCGCGACGACGAACACGCGCATGAGCCCCTTCGAGACGGCGCCCGTGAGCTCCCAGGCGCGCCGCTGCTCGTTGCCGTCGAACTCGAAGTTGCCGTTCTTGTCGACGAACGTCGAGTAGTGCGCCTTGATGGGCGCGTCGACCTGCATGTCGATGGGCCGGTTGCGCTTGGCGTCGATCCAGCCCGCGCCGAGGAAGAAGGTGGGCGCGCGGCCGCCGAGGCGCAGCAGCGTCGTGACGGCCGGGTGAGAGGAGTAGGTCGCCGTCGCGATGTTCGTGCGGTCGGCGAGCGTGTGCGTGCGCGGCACCGAGGCCTGCTCGCTGGCGAGCGTCACGTCGTGGAACTCGAGCTGGAGCGGGTCGAGGATCTCCTTGAGCGTGACGTGGTTCTCGGGATCGAGGGCGATGAGCGCCCGCCCGCCGGCCGCGAGCCACTTGTTGATGACCTTCGACTCGTCGGCGAGGAACGGGCGCTGCGGCCCCATGATGACGAGCACCGTCGTGTCCTTGGGGATCTCCTGGGCCAGGCCGTCCGCCGCGCCGTAGGTGCGCACGTCGTACGACTGGTCGAGGAGCAGCTCGCGTAGCTTCGTCAGGCCGGTGCGCTTGTCCGTCAGGAGCCCGGCCGGCTCCCAGGTGCGCTCGCCGTGGCCGGTCGTGAAGACGGCCGACTTGGTCTGGCGCGCGATGAGCATGAGGCGCTGCTGCACCTCCTTGTCGAGGGTCTTGAGCGCGTTGCGCGCCGCCTCGAACTGCACGGGCAGGCCGAGCTGCTCGTGGCGCTTGCCGCGCGAGAAGACGAGCGTGCCGTTGGCCGACACGCCGTACTCCTTGGCCTTGAGCGGGTCGATGTCGAAGTCGTAGTGCGCCACGGTGAGCTGCCCCGACTCCTTGGCCAGATCGGCGAGGTAGTTGTCGACCTCCTCGCGCACCTCGTTGCTGTTCGGGAAGAACGTGGCGATCTCGAGCGGCTGGTCGAGGGTCCGCACCATCTTGCGCACGACCTCGCCGGGCCGCGCCGTGCGGAAGTAGGCGAGGTCGAGCTTCTTGTCCCGCTCCGACGAGACGTAGACGACCGTGAACACGAAGACCAGCGCGAAGGCGAGGCCCAGCCCCGAGTACATGGCGTCGCGCAGGCGCCCGAGCTCGATGCGCGGCGCCTTCGCCATCTGCGCGTACGACATCTCCACGAGCGCCACGGGCCAGGCGGCCGTGATCCACAGGGCTGGCCACAGCGCGGCCAGCGCCGTGGCGAGCTTGGGCGAGGAGTGCTCGAGCGGCAGGCCGCCGCGCAGCGTGGGCAGGTCCGACTGGGCGAAGTAGAGGGCCACGGCCAGGAGGCCGAGCGCGTAGAGGCGCAGCAGGAGCCCCTCGGCCTGGCGGCGCTCGGCCGTGGCCTGGCTGGCCCGCCGCGCGCGCGCGGCCATGGCCACGAGCACGGCGAGGAGGCCGCCCACGGTCGCGACGCCGCGCGGGGCGCCGCCGCCCGCGCCGATCATGCGCTCTCCCACGAAGAGCATGACCATCCCGCAGCCCCACAGGGCCGACCACCGGGCGCTCGAACCGAGCCGCGGGCTCTCGCTCATCGCCATCGCCGCGCCTCCATGACCCGCGTCGCCGCGAAGAGCCCGAGGTAGGTCAGCGCCAGGTAGAAGAAGACGTCGCGCAGGTGGATCTGGCCCGCCTGGAAGGGCGGGAAGTGCTTCTGCCACAGGGCGATCGTCGCGAAGACGTCGGAGAAGGGACGCTCGGTGACCCGGCCCAGCATCCAGCAGACGACGAGCGCGGCCATCATGCAGCCCGAGAAGATGGCGGCCAGCACCTGGGTGCGCGCCAGCGCCGACCCGAGCGTGCCCACGGCGAGCGACGCGCTCCCCAGCAACAGGAGCCCCACGTAGCCGGCCGCCATGTGGCCGAAGGAGACCTTGCCGTTCACGAAGATGAGGGCCGGGATGTAGACCGTGGCCACGGTGATCATGGCCATGAAGACCAGGGCCGAGAGGAACTTGCCGACGACGATCTCGGAGTCCCGCACGGGCGACGAGGTGAGGAGCACGAGCGTGCCCGTCTGGCGCTCCTCGGCGAGCAGGCGCATCGAGATGAAGACGCTGGAGACCATCGTCACGCCGCCGGCGATCTCGAAGAAGCCCGAGAGCACCTGCGAGGAGAGCTTGTCGGCGCCGCTCATGACGAACGCCTGGAAAAAGACGCCGTCGATGGCCAGCACGAGGGCGGCGATCACGTAGCCCGTCATCGAGCGCAGGTAGGCGCCGAGCTCGCGACGGGCGATGAGGAGCGTCGACCTCATTGCAGGCCTCCCGAGGGCAGGCGCGTGTCCTTGTCCTTCGTGAGCTGGAGGAAGATCGACTCGAGGCGCGCGGCGCCGCGGTCGATGCGCAGGAGGTCGACGCCGTTCTGCACGAGGGCGCGCGCCAGGCGCGGGCGGAGGTCGGGGCCGGCGGCGAAGGAGAGCGTGGCGACGCCGTCGGACTCGGAGAGCACGCGGGCCACGCCCACGCCCTCGACGGAGCGGGCGATCTCGATGGCGCGGGCCGCCGTCCCGAGCACCTCGACCTCGATCGTGCCGCCGCCGCCCATGTCGCGGGCCAGCTCCTGCTCGGTGCCCTGGGCGACGATCTTGCCGTTCTGGATCACGAGCAGGCGGTCACAGGTCTGGCTGATCTCGGAGAGGATGTGGCTCGAGAGCAGGATGGTGTGCGCGCCCCGGAGCGCGCGGATCATGCTGCGCATCTCGACGATCTGCACGGGGTCGAGGCCGCTCGTCGGCTCGTCGAGGATGAGGAGCTTGGGCCGGTGCACGAGGGCCTGGGCCACGCCCACGCGCTGCCGGTACCCGTGCGAGAGGCTGGCGATGAGCTCGTCGTGCTTCTCGGTCGTCGCCGTCTTGCGCTCGGCCTCGGCGACGGCCTGGGCGGTCTCGCCCGCCGGCACGCCGCGCAGCTGCGCCACGAAGGCGAGGTACCGGCCCACCGTCATCTCGTTGTAGAGGGGCGGCGTGTCGGGCAGGAAGCCGATGCGCCGGCGCACCTCGTGGGGGTCGCGGGCGATGTCGATGCCGTCGACGGTCACGACGCCGGCCGTCGGCAGCAAGACGCAGCCCAGCACCTTGAGCGTCGTGCTCTTGCCGGCGCCGTTGAGGCCGAGGAAGCCGATCACCTCACCGCTCGAGATGCTGAAGTCGAGGTCGGAGATGGCGGCGTGCTCGCCGTAGTACTTCGTCAAGCCTTTGACTTCGATCATGCGGGGGCCATCGGAAAATCGCGCGGCAGTATGCACCAACGAACGCGAAGCGTAAATCGCGGCGCGCGACCGGTTATTCCCGTGAGGGGAGGGGCGGCCTGTGCTAGGGTCCCGCCCGCACGCATCATGTGCGGCATTGTCGGCATTTACGGACCCGAGGCCTCGAACCTGGCGTACCTCGGCCTCTACTCGCTCCAGCACCGCGGCCAGGAGTCGGCCGGGATCGTCGCGACGGACGGCCAGCACCTGCGGCACGTCCGCGAGATGGGGCACGTCAACGACATCTTCACGGCGGAGCGGCTGGGCAAGCTGCCCGGCTTCGCGGCCATCGGCCACGTCCGCTACTCGACGGCGGGCGACTCCAGCGAGAAGAACGCCCAGCCGCTCGCCCACGAGTTCGTGGGCGGCTCGCTCGCGCTCGGCCACAACGGGAACCTCGTCAACGCCGGCGAGCTGCGCGAGCGCCTCGAGGCCGAGGGCGCGATCTTCACGACCACCTCCGACACGGAGTGCATCAGCCACCTCATCGCGCGCTCCAAGGAGCGGACGCTCTCCGATCGCATCGTCGACGCCCTCTCCCAGGTGCGCGGCGCCTACTCCCTCGTCTTCCTCTCCGAGGACACCGTCATCGGCGTCCGGGATCCCATGGGCTTCCGGCCGCTCGTGCTCGGCCGCGTCGTCAAGCCGGGGGGCGTCACCTGGGTCCTCTCGTCCGAGACCTGCGCCTTCGAGCTCATCGGCGCCGAGTTCGTGCGCGACATCGAGCCGGGCGAGATGGTGCTCATCGATCAGAAGGGCCCGCGCTCCGTGCGCCTGCCGGGGACCCAGCTGCCGCACCGCTGTGTCTTCGAGTGGGTCTACTTCGCGCGCCCCGACTCGACGATCGACGGGCGGTCCGTCTACCGCGCGCGCGAGCGCATGGGCCGCCGCCTCGCGCTCGAGCACGCCGTCCCCGCCGACGTCGTCGTCCCCGTGCCCGACTCGGGCGTCGCCGCGGCCATCGGCTACGCGCGCCAGAGCGGCATCCCCTACGACCAGGGCCTCATGCGCTCGCACTACATGGGGCGCACGTTCATCGAGCCGTCGCAGCAGATCCGGCACTTCGGCGTGAAGCTCAAGCTCTCGCCCGTGCGCGAGGTCCTCGGCGGCAAGCGGGTCGTCGTGGTCGACGACTCGATCGTGCGCGGCACGACCTCGCGCAAGATCGTGGAGATGATCCGCAGCGCGGGCGCGACCGAGGTGCACATGCGCATCAGCTCGCCGCCCACCGTGGGCCCTTGCCGCTACGGCATCGACACGCCGACGCGCGAGGAGCTCATCGCCTCGCACAACTCGATCGAGCAGATCCGCGACCTCGTGGGCGCGGACTCGCTCGGCTACCTCTCGCTGCCCGGGCTCTTCGAGTCGGTCGAGGGGCAGGCGAAGGGGGGGCCCCCGGACACGAGCGGCAAGAGCTTCTGCGACGCCTGCTTCTCGGGCAACTACCCGATCGATCCCGAGCCGCCCCGGCGCCTGCGGCAGCTGCGGCTCATCACCGCCTAGCGACGTCGAGCCGGATCCGCGCGTCGCGATAGGCCTGCATGAGGGACGCGGCCGTGGCCTTCCACGTGCGGTGCCGCGCCTCCTCGACGGCCGCGCGCGCAAGGCGCACCCGCAGCGGGCCGTCGTCGAGCAGCCGCAGGACGGCGTCGGCCGTGAGCCGCGGGTCGGAGAAGGGCACGGCCAGGCCGTTCACGCCGTCGCGGACGATCTCGGCGCCCGCGCCCGTGGGCGTCGCCACCACCACGAGCCCCGCCCGCATGGCCTCGAGGACGACCATCCCGAAGCCCTCGTAGAGGGCAGGGAACAGGAGGACGGCGCCCGCGCTCACCTCCGCGGCCACGCGCGCCGCCGGGATCTTCTCGATGACGCGCACGCGCGGGCGCAAGGCGTCCGGGAAGCGCTCGAGGATCGTCCGCGGCTCGACGCCCGGACCGACGAAGGTCATCGTGGCCGCCGGCCGCTCGGCGAGGACGAGGCGCATGGCGTCCACGGCGACGTCGCCGCCCTTCTGATGAAGGAAGGAGCCGATGTAAAAGGCGCCCGCGCGCTGCTCGAGCGGCACGGTCGAGGCGAAGACGTCGTCGATGCCCGGGTTGATGACGGCGATCTCCTCGGGGCTCTTCCAGCCCTGCCCGACGACCCAGTCCGCCTCGCCGCGCGTGTTGAAGAGCGCCAGGCCCCCGGCGACGATCGAGGCCCGCTCCCGGCGGCAGAGCTCGGCCTGCATGAACCTGGCGGCGAGCTGGCGCGCGGCGCTCCGTCCCTCGATGCCCTTGAAGGGGATCGACCGGACCCAGAGCCCGTTCGACCGCGCGACGACGAGCTGGTGCGGCCGCGCGCGCCGCGCCCAGCGCGCGTACACGTAGCCGTCCCACCCGGCGATGTCGACGACGTCGGCCTGGGCGGCCTTGGCCCGCATCGCCACGGCCATCTGGTACGGGGACGCGAGCAGCGCGACGCGCCCCGCGGGGACGCGCGGCAGGTCGTCGCCGAAGACCATCGTCACGGCGGCGCCGGCGGCGTCGAGCTCGGCGCCGATCCGCAGCGGCACCTTGCTGCTGCCGAGCCGCTCGTCGCGCGGGAAGGTCGACGCGATGATGATGCTGAGCTGCTTCCGAGGGTCGATGCGCGGCACCCTATCACGCGCCGCGGGGGCGCGTGATAGGCTCGGCGCGCCTTGAGCTCGTCGCCGCCGCGCGCGCCCAGCCTCGCCGATCTCCCTCCGCCGCCCGCGGGCAAGCGCGGGTGGCCATGGACCGAGGCGAGCCCGGCCCTGCCGGCGGGCGCCGCGCCGCCGCCCTCGATCACGGTCGTCGTGCCCTCGTACCAGCAGGGCGCCTTCCTCGAGGAGACCCTGCGCTCGGTGCTGCTGCAGGGCTACCCCGACCTCGAGCTGCTCGTCATGGACGGCGGCTCGACGGACGAGACCCTGGCCGTCATCCGCAGGTACGAGCGCTGGCTCGCCGGCTGGGTCTCGGAGAAGGACGGCGGCCAGAGCGCCGCCATCAACAAGGGCTGGCGCCGCGCGCGCGGCGAGCTCGTCACCTGGCTCAACTCCGACGACCTGCTCATGCCGGGCTGGGCCGCGGAGGCCTCCGCGGCGTTCGTCGCCGATCCGACGCTCGATCTCGTCTCCTGCGACGTCCACGTCATCGACCAGGACTCGCGCATCCAGGCGCTCTTCACGGGCCACCCGGCGGGCGCCGAGCGCATCGTCGTGCACTGGCGGACGCCGTTCGCGCAGCAGGGGTTCCTGGTGCGCCGCTCGGTCGTCGAGGCGGGGGGCTACGTCGACGAGAGCCTGCACTTCGCCATGGACACCGAGCTGTGGCTGCGGCTCATCCTCTCGGGCCGCAAGCTCCGTCACCTCCCGCGGCCGCTCGGCGCCGTGCGCGTGCACCCGGCGACCAAGACCTCGCAGCTCTACAAGGTCCTCGTCGCGAACATGCTCGAGGTCACGCGTCGCTTCGGCGAGACGGCGCCGCCCGACCTCCGTGAGCTCGCCGAGCGGGCGCGCCGCCGGCAGCACTGGAACGCCGCGCACATCAACTACGACAACCGCGACCACGTCGCGGCCCGGCGGAGCGCCCTCCGGCACCTCTCCGACGACGGCTGGCGGGCCTTGCCCCGCGTCGCCGGGATGGTCACGCTCTCGCTGCTGGGAGACCGCGGGCACGACCTCCTGGCGCTGTGGCGCCGCGCGCGCTCGGCCGCCTGACGGGCGCGGGGCGGTTTGTCTTTTTCCGGCCCGCCGTGTCCAATGGAGGGGCCATGGCCATGATCTCCACGTCCGTCACGGCGCTGACGGAGCCGCTGCCCGACGCCCGCGAGCTCGACGCGCGCGTGGCGGCCCTGCGCGCCCGCTTCCCGCGCGCGATCCTCGACCGTTACCTGCGCGCGCTGCCAGAGCTCGGCGGGCGGGTGGTCCTCTTCCCCGGCGCGGCGGTCGTGGGCGACGTCGCGCTCGGCGAGGACGTCTCGATCTGGTACGGCGCCGTGCTGCGCGGAGATCTCGCCCCCGTGCGCGTGGGCGCGCGCTCGAACATCCAGGACGGCAGCGTCCTGCACGTCGCCGACGGCGGCCCCTGCGAGGTGGGCGAGGACACGGTGGTCGGACACCGCGCCATGCTCCACGCCTGCCGCGTCGAGGACGGGTGCCTCATCGGCATGCAGGCCACGATCCTCGACGGCGCCGTCATCGGACACGGCTCCGTCGTGGGCGCGGGCGCGCTCGTCACGCAGCGGTCGATCATCCCGCCGCGCAGCCTCGTGCTCGGCGCGCCGGCGCGCGTCGTGCGCGGGCTCGAGGACAAGGACGAGGCCTTTCACCGCGCGATGGCTGCCAAGTACGTCCGGCTCAAGGAGAACTATCGATGCGACTCACTTCGTCGGGACCTCGGGGAGTGAACCGGGCAACCGCCCTGCTCGCGGCGGCGGGGCTGGCGGCCGCGCTGTCAGCGTGCGGCGGCGCCGGGGGCATCGCCCGGACGGGCTTCGGGGGCGCCGGCGGCGGCTCGCCGGACGCCTCCGCCGCGGGCAACGCGGGCCTGGCCGGCAGCCCCGGAGCTTCGGGGGCTTCGGGCGTGGCCGACGCGGGCCCGACCTACGACGTCGGGCCCGTGACGTACTACAAGGACGTGCAGCCCATCCTCGCGGAGCACTGCCAGATGTGCCACCTCGAGGGCGGCATCGCGCCCTTCGCCCTCGGCACCTACGACGACGCCAAGCCCGTCGCCGCGCTCATGGCGGCGGCCACCTCGCAGCACATCATGCCGCCGTGGATGCCCGCGCCGGGCTGCGGCGACTTCCGCGACGCGCGCGTCATCAGCGACGAGCAGGTCGCGACCATCGGCGCCTGGTCGCAGCAGGGCGCGCCCATGGGCGATCCCGCCGACGCGACGGTGACGCCGCCGAACCTCGGCCCGAACCTGGGGACGCCCGGCGCGACGCTCGACCCCGGCCAGGACTACCACCCGAACGACACGCTCACCGACGACTACCACTGCACGCTCATCGATCCGGGCCTCGCGGCGGCGCAGGACCTCATCGGCTTCAACATCCACCCGGGATCGACGGCCACGGTCCACCACGTCATCCTGTTCTCGGTCGCGCCCAAGGACCTCGCCGCCGTGCAGGCGCAGGACGCGGCCGAGGCGGGCCCGGGCTGGACCTGCTTCGGGGGCACGGGCGTGTCCGGCACGCCCACCATCGGCGGCTGGGTGCCGGGCTCGGGCGCGACGGCCTTCCCGCCGCCCACGGGCATTCACCTCGACGCGGGCACGCAGATCGTCATGCAGATCCACTACAACCTGCTCACGACGAAGCACGTGACGGATCGGACGACCGCCGACCTCTTCTACGCGCCGACGCCGATCCCCGTGCTGAGCCGCGCCGCCATCACGCCGCTGGCCAACACGACCTTCCTCATCCCGAAGAACACGAAGAAGACGGTCTCCGCCGACCTCGCCGTCAAGGGCAACTACGATCTGTGGGGCGTGGTCCCGCACATGCACCTGCACGGCACCGACATCCAGGTGACGATCCAGCACGCCGACGGCACGAGCGACTGCGCCGTGCACATCCCGGCCTGGAACTTCCACTGGCAGCAGTTCTACTACTACCAGCAGGCCACGAAGGTCGTGACCGGCGACAACATCCACCTCGACTGCACGTTCGACAACCTGCAGGCCGACGAGCCGATCATCAACGGCGCGCAGATGACGTCGGGCCCGCTCACCTGGGGCGAGAAGACGACCGACGAGATGTGCCTCAACTACCTCTACTTCACCATCACGAACCCGCTCGCGCCGTGACGGAAACAGGGCCGGACGTCGCCTCGGGCGGCGTGCTAAGGTCCGCGCCATGGAAATCGGTCCGCTGCGCGAACGCCTGACGAAGTTGCAGAGCCGCCTGGAGATCCTCCGGGGGCATCTTTGACATCGCCGGCAAACGCCTGCGGATAGAGGAGCTCGACCACGAGGCGGCGTCACCCGAGTTCTGGAACGCGGCCGACAAGGCCCAGGCCGTCATGCGCGAGCAGGGGCGGGCGAAGTCGGTCGTCGACGCGTATGACGCCCAGATGAAGGCGGCGGACGACGCGCAGGTCTTCATCCAGCTGGCCGACGAGACCAAGGACGACGACGCGGGCCGCGAGGCCGACGCGGCGCTGACCGCGGCCGAGGCGGCGGTCACGAAGATGGAGCTCGCGCGCATGCTCTCGGGGCCGTACGACCAGAACGGCGCGCTCGTGAGCATCAACGCGGGCGCGGGCGGCACCGAGTCGCAGGACTGGGCCCAGATGCTGCTGCGCATGTACACGCGCTGGGCCGAGCGCCGCGGCTTCAAGATCGAGTCGCTCGATCTTCAGCCCGGGGACGAGGCGGGCATCAAGAGCGCCACGATCCTCATCGACGGCGAGTGGGCCTACGGCTGGCTGCGCGCCGAGGCGGGCGTGCACCGGCTCGTCCGCATCTCGCCGTTCGACAGCGCGAAGCGCCGCCACACGTCGTTCGCCAGCGCGTTCATCTACCCGGACATCGACGAGACGATCAAGGTCGAGATCGACGAGAAGGACCTGCGCATCGACGTCATGCGCTCGGGCGGCGCGGGCGGCCAGCACGTCAACAAGACCGAGTCCGCCGTGCGCATCACGCACATCCCGACGGGCATCGCCGTGCACTCCGACCAGGAGCGCTCGCAGCACAAGAACCGCGCCGTCGCGATGCGCATCCTCAAAGCCAAGCTCTTCGAGGTCGAGCAGAAGAAGCAGGAAGAGAAGATGGGCAACATCCACGCCCAGAAGAAGTCCATCGAGTGGGGCAGCCAGATCCGCTCGTACGTCCTGGCGCCGTACAAGATGGTCAACGACCACCGGACGGGCCTCAAGGACAGCGACGTCGACGGCGCGCTCGACGGCGACATCGACCGCTTCATGATCGCGCAGCTGCTCGCGCTGGCCGGGGATCCCTCGGCTGCCCCACTGCCACCTACAAGCTCCCCCGCTGTAGGCGACGAAGACGACATCTAGGTGTCGATCTGTGGATAACGTTCCTTAAAAGCAATGATCTCGGTTATCTGTAACGACGAACTCTGTTGAGAACCTGTGGGTATGCATGGCTGATGAGCGCGAGCTGATAGCGGAACGGGAGAAATCGGTGGCCGAGCTGCGGGCGCGCGGGGTGAACCCGTACGCGAACGGGTGCCGGCCCACGCACACCACGGCCGAGCTGGTCGCGAAGTTCGCCGGCGCGAAGATGCCCGAGTCGGAGGCGCCGCCCGTCAAGGGCGCGCCGCCGACGCTGCTGTCGGACGAGCGGTTCACGGTCGCGGGGCGCGTCGTGCAGCTCCGCGACTTCGGCAAGGCGACGTTCGTCAAGCTCATGGATCGCGCGGGCGAGATCCAGGTGTGGCTGCGCAAGGACCTGGTGGGCGACGCCGCCTGGGAGATCTGGCGCTTCGTCGAGCGCGGCGACTTCATCTGCGCCGTGGGCGGCGCGACCATCACCAAGACGGGCGAGCTGACCATCGTCGCCCAGAGCTTCCAGCTCCTCACGAAGGCGACGCGGCCCTTGCCCGAGAAGTTCCACGGCCTGTCGGATCAGGAGATCCGCTACCGCCAGCGCTACGTCGACCTGGTCGTCAACCCGGAGGTGCGGCAGGTCTTCCGCACGCGCTCCCAGATCGTGCGCGGCATCAGGGCCTTCCTCGACCAGCGCGGGTTCCAGGAGGTGGAGACGCCCATGATGCACTCCATCGTCGGCGGCGCCGCCGCGCGCCCCTTCAAGACCCACCACAACGCGCTCGACCTGGACCTCAACATGCGCATCGCGCCCGAGCTGCACCTCAAGCGGCTCGTCGTGGGCAGCATCGAGCGCGTCTACGAGATCGGCCGCAACTTCCGCAACGAGGGGCTGTCGCGCCAGCACAACCCCGAGTTCACGATGCTCGAGTTCTACATGGCCTACGCGACCTACGAGGACCTCATGGCCCTCACCGAGGAGCTCTTCCGGGAGCTCGCGCGCGAGGTCGCGGGCGGCGAGACGATCACCTACCAGGGCCAGAAGGTCGAGCTCGGCGCGCCCTGGCCGCGCGTGCCCATGAAGGACGCCATCGTGTGGGCCTCGACGAAGGGGCTCCTGCCGCGCGGCCTCGAGCGGCCCGTCCTCGACGACGAGAAGGCGCTCGTCGCCTGGCTCGACACCGTGGGCCTGCTCGCGCGCAGCGACGAGATCTCGGTCGTGCTGCGCAAGGCGGACAGCCACGGCGAGCGCGTGGGCGCGCTCTTCGACTACGCGGGCGAGAAGGCGCTGCCCGAGGACCGCCCGACGTTCGTCACCGAGTACCCGGCCGAGACGTCGCCGCTGTCGCGCCGGAACGACGCCGATCCGACGAAGGTGGACCGCTTCGAGCTGTTCATCGTCGGGCGCGAGCACGCCAACGCCTTCTCCGAGCTCAACGACCCGGCCGACCAGCGCGCGCGCTTCCAGCGCCAGGTCGACGCCAAGGCCAAGGGCGCGGACGAGACGATGGACTACGACGACGACTACTGCCGCGCGCTCGAGTACGGCCTGCCGCCCACGGCGGGGGAGGGCATCGGCATCGATCGGCTCGTGATGCTGCTGGCCGACCAGCCCTCGATCCGCGACGTCATCCTCTTCCCGCTCATGCGCTCCGAGCAGGGCGAGTAGCACCATGGCGCTCGCGCGGGGGTTCGAGTGGTACGTGGCCTGGCGCCACCTCCGCGATCCCGAGCGCCGGTCGGCGCGCCTGCTCAAGTTCGGCCTCGCGCTGCTCGTCGCCGGGGCGGCCGCCTACGGGGCCGTCGCCTACGCGATGCTGCGCCGGCACGCCACCATGCGCGCGCCCTCGATGTGGGACGTGCCCCCGGCGGCCGGCTGGAGCGGCGGCGTCACCGGCGAGCTGATCGTGCGCGTCACGGCGTGGGTCGTGAGCATCGCGCTCGGGCTCGTCGCGCTGTTCATCGCCGTGCGGCGCCGCGAGCGCGGGCGCTGGTCGGGCGGCTGGCTGGCCCTGGCCGTCGTCCTCACCTTGGTACGCGTCGGCGTCCAGGTCGTCGTCTGGAGGCGCTGGGACCAGGGCTGGGACATCGTCCAGGTGCTCTCGATCGCCAAGATCGCGTCGGCCGTCGTCATCGTCATCGCCTGCCTCCTCTCGTTCGTGGGCGTGCTCGTGGCGATGTTCACCGTCTTCACGGCGATCTCGATCGTCGGCGTCTTCCTGGGGACGGCGGCGCCCATCATCGCGCTGTCGGTCATGTCGGGGTTCGAGGCCGACCTCAAGACGAAGATCCGCGCCACCAAGGCCGACATCGTCATCAGCACGGCGGAGGACCGGCCCTTCACGGACTGGCAGGCCGTCCAGAAGCGCCTCGCCGCGTACCCCGAGATCGTGTCCTCGATGGCCTACATCGAGTCCGAGGTGATCATCAAGCACGCCACGAACCCGTCGGGCATGGGCATCATCCTGCGCGGGATCGATCCGGCGGCCGCGCCCAAGGTCCTCGATCTCGCGCGCACGCTGCGCGAGGGCAAGGTCGAGTGGCTCGAGCACCCCGCCGACATCCCGACCGATCAGGCCGACCTCTTCGGCGAGCTGCCCGACGTCGAGGGCCTGCCGGCCAAGGATGCGCCCAAGGAGAGGGAGCGCGACGAGGCCGGCAAGGAGAAGGAGAAGGAGAAGGAGAAGAAGAAGGAGAAGGCGAAGACGACGGGCGGCAAGGGCAGGGAGCGGGCGGAGCTCCCGCCGCACCCCGTGCTCCCCGGCATCCTGCTCGGCGAGGAGCTGTTCGCCCACACGCTGCGCGTCTACCTGGGGAGCGACGTCGACATCGCCTGTCCGATGTGCGGCGTCGGGCCGACGGGGCCGATGCCCAAGCTCAAGCCCTTCCGCGTCGCGGGCCACTTCTACACGGGCATGTACGAGTTCGACTCCAAGCTCGCCTACGTCTCGCTCGCCGAGGCGCAGAGGTTCCTCGGCATGCAGGGCGAGGTGACCGGCGTCGAGATCCGCACGCGCACGCCCGACGCGGCGCCCGACCTCGCCGACCGCCTCTCGCGGCTGCTCGGGCCCGGCTACGAGGTGCGCTCGTGGGAGGAGCTCAACAAGGGCCTCTTCATGGCCCTGCGCCTCGAGAAGCTCGCGATGTTCGTCGTCCTCACGTTCATCGTCCTCGTGGCGTCGTTCTCGATCGTCTCGAACCTCATCATGCTCGTCACGGAGAAGGCGCGCGAGGTCGCCATCCTCAAGTCGATGGGCGCCCGCGACGGCGCCATCCTGCGCGTGTTCATCGCCGAGGGGCTCTACATCGGGCTCATCGGCCTCGGCCTGGGGCTCGTGACCGGCATCGCGGGGTGCCTCATGCTCGCCAAGTGGGGGCTGCCGCTCGACCCCGACGTCTATTACATCCAGCAGCTGCCGGTCGTCATGCGAGGGGGCGAGATCGCGGCCATCTCCCTGGCGGCGCTCGGGCTCTCCTGCATCGCCACGTTGTATCCCGCGTTCCTGGCCTCGCGGATGCGCCCCGTCGAGGGGCTCCGCTACGAGTAATTTGCGAGGCAACCCGCGAGGATCGCGTCGGGTCTTAGAGCCATGGCGTCGTTGACACCTCTGGGTGCGCCGACTACTTTTGCGGCCCCCATGGCGACCACGACCCCGCCGCGCGCGGCCGCGCAGCCAGAGGCCCGCGCCCTGCGGGGCGGGGCGCACGTCGTGGTCCGCGATCTGAGGAAGGAGTTCATCCTCGGCGGGACCGTGATCCCGGTCCTCAAGGGCCTGACCTTCGAGCTCCGCCCCGGCGAGGTGGCCTCGGTCGTCGGCGCCTCCGGGGTGGGCAAGTCGACGCTGCTGCACGTCCTCGGCACGCTCGACGCGCCGAGCTCGGGGACCATGACCTTCGACGGCGTGGCGCTCACGGACATGAGCGCCGCGCGGCTCGCCGAGTTCCGCAACCGCGAGATCGGCTTCGTGTTCCAGTTCCATCACCTCTTGCCCGAGTTCACGGCGCTCGAGAACGCCATGATGCCGGGGCTCATCCTGCGGATGCCGCGGGCCGAGTGCGCGGCGCGGGCCCAGCAGATGCTCGAGCGGCTCGGCCTCGGGGCGCGCCTCCGGCACCGGCCGGGCGAGCTGTCGGGCGGCGAGCAGCAGCGCGTGGCCCTGGCCCGGGCGCTCCTGCTGCGGCCCCGGCTCTTGCTCGCCGACGAGCCCACGGGGAACCTCGACACGAAGACGGGCCGGGAGATGCACGCGCTCTTCTTCGAGCTCAACCGCGAGCTCGGCACGACGATCCTCATCGTCACGCACAACAACGAGCTGGCGGCGCAGACGCCCCGCCGCTTGCGCATGGCCGACGGGCTCATCGCAGAAGAAGCCTGATCGCGACACCGATGTCCCCCTCGCCGAAGGTCATCCTCGCGGTCGTCGCCGCCCTCACGCTCGGGGCCGTGGGGCGCGCGCGCGCCGCGGGCGACG
>DASZWW010000432.1:0-25447 GCA_035546175.1 Polyangia bacterium
GGGCTCCGCCGGCCCGAGCGCGCGCGCCTCGGCGGCGCGCGTGATGGCGGCCGCGAGCGGGTGCTCGCTGCGGCGCTCGAGGCTCGCGGCGAGCCGCACGAGCTCGGCCTCCGCCAGCGCGCCCGTGGGGACCACGGAGACGACGGCGGGCCGGCCCGCGGTGAGCGTGCCCGTCTTGTCGACCACGAGCGTGTCCGCGCGCGCGAGCGCCTCGAGGGCCTCGGCGTTGCGGAAGAGCACGCCCAGCGCCGCGCCGCGGCCCGTCGCCACCATGATCGACATGGGCGTGGCCAGGCCGAGCGCGCACGGACAGGCGATGATCAGCACGGCCACGGCGTTGACGAGGGCGTGCGCCAGGCGCGGCGCGGGGCCGACGGCCGCCCAGATGGCGAACGTCGCCGCCGCGACGGCCACCACCGCGGGCACGAAGACGGTGGCCGCGGCGTCGGCGGCGCGCTGGACGGGCGCGCGGCTCCGCTGCGCCTCGCCCACGAGCGCGACGATGCGCGCGAGCACCGTCTCGGCCCCGACGCGCTCGGCGCGCATGACGAACGCGCCCGCGCCGTTGACGGTCGCGCCCACGAGGCGGTCGCCCGGCCCCTTGGGGACGGGGCGGGGCTCGCCCGTGAGCATCGACTCGTCGACGGCGCCCTCGCCGTCGAGCACGACGCCGTCGACGGGGATCGTCTCGCCGGGACGCACGCGCAGCCGATCGCCGACGGCCACCGCGGCGAGGTCGACGTCCTCCTCGGCCCCGCCATCGACGTCGCGGACGCGTCGGGCGCGCTTGGGCGCGAGGTCGAGCAGCGCGCGCAGGGCGTGCCCCGTGCGCGCGCGGGCGCGGAGCTCGAGCACCTGGCCGAGCAGGACGAGGGTGACGATGGCGGCCGCCGCCTCGAAGTACACGCCGACGTGGCCCGTCTCGTCGCGGAAGGACGCCGGGAACGCGCCGGGCAGCGCCGTGGCGACGACACTGTCCAGGTACGCGACGCCCACGCCGAGGCCGATGAGCGTGAACATGTTGAGGTGGCGGGTGGCGAGCGAGCGGGCCGCGCGCACGAAGAAGGGCGAGCCGCCCCAGAGGACGACGGGCGTGGCCAGCAGCAGCTCGAGCCACGGCCGCCAGGGCGCGTGGGCGAGCGCCCCGGCGCCCGGCAGCATGTGCGCCATGGCGATGGCCACGAGCGGCGCCGTGAGCGCGGCGCTCGCGGCGAGGCGCCTCGTCATGTCACCGAGCTCGGGGCTCTCCGCGCTCGCGCCCGCGCGCGGCTCGAGGGCCATGCCGCAGAGCGGGCAGTCGCCGGGCGCGTCGCGCACGATCTCGGGGTGCATCGGGCAGGTCCACGACGAGGCGCGCTCCGGCGCCGTCACGGGCCGCGGCGCGAGGAACGCGCGCGGCCCCGCGACGAACCGCCGCCGGCACCCGTCGCAGCAGAAGACGTGGTCCTCGCCCTCGAACGTGGCCCGCAGCGGCCCGTCCGCGGGCACCATCATCCCGCACACCGGATCCTTCGCCAGGACCGTCGGAGCGACGCGCAGGCGCAGCCCGGGACGGGGCGGCGGCTTCGGGTTTTCCTCGCGGTCCATTTAGGAGTAAAGAATGTGTCACTTTCCCACGGAGGTCTCCATGTCCCTCGCGCGTCCGCTCGCCGCCCTCACCGTCCTCGTCATGCTGATGTCCGCCTCCGCCCGCGTCGGCGCCGCCGACGGCCCCTCGAAGACGACGGGCAAGGGCACGAAGACCGCCTCGGGGCTGCAGTACTGGGACCTCAAGAAGGGCACGGGCCCCGTGGCGAAGGCCGGCCAGACCGTGAAGGTCCACTACACGGGCTGGCTCACCGACGGCAAGAAGTTCGACAGCTCGGTCGACCGCAACGAGCCCTTCGAGTTCAAGCTCGGCGCGGGCATGGTCATCAAGGGCTGGGACGAGGGCGTGGCCGGCATGAAGGTGGGCGGCAAGCGCCAGCTCCGCATCCCGCCGGACCTCGGCTACGGCGCGCGCGGCGCGGGCGGGGCCATCCCGCCGAACGCGACGCTCGTGTTCGACGTCGAGCTGCTCGGCGTGAGCTGATCCCGCGCACGCCGCGGAGCGCGTCGTGGCCGGCCCCCTCCACACCTTTCACGTCCTCGCCTTCGTCGAGAACTTCTCGCTCAAGGACCTGGCGGCGAAGTACCCGGAGGCGAAGCGGGCCCTCCACCAGCTCTGGTTCCCGGCGGCGGCGGGCGGCTCCGTCTACCTCTTCGCCTCGGGGACGGTGGTCTTCCACGACGTAGGGCAGGCGGGGCGCGAGGGGGAGGTGCTGCGCCTCCGCCGCGCGCTCCCGAACCTGTCCGAGTCGCAGGTCGTCACGGACGAGTTCTCCGTGCAGGAGGTCGAGGGCGCGCGGCCCGACATCAAGGACGGCGTGCTCGTCCTCGACGAGCTCACGCCCGAGCGCGCCGACGTCGTGGCCTTCACCTTCGCGCAGAGCGCCGCGATGGAGTACTACGAGCGCATCGTCGACCAGATGTTCACGGAGACGGACCGCCTCGTCGAGCGCCTCGAGAAGGTGGGGACGATGCCGGTCTTCACGCGCAAGCTCCACAAGTTCATCGGCGCCGCCATCGGCACGCGCAGCGAGGTGCTCTCGGTGCTGCACCTCTTCGACAAGCCCGACGCCGCCTGGGACGACCCGGGCGCCGAGAAGGTCTACCAGGAGCTGCGCGCCGAGTTCGACCTCGTCGATCGCCACCAGGCGCTCGAGCTCAAGCTGCGCAGCGTGCAGGACGCCCTCGAGCTCGTGACCGACATCGCCCGCGACAAGCGCCTCGTGTCCCTCGAGGTCTCGATCGTCCTCCTCATCCTCCTCGAGATCGTCCTCAGCCTCCTGCGCCACTGACGGGGCGAGGGGACGGGGTGAAGGTCAGCTCAGCGCCGCCGCGCGGCCGAGCAGCAGGGCCTTCTCGCGCTCGTTGCGCGTCATCGCCGCCGCGCGCTCGAGCTCGGCCCGCGCCTCCTGCGCGCGCCCGAGCTTGGCCAGCAGGTCGCCGCGCACGCTCGGCAGCAGGTGGTAGCCCGCGAGCCTGCCCTCCGCGACGAGGGCGTCGACGAGCACGAGGCCGGCCGCCGGGCCCGAGGCCATCGACACGGCGACGGCGCGGTTGAGGGCGACGACGGGGGAGGGCGTGACGCGCTGGAGCAGCTCGTAGAGCCCCACGATGCGCGGCCAGTCGGTCTCGGCGGCCGTCGCGGCGCGCGCGTGGCACGAGGCGATCGCCGCCTGCAGGACGTAGGGGCCGGGCGGCGCCCCGAGCGCCGTCGCGCGGTCGAGGGCCGCGAGCCCGCGCCGGATGAGCAGCCGGTCCCACAGGGCCCGGTTCTGGTCGAGCAGCAGGATGGGCGTCCCGTCGGGCGCCGTGCGCGCCGCCGTGCGCGAGGCCTGGATCTCCATGAGCGCGACGAGGCCGTGCACCTCGGGCTCGCCGGGGGCGAGCTCGGCGAGCACGCGGCCGAGCCGGAGCGCGTCCTCGCACAGCGCGGGGCGCATCCAGTCGTCGCCCGCCGTCGCCGAGTAGCCCTCGTTGAAGACCAGGTACACGACCTCCAGCACCGAGGCCAGCCGCGGCGCGAGCTCGGCGCCCCGCGGCACCTCGAACGGCACCTCGGCGTCGGCGAGGGCGCGCTTGGCGCGCACGATGCGCTGGGCGATCGTCGGCTCGGGCACGACGAAGGCCCGCGCGATCTCGTCCGTCGTCAGGCCGCCCAGCAGGCGCAGCGTGAGGGCGACGCGCGCCTCCGTCGAGAGCACGGGGTGGCACGCCGTGAACACGAGCCGGAGCAGGTCGTCGCCGATGTCGTCGTCCACGGCCGCCTCGATCTCCGCGGCGCCCGTCGCCTCGCGGGCGTCGACCTCGCGCCCCAGCTCCTCGTGCTTGCGCGCCGCCATCTTCGCCTGGCGCAGGCGGTCCACGGCGCGGTTCTTCGCGCTGGTCATGAGCCACGCGCCCGGGTTGTCGGGCACGCCCGTCTCGGGCCAGCGCTCGAGGGCCGTCACGAGCGCGTCCTGCGCAAGCTCCTCGGCCAGGCCGACGTCGCGGACCATCCGTGCCAGCCCCGCGATGAGGCGCGGCGACTCGATGCGCCACACGGCGTCTATCGCTCGGCGCGTCGCTTCGTCCTTCGCCGACGCCTTCGTGGACCCCTTCGTGGACACGCCTCCATCAGACCACGCCCGCGCGCCCGTGCAAGGCGCGCGAGCGTGGGCCGCGCTCACGAGCGCGTGGCCTTCTCGACGCGCTCGATGGTCGCCCGCACGGCGGGGCTGTCCGCGGCCCTCTGGACGTCGGCCGGGAAGTCCGTCAGCTCGAAGATCTGCCGCAGCTCGATCTTGCGCGCGTCGCGCGACGGGACGCGCTTGGCCCACTCGATGGCCTCCTCGCGCGACTTCACCTGGATGATCCAGTAGCCGCCGAGGACCTCCTTCGTCTCCGTGAAGGGTCCGTCCGTGACGGACGGCTTGCCGGCCTTGTCCCAGGTGATGCGCGCGCCCTTCGACGACGGGTGCAGCCCGTCGAGCGCCAGCAGCACGCCCGCCTTCGCGAGCTGCTCGTTGTACTTCATCATCTCCCCGACGAGGTCGGCCTCCGGCATGGCGCCCTGCTCGGCCTTCTCGCTCGGGTACATCAGCATCAAGAACCGCATCATCGCTCTCCTGGTTGGGGTCTCGTTCCAGCCTCTGACACCGCGACGAACGGCCGGCCTCGGAATCGACGCGGCCGGCGAAAAAAGTGGCGGCCGCGCCGACGAGGGTCAACGCCGCGTTTTCCTTGGACGGGCGGGGCGATGATACCGTGCGCCCGTGATGCTCCCCTGGCTCGCCGTCCTCGCGTTGACCCTCGCCGTCGAGGCGCCCGCGCCGCCGCCCGCGGCCGCGCCCGCCGGGCCGCCCTACGTCTCGCCCGAGGTGCGCGCCGATCGCACGGTCACCTTCCGCATCCAGGCGCCGCGGGCCGCCGAGGTGACCTTCAACGGCGACTGGCTGGACGGCAAGCCCAGGCTCACCCGGGGAGACCAGGGCCTCTGGAGCGTGACGCTCGGCCCGCTTCCGCCCGGGCTCTTCATCTACTCCTTCAACGTCGACGGCGTCGCCACGCCGGACCCCCTCAACCCCGACGTGAAGCTGCGCGCCCGCTCCGCGGGGAGCATCGTCGTCGTGCCGGGCGACGTGCCCGACGAGTCGGACGCGCGCGACGTCCCGCACGGCACCGTCGAGATCAACTGGCACCGCTCGTCCGTGCTGGGGCAGATGCGCCAGCTGTGGGTGTACCTGCCGCCCGGCTACGAGAAGGACCGCCGCTCGTACCCGGTCCTCTACCTCCTCCACGGCCGCAACGGCACGGCCGCCGACTGGACCCAGGCCGGGCTCGTCAACTTCATCATGGACAACCTCATCGCCGGCAAGCGCGCCGTCCCGATGGTCATCGTCATGCCGTGGCTGCACGCGCTGCCCTTCGACGCGCCGTCCGTCGAGAGCAACGACGCCTTCACCGACTACCTCCTCGAGGACGTCATCCCGCTCGTCGAGCGCCGGTACCGCGTCGCGCGCGACCGCGCCCACCGCGCCCTCGTCGGCCTGTCGATGGGCGGCGCCGCGACCCTGACGATCGGGCTCAACCACCCCGAGCTCTTCAGCCAGCTCGCCGCCTACAGCACGGGCGCCCCGCAGGCCGAGCTCGACAAGCGCCTCCGACCGGCGCTGGCGCGCGCCGCGGCGCTCAACGCGCAGCTCCGGCTGCTCTGGCTCGGGTGCGGCAAGCAGGACGCCGACCACATCGTCCTCAACGACTGGCTCGCCAAGCTGTTCGGCGAGCACGGCCTCAAGCTCACCTACCGCCCGACGGACGGCGTCCACAACTGGGCCCTCTGGCGGCGCTACTTCCACGAGACCGCGCCGCTGCTGTTCCGGCCCTGACTACCGCGAGCCCGGGCGCGGCGCTAAGGTCGGCGGATGAACGAAGCCGCCGCGCCGGATCCCGTCGCCGTCGTCCTCGAGCCGCGCGAGCGCGATCTCGGCGACGGGTTCCACGTGCGGCGCGTTCTGCCCTCGGGCCAGCGGCGCGCCGTGGGGCCGTTCGTCTTCTTCGATCACTTCGGGCCCGTGGCGCTGCTGCCGGGCCACGGGCTCGACGTGCGGCCGCACCCGCACATCAACCTCGCCACCGTGACCTACCTCTACGAGGGCGAGATCGACCACCGCGACAGCCTGGGCTCGTTCCAGACGATCCGGCCCGGGGACATCAACTGGATGACGGCGGGGCGGGGCATCGTGCACTCCGAGCGCACGCCGGCGGCGCTGCGCGCGCGCGGCTCGCGCGTGCACGGGCTGCAGCTCTGGGTCGGGCTGCCGCGCGAGCACGAGGAGGCGCCGCCCGCCTTTCATCACTACGCGGGCGAGCGCTTGCCCCTCGTGCGCTCGTCCGGCGCGGCCGTGCGCGTGCTCGCGGGCGAGGCCTTCGGGGCGCGCTCGCCCGTCGCGGCGCTGTCGCGGCTCGTGTACCTCGACGTCACCCTGGAGGCGGGCGCCAGCCTCGAGCTGCCCGGCGCGCTCGGCGACCGCGGCGCCTACGTCATCGAAGGCGACCTCGCCTGCGGCCCGCGCGCCTTCGGCGCGGCCCACATGCTCGTGCTCGCGCGCGGCGACGCGCGGCTCTCCTCCGAGCGCGGCGCGCGGTTCGTGGTGGTGGGGGGCGAGCCGTTCCCCGAGCCGCGGCACCTGTGGTGGAACTTCGCGTCCAGCTCCGAGGCCCGCATCGACGAGGCGAAGCGCGACTGGCTCGAGCGGCGCGGCCAGGCGGGGGGCCCGTTCCCCTCCGTCCCGGGCGACGAGACGGAGTTCATCCCCATCCCCGAGTGACGATCGTGAAACGATCATGACGGGGTGGGTCAGCATTTTTTCACGACCGATTCTCGGTCGGGCAGGTACTATCGCCGCCCGTCTCGACAAGGAGCCCGCCGTGCGAAAGTCACTCCCCCCGATCATCGTTCTGCTCTCTGCCGCGGGCGCCCTCGTCTCGGCCGCTGGGTGCGTCGCGGGCAGCGACCCTTTACCCGAGCTCGAGTCGACGGAGGCCGCGCTCTGCACGCCCACGAAGCTCGCGCTCGCCAAGGCCGTGTCGTCGCCGTCGCCCAAGCAGCCCGCGTCGAACGCCATCGACGGCAACACGGGCACCCGCTGGGAGAGCGCGTACTCGGATCCGCAGTGGATCTACGTCGATCTCGGCGCGATCAAGACGGTCACCGAGGTGCGCATCGACTGGCAGCACGCCGCGGCGAAGGACTACCGCGTCGACGTGTCGAACGACGCCGCGAGCTGGAGCACGGCCGTCGTCTCGAAGACGGGCTTGCCCGCCGTCGATCACCGCATCGACGACCTCACGGGCTTCACGGTGAGCGCCCGCTACGTGCGCGTCTACGGCACGGCGCGCGCGACTGTGTACGGCTACTCGATCTGGGAGCTCACGGTGTACGACGGCAGCTCCTGCGGCACGGGCACGGGCGGCTCCGGGGGCGGCGCCGGGGGCGCGAGCGGCGCGGGCGGCTCGGGCGGCGCGGGGTCGGGCGGCGCGTGCCCGAGCGCGGCCCTCGTGTCGCCGTCCACGCCGGCCGTGTCGTCGCCGTCCCCCAAGCAGCCCGCCAAGAACGCCATCGACGGGAACACCGGGACCCGCTGGGAGAGCGCGTACTCGGATCCGCAGTGGATCTACGTCGACCTCGGCGCGGTCAAGACGATCACCGAGGTGCGCATCGACTGGCAGCACGCCGCCGCGAAGGACTATCGCGTCGACGTCTCGAACGACGCCGTGACCTGGAGCGCGCCCGTCGCCTCGAGGACGGGCCTGCCCGCCGTCGATCACCGCATCGACGACCTCACGGGCCTGTCGGCGGCGGGCCGCTACGTGCGCGTCTACGGCACGGCGCGCGCCACGGTGTACGGCTACTCGATCTGGGAGCTGCAGGTGTTCGGCTTCGATCCCGCGACGTGCGCCACGAACCTGCTCACCGCGGGCTGGGATCGCTCGAACGTCTTCGCGAACTTCACGCCCGCCGCCGGGTACACGTTCGGCGCGGGGAAGAACGCCATCTCCTTCGACTACACGGGGCAGACCTTCACGGCCACGGCGCAGCCGCCGCTCGTCGAGTTCACGCAGTCGGTGACGGTGCCGAAGGCGGGGTCGCAGTGGCGCCTGACCTTCACGATCTCGGGCATGAACGACCAGGCCAGCCTGCCGCCCGAGCTCATCGCCACCATCGACACGACCACCGAGCCGACGTCGTACGCGCCGAGCTCGGTCCAGGTGGCCTTCGTCCCGGGCAACCGGTTCCGCGAAGCGGGCGTGCTCACCACCGGCTCGCAGCTCACGGCGGACTTCAACGTCTCGCTCGCTGCCGGCGCGACCATCGACCTCTTCATCGACGACGTGGTCCCGCTCGCTTCGAGCGGCGCCGGCCTGCAGAAGTTCAACCTGACCGACGTCTCGTTCGTTCGCCTCGACTAGGTTACGGGCCCGCAACCTCGCGAGGGCGCGGTAACGGGCGCGCGCCTTCGCGCGCCGGGCCCGCGGGCCGCGGCGCGGGTTCGGGGTGGCACGCGCATTGAACTCTTCCACGGCAGCGGGACGATCGCCGCCGACCGGGGTCAGCGTTCAGGGAGGACTCGGGGGGGGAAGGTGGCGACGTCCCGTCTTTTTCAAGGGGGGCGTCATGGGTAACATCGACCAGCAACGCGGCAAGCAGAAACCTCCACACCGAGGGCCCGCGGAAGACGCGCGCAAGCAGCACGCGCCCAGCCGTCACGGCCACGACGGTCACGGACAGGGCGAGCCGCGCCGGGGCGCTCACCACGGCGAAGAGCGCCGGGAGCCGTCCGAGACGGACTTCCCGAATCAGCAGCGCACTCCGTCCGAGGAGCTCTCTCGCGACGAAGAAGACAGCGACTAGCGCCGGGGACGTGAGGCGGACTAGATTCGCGTCGTGACGATCCGCGGATACGTGGCGCTGGTGGTGCTGATGGCGGCGTGCGCGCGCCCGAAGCCGCCGCCCGCGCCCCCGCCGCGGATCCAGGATTCGCCGCCGGAGCAGCGGGAGGCTCTCAACGGCGCGGCCCGGCTCGGGCTCGAGGCCGAGGAGCAGCGCTGGAACATCGAGGCGGCGAAGGAGCGCAAGCGGCAGGCCGCCGAGCGGGAGGAGGCGGCCGCCAGCCACAAGACGGTCATCCCGATGCCCGCGCCGCAGACGGGCGGCCGGTCGAAGGCGGACGGCGGCGCCCCGGACAGCGGCCCCGTTAATCCGGTAAAATCGCCTCCTTGAGATGAACGTTGCATCCATTCGCATGGATGCATATATTGAGGGCGTGCTGGCCGCCGCGCCCTCCGCCCGCGCCGATCTCTTCCGCGTCCTCGGTGACGAGGATCGGCTGCGCCTGCTCGCGCTCTGCGCTGCGGAGGAGCTGACGGTCGGCGAGCTCGCGACGCTCACGCGAGAGAGCCAGCCGCAGGTGACGCGCAAGAGCCAGCCGCTGCGCGAGGCGGGGCTGCTCGTGGCCCGCAAGGACGGCACTCGCACGCTGCTGCGCGCGGAGCCCGAGGCGGCGGCCGATCCGGTCGTGCGCGCCGCGCTCGAGGCGGGCCGCGCGCTCTGCGAGAAGGACGGCAGCCTGGCGGAGGTGCCCGCGCTGGTCGCGCAGCGCGAGGAGACGTCGCGCCGCCTGTTCGCGCGCGACGAGGGCGCCGCGGGGCCGGCCGTCCAGACCCCGGCCGACGGCGCGCCGCTCCTGGCGATGCTCCCGATGCTGGCGCCGCTCCTGCCGGGGCGCGCGCTCGCCGTCGACGTCGGGGCGGGGGAGGGCGCGCTGCTGGCGCTCCTCTCCCCGCTCTACGAGCGCGTGGTGGCCATCGATCGAAGCGCCGCGCGCCTCGCGCGCTGCGCCGAGCGGGTCAGCGCGCTGGGCCTGCCCAACGTGCGCTTGCGCGAGGGCGCCGTCGAGGACGCCGGCATCGTCGAGGAGATCGCGCGCGCCGGCGGGGCCGATCTCGTCGTCGTCTCGCGCGTGCTCCACTTCGTCGCGCGCCCTCAGGACGTGCTGGCGGCCGCCGCGCGGCTCGCGCGCGCCGGGGGCCACGTCATCGTCGTCGATCACGTCCCGCACGAGGACGAGAGCCTGCGCGAGCGCGGCCACGTCTGGCTGGGCTTCGAGCCGGCCAAGCTGCGCGCGTGGCTCGAGGCCGCCGGGCTCGAGGACGCGCAGGCGAGCCCGCTGCGCTCCGCCGAGCAGCCGCCGCTGCAGATCGCCGTCGGGCGCGCGCCCGGCCGCCCCCTCAACTGATTTCGGCAATCACGAGCAGCAATGACCATCAAGGAGACCGACATGGAAAGCCGCACGGAGTATCCCGCTTACAAGGTGAAGGACCTCTCGCTCGCCGAGCTGGGCCGCAAGAAGATCCGCATGTCCGAGAAGGAGATGCCCGGGCTCATGGCGCTGCGCGAGGAGTTCGGCGCGCAGAAGCCGCTCAAGGGCGCGCGCATCGCGGGCTGTCTCCACATGACGATCGAGACGGCCATCCTCATCGAGACGCTGGTCGCGCTGGGCGCCGAGGTGACGTGGACCTCGTGCAACATCTACTCGACGCAGGACGAGGCGGCGGCCGCCATCGCCAAGGCCGGCGTGCCCGTCTTCGCGTGGAAGGGAGAGACGCTGCCCGAGTACTGGGCGAACATCGAGGCGCAGGTCTTCGCGTTCAAGGACGGCAAGGGCCCGAACCTGCTCCTCGACGACGGCGGCGACCTCACGCTGCTCGTGCACAAGGGCGTGGAGTTCGAGAAGGCGGGCAAGGTGCCGGATCCGTCGAGCACGAACGTCGAGGAGATGAAGGTCATCCTCAACCTGCTCGCCGCGAGCCTCAAGAAGGACGGGCAGCGCTACACGAAGCTCGCCAAGGAGATCAAGGGCGTCTCCGAGGAGACGACGACGGGCGTGCACCGCCTCTACGACATGGCCAAGAACGGCCAGCTCCTCATCCCGGCCATCAACGTCAACGACTCGGTCACGAAGTCGAAGTTCGACAACCTCTACGGCTGCCGCGAGTCGCTCTTCGACGGCATCAAGCGCGCGACCGACGTCATGGTCGCGGGCAAGGTGGTCGTCGTCGCCGGCTACGGCGACGTCGGCAAGGGCTGCGCGCACGCGGCGCGCGGCCTCGGCGCGCGCGTGCTCATCACGGAGATCGATCCGATCTGCGCGCTGCAGGCGGCGATGGAGGGCTACGAGGTCGTCACGATGGAGGCCGCCGCGCCCCAGGGCGACCTCTTCGTCACGGCCACGGGCTGCTGCGACATCATCCGCGGCGAGCACATGAAGGTGATGAAGGACGAGGCCATCCTGTGCAACATCGGCCACTTCGACAGCGAGATCCAGGTCGCCTGGCTCGAGTCGAACCCCGAGGTGCGTGAGGAGAACATCAAGCCGCAGGTCGATCAGTTCATCCTGCCGGGCGGCAAGCGCCTCACGCTGCTCGCGCGCGGCCGGCTCGTGAACCTCGGCTGCGCGACGGGGCACCCGAGCTTCGTCATGTCGAACTCGTTCTCGAACCAGACCATCGCTCAGATGGCGCTCTGGGAGAACGCCACCAAGGGCAAGGACTCGATGACGGGCATGTCGTTCGCGACGGGCCAGGTCTACGTGCTGCCGAAGAAGCTCGACGAGAAGGTCGCCCGCCTCCACCTCAAGAAGGTCGGCGTCAAGCTCACCATGCTCACGAAGGACCAGGCGGCCTACTTGGGGGTCTCCGTCGAGGGGCCCTTCAAGCCGGATCACTACCGATACTAGGTCGCGTCCCCTCACCCCGACCCTCTTCACTGCGGGGAGAGGTCGGGGCGAGGCGTGTCCTTCTAGTCCTTGAACGTCTCGTGCGTGACCTTGGTGATCGGCTCCGGCGTCGGCGTCTTGGTGGGTGAGGGCAGCGCCGGCGCAGCGGCGCGGGGCGGGGGCGGCGGCGGCGGGCCGGCGGCCAGGGTGGCGGCCTTCTCGGCGTGCGTGAGGCGCTCCTTCACGGCGGTCGTCTCCTTGAGGTCGGCCTCGAGCGCCGCGATCTCGCGGCGGTGGTTCTCGAGCTGGCGCTCGAGCTCGGCCATCTGCCCGTGCACGGAGGCGATGCGCTCGGTCGTCGCCTTCTGGCGGCGCGTGGCGTCCTCGATGACCTCCGGCAGGTGGACGGAGACGGACGCGAGCGTCGCGCGCATCACGCGCACGACGAGATCGTTCTTGTCCTCGCCCGGCAGCCCGCGCAGGAGCGCCATCGCGTCCGCGATGCCGAAGCGGACTCCTTTTCCACCTGGGTGCGGCAGCGGGACGCCGAGGTCCGGCACGGGACGCAGCGGTTCGCCCTCGGTTTTCTTCGCGAAGATGGCCATGTTCCGTTCCTCCTTATGTGAGGGTTGAATGCTAAGGCCCGTTCGGGCGTGGAGAAGGGGTCAGCGCCTCCGGCCGCCCTCGGCCCTGGCGCGCAACGCGCGGATCTCCTTGAGGGCCTGCCGGCCCATCTCCTTGAGGTGCTGCAGCCACAGCGTCCGGTAGGGCCGCAGCTCGAGCACGAGGCGCTGCATGACGCACAGGTTTCGGAACCATTTCTTGTCCGCCGGGACGAGGTACCACGGCGCCTCGGGCGTCGCGCACTTGTTGATGGCGTCCTCGTAGGCCGCCGTGACCTCGTCCCACAGGGGCAGCTCGCGCCAGTCGCCGGGGTTGAGCTTCCAGGCCGTGCGCGGGTCCTTCTCGCGCGCGTAGAGCCGCTCGATCTCCTCGTCCCGGCTGACGTTGAGGAAGAACTTCACGATGATGACGTCGCTGTCGACCAGCAGCTCCTCGAACGCGTTGATGTGCGCGTAGCGGCGCTTCCAGGTCGGCTCGGGCACGAGCTTGTGCACGCGCGCGGCGATGACGTCCTCGTAGTGCGAGCGGTTGAAGAGGGCGACGTGCCCGCGCGGGGGCACGACCTTGTGCGCGCGCCAGAGGAAGTCGTGCCCGGACTCCTCCGCCGTCGGCACCTTGAAGGGCGAGACGTACGCGTTCTGGATGTTCGAGAACTCGAGGATCTTGCGGATCGTGCCGTCCTTGCCGCTGGCGTCGCGGCCCTGCAGGACGACGAGCAGCGCGTGCATGCCCGCGTAGGTGAGGAGATTGCCGAGCTCGGCGAACTCGGCGCCCCAGGTCTCGAGCTCCTCGAGGCCCGCCTCCTTGCGGAGGTGCGTCGCGCCGTCGGTGTCGAGCTTGGCGAGGCTCACCTTGCGCGAGCCGTCGGTCGCGGGGGCGTACGGTCGTCGGGCCATGGGGCATTTGTACACCCGCGCCCGCGCGCCGGGCGCTCAGAACTGGAGCCCGACGATGGCGCGCCCGTACCAGGCGTCCGACTCGTCGGTGAGGCCGTGTCCGCCGCCGACGGTGACCCAGATGCCCTCCATGCCGCGCTGGAAGCGCGTCGCCCACGAGAGGGCGGGGCCCGCCCACGCGAAGGTCTCGACCTCCGCGCCGGGATCCTTCTCGGTCTTGCCGAAGGCCTCGAGGCCGAGCTTCAGGGCGGGCCCGTGGAGCTCGCGGCTCACGCCCACCGCGTACTCGAGCTCCGGCGTCCAGCCGCCCGCGACGAGGTGCTCGGCCTCGAAGGAGACGTTGAACGCGAAGTTCCACGCGTCCTCGTCGCGCGCGAGGATGAGCTTGGTCTCGAGCGTCTCGCGCGCGTCGCCGTGCCGGAGGAGCTGCGCCTCGAAGTAGACGATGGGATCGACGACCCAGGAGCCCGCGGGCAGGAGGCGGTAGCGCGTCTCGAGCTTGGCGCCCGCGTAGCCCGAGTTCGTCGAGTCGCTCGTGACGTCGATCAGGTTGTAGAGCGCCATGTCCCAGCGCTCGGTGATGCCGTACTCGAGCTCGAGCATGTTGCGGAAGCCGCGCGAGGCGGGGCCGTCGAGCAGCTCGCCCGCGTGCGCGTACGAGCTCCACATCTCGACGTCGAGCTCGCCCTTGGGGGCGGTGACGGCCTCGTAGGTCGTCGTGTAGGCGCGGCGATCGGCGCGCGCGGGCGCGGCGGCCAAGACGACGACGAGGGCCGAGATGATTTTGAAAGTGATTCTCATATTCATATAGGTATCGAATCGACCGGCCCTCTGTCAACGGGCGAGCCGGCCGACGGGCGCTGGATCTCGGTGGCGCGGCGTCGTAGGGTCTCGCCCCTCCATGGCCGACACCGCTCAGTCGAGCAACCGCTCGTTCATGGCCATCGTGGGCGCGCTCGTGGCCGTCGTCGGCGTCGTGTTCCTGGTCGTGCGCGGCAGCCGGCCGTCCGAGCCCGACTCCGGGCCCGCGATGACGACCGTCATGATCGTCTCTGATCCGGCGGGCGCGACCGTGACGAACGCCGACGGCGGCGTGCTCGGCGTGACGCCGTTCGATCTCACCGTCCCCAAGAGCGACGGCGAGCTGCCCGTCACGGTGCGGCGCGACGGCTATCAGGACAAGCACGTGACCGTGCCGCTCTTCTCGGCCACGGGGCGCGTCGACGTCATGATGACGAAGGTCGGCGAGAAGCCGCCCGAGCCCCCCAAGCCGCCGCCGGACGGCTGGACGCCCTAGTCGCCCGGACCGCCGGCCGCGGCGTCCAACCCGCCTGCGCCGCCGGTCCCGCCGCTCCCCGCGTCTTCGCCCCCGCCGCCGCCCTCTCCGCCGCTGCCACCGCCGCCGCTGCCCGTCATGCCGCCCGCCCCCCCCGTGCCCGCGTCGACGTCGACCTTCTTGAGGTAGAGCGTGCGCGCCCCGCTCTTGAGCGCGATCGGCTGTCCGTTGGCGCCCGTGAGCACCATCGTGTCGCCGGTCTGACAGAAGGTGGCGTCGCGCACCGTGCGGCGCGTGGGGCTCGTGTCGAAGAGGTTGCCCTGGCCCGAGATGCTGTAGTGGTGGATGATGTTGCCGTCCTGCACCCAGCCGCCCAAGTCCCCGACGGCGCTGCCGAAGGCGTCGGTCTCGAGATAGTGGAACGTGCAAGTGCAGCCGTCGCCCTCGTCCATGCACTGGAAGGACGGCTCGCCCTTGACGACGTTCATGTAGGAGGGGTTGTTGGCGATGCCCGACATGTTGAGGTCGGTCGCGAAGTCGGCGCATGAGACGTTCATGCCGTTGACGCCGAAGCACGAGCGCGCGACATGGAAGGTGGTCGTGGACGTCGCCGTGAGCTGGTAGAGGTACGTGCCACGCCCGGGGACGTTGGGATCCGCCGTGAACGTCACGCGGCTGATGGCGTTGGCGGTCTCGATCTGGACGGCGTCGGGGTTCGCGATCGGCGTCGCCGGCGTCTTGAGCTTGCCGTCGGTGTCGAACGACAGGTCCCAGCACCAAAACCCGCTCGTCTGCGCGGGCGGCGTCGCGCCCGTCTCTGGCTCGAAGTACCCGCGCGTCGTGTCGTAGTTCTGCGAGGGCCGCGACACGACGGGGAAGCTGCAGGTGTCCGTGACCTCCCACGTCCCGACGGGGCTCCCGCCGCACAGGCTGTCCTGGTCGCCGCACCCGCCCGTCGCACCCTTGCCCTTGCACCCCGCGCCCGCGACGCCGAGCAGGACGAGGGCGCCGAGCGCCGCGCCGGGGCGGCCTCGCCTTGTTCGAGAGCTCGTCGTCTTCGTCGCGGCGCGTGCCATGGTACTACTGCATCGGCGTCATGACGAGGGTTCGCAGCCCCTGGACGCTCGAGAGGCTCCCGCCGCGCAGGCCCGACAGTTGGAGCGTGCCGTTCCTCGCGCAGAACGAGCTCCGCAGCGTCGTGGTCGACGCCGCGGCGTTCATCTGCGTGCCGTTCCACTGGAGCACCGTGCTGTCCTGGACGAGGACCGTCGCGTCATTCGGATCGATCGCCCACGATCCCTGGTCCTGGACCTCGAGGTTGAACGTGTAGGAGCAGTCGCAGCCGCCGTCCGACGGGGCGTCGGCGCACATGATGTTCGTGAAGGTGGGATCGATGTTGGGGAGGGCGGCCGTCGTGTAGAAGGCCGTCAGCGCGGACGCGAGGTCGCTGCACTTGGCGCCGACGGCGCCGTTCTGCATGAGGCAGTGGGGCGCGAAGTGCGTCGAGTTCTGGTCCTCGAGGAAGAGCGTCGTCGCGTAGCTGTGATCGTTCCCGGCGAGGAGGATCGTCGAGGGCTTGTTGACGAGATCCCCGGAGATGTGGGGCGACTCGTGCCAGAGGTTGACGTTCTCGACCACGAAGCTCGGCGTGCCCGGCATGAACACGAGGCCGGAGCACCAGTCGCCGCTCGTCGTCTGTTGCGCGACGACCGGGTTCGGCTGCGGCGTCGCGACCGTCGGCGCGAGCGGCGGCGTCGACTGGAAGTCCATGACGTCGGTCGGCTGGGCGGGGCGGAAGGTGGGGAGCTGGCAGACCTCGGAGACCTGCCACGCCGTCGTGCTCGCGGGGTTGCCGCCGCAGATGTCGAGCTGCGGGCAGTCGCCCTTCGCGCCCTTGCCGCACCCGGAGAGGGTCGGGGTGAGGCTCGCGCCGACCAGGGCCAGCACGCCGAGACTGAATCCGCCGCTACGCACGCGTTCGCCCGATCCCATTTTAAAAGAAGAACCAGAAGCCGCCCTGCGCGCGGTTGTTGCGGGCGACGACGCTGAAGGGGGTGCCGGCGCCGAGGGTCTGGGCCGTGGTCTGGAACGAGGCGCAGATCTGGAACGCGGGCGTGACCGACCACCAGAGCGTGCCGTCGAAGTACTGACCCTTGTTCCACACGAAGGGCTGGCCCTGGATCGGCGTGAGCGCGATGTCGTTCGTCGAGCGGATCCCGGAGTAGGTGCCCGAGACAGAAAGGGTCTTGCCCTTGTTGAAGGGCAGGTTGTAGCGCGCGTTGACCATCCACCCCTCCCAGTTGATGGTGTGGACGATGCCGTTCGCGTCGAACGTCACGATACCCTGATCGATGTTCGGCGTGTACGCGGGCGCGGGCAGCACGTTCTTGGGGTTGGGAAGCGCGGGGAACAGCACGCCGCCGTTGAGCGTGAGGTAAAGGTCGCTCACGCCCGTGCCGCGCGAGTACTCGCCCGTCACGGACAGCCCGTTCGACAGGTCGTTGCCCGTCACCGGGATGATGGGGATGAACGCGTCGGCGGCGGCGCCCCAGCCCCAGACCTTCTGCGCGTCCGCGGTGATGGCCTCGAAGTCCGTGACGTACAGGCGCCGGCCGACGCCGGACACGGCGATCGCGAGGGGCGCGGCGACGGCCGGGCGCGGGCCTTGCGCCGAGGCGCCCTGCCAATCCTTGATCGAGAGCTTGAGGCCGGCTTGCAGATCCGGGACGCCGCCGTCGCGCGTCGCCGGGCGAACGCCCGCGACGGCGATCTCGAGCGCGACGTGCTCGCCGCCGAGCTTCTTCGAGAGACGAAGCTGCACGTTGCGGTGGAAGAGCTCGCCCATGACGCCGAGGAACGCGGGTGTGCTCGGGAAGAAGCCCTGACCGCCCCAGCCGTAGAGATCGAACGTCTGGCCCACGAGGAGATCGACGACGGGCGTCTCCAGCTTGGCGAAGTAGTGCCGCAGGCGGATCGACGAGTACGTGTACTGCTGATCCTGGGTCACCGTCGTCGGCTGCACGCCGAAGAAGTCCGCCTCGAACTGCGACGACGCCTTGATCGAGCCGTAGTCGGGCGCGGCGACCTTGAAGCCGATGCGCGAGTCCTTCACCGTCCCCTGGAGGCGCGGGTTGTCGCCCGCGTAGGTGTCGGGGCGCGCGATGTTCTGGTTGAGGACCGTCTCGTTGAAGCTCTGGGTCGAGTCCCAGAGCGCGTCGAGCTCGAGCCAGCCGTAAAAGCCCATCTTCCAGCCGGGCTCGCCGTTCGCGAGCGGGGCCGGTCCCTTCGGCGCGGGGGCGACCGCCGGCGGGAGCGGCGTCGGAGCGGGCGGCGCCGCCGCCGTCTCGGCGACGTCGGACCTGGAGTCGGCGGCCTCGTCCGACTCGTCGTGCTTCGGCGGGGCGGCCTCCTCGTCCGCGGCGCTTTCGGCGGCTTTGGGCTTGGGTTTGGCCGCCCAGGTTCGAGCGGCGAAAAACGTCAGCGTGATGGCGACGGTCGCGCTCGTGCCTCGTCGCCAGCGGCTCTCTCTCCGACGGAAATCATCGCCCATTCGGCACACGTGGGCGCTCAAATACCCTGGGCTGCCGCTTCGTAGCAACCACAATGTCGCTTACCCCGAGGCATCCGTTCGAAATGGCCCGCAACGCTGGGGGTGCGCCGATTGCACCGTTTTCCGCGTGGACCGCTTGAGGCACCGCAGCAGGCGAGGCCTTCGTGCATCCGATTTGTCGTGGATGCGACAAACCCGTACGATGTGTGTGGGAAAGTCGGCCGCGTCGATCCAATCCCCTTAAACGGATTGGTCTAGCCGGAAGCGCCCGGCGCCGCCCGAGCGGCGATCGTGCGGATCGTGAACCTGATGGTCAGGAGATAATCATGCTGAAGACCTCGAACTTGATCCGCGCGGCCATGGCCGTCGGCTCCGTGCTGCTTCTCTCGTCGGCGCTCTCCGCGTGCGGCAGTGGCACCAACGGGCAGACCAAGCTTCAGGGAACGGCGGGATCGACGACGGGCGGCGGGAACGCGGGCTCGACCGGCACGGGCGGCAGCTCGACGCCGGGCACGGGCGGCGGCACGGGCGGCGACATGAGCGGCACGGGCGGCAGCGCGACGACGGGCACAGGCGGCATGATGGGCGCGAGCGCCGCCACCTGCGCGACGTACTGCACGGACATCATGAAGGCCTGCACGGGCGCGAACCAGCAGTACTCGGACATGGCGAACTGCATGAAGATCTGCTCGTACATGCCGCAGGGCCTGCCGGCCGACACGGGGACCGACTCGGTCAACTGCCGCATCAACTACACGAACGACAAGACGGTCGCCGACACCGCGACCAGGTGCCGCGGGGCCGGGCCGGAGAGCTACGGCACCTGCGGCGAGGACTGCAACACGTTCTGCACGGTGGCCACGAGCTACTGCTCGGCCGCGGGCGGCTACGCCGGCACGGCGCCGTACAAGTCCTTTGACGACTGCAAGATGTACTGCGAACAGTGGAACCGGCTGACCGACCCCACCGTCACCACCGGCGCCTACAACACGATGTACATGTCGGGCGCGAACCCGGACGACACCGCCTTCGAGTGCCGTTCGTACTACCTCTTCATCCAGGCGCTCCAGAGCTCGACCGCGCAGACGATGAACTGTCCCCAGATCGCGAACCCGAGCCCCAAGTGCGGGGCGGGTTACATGCCGCCCGACCTGGGCGACGCCGGCGCCGGCAGCGACGGGCCCGTGGCGACGTATGACGGCGGCATCATGAACACCATCAACAGCACGAACTGGAACGAGACGCTGTACCCGCCGAACAAGCGCAAGATGCTCCTGCGCGACGAGGGTGATCCCCACCTCGTCATGATCGACCTCTCCAAGACGCCGATCCTCGTGTGGAAGTCGGTCGCGTTGAACGACGCCTGGGCGCGCGCGGCTCAGCTCATCGGCAACAACCAGATCCTCGGCGGCCGCATCAACGGCTACGAGGTCTACGACTACAACACGGGCGCGACCGTGAAGTCGGTGACCAACTTCAACCCCTCGGAGTCGGCCTACCGAACCGTCACCGGTGAGACGATGCTCACGCGCCCCAACATCCTGACGTTCCTCGACAAGACCGACAAGGTGAGCCATCAGATCTCGCACGGCTACGGCTACGTCCGCGTGGGGCGCCCGACGCGCAACAATACGTACCTCATCCCCGCGGACACGACGGTCACCGAGATCGATGCCAAGGGCACCGTCCTGTGGAAGCTCAATGGCGGCGCCCCCGGCTGGGGCCACATCTGGGAGGCGCTGCTCCTCGGCCCGTCGGTGGGCGGCGGCAAGTGGAACGACGGCGACACGCTCCTTTGCACCGCCTTCGGCTCGTCGTGCGACGTCATCGACAAGACCACGCACAAGGTCACGTTCCGCTTCGGCACGCAGCAGATGGCCAACTGGGGCCCGATGAGCACGGCGACCTCGGCGATGGTGAAGCCGAACTTCTTCTCCGAGTTCGAGATCCTGCCGAACGGCAACATCTTCACGGCCAACTGGCAGGGCCACGGCGGCGGCAACGGCGGGAGCGGGCTGCAGGTGCTGGAGTTCGACCCGAAGGGCAACCTCGTCTGGTACTGGAAGCAGGACGCGACGATCTTCTCGTCGATCCAAGGCGTGCAGGTCATGGACGGCAAGAACCCGATGTACCTCCACGTGCAGGAGACGAGCACGGACAGCACGTGGCAGCCCGTCATGAACATGCCGCAGTAGCGAGCGCGCGCGTGGTACGGTGGGGCGGCGGCGCCGGCCGCCGCCCGGCCCGTCCGGGCTTGGTGGACCTCAGATGAGCCTCGTCGACACGGCCGACAGCGCGCGCGCAAGCGAGCTCGGGCGGCCTCGCGTCGTCGCTCTCATCCTGGCCTACAACGTCGAGCGGCTGCTCGAGAAGGCGCTGCGCAAGATCCCGGCCGGGCTCGTCGACGACGTGTTCGTCATGGACGACGGCTCGCGCGACGGCACGAGCGAGGTCGCGCGGCGGCTGGGCCTCACCGTCTACCGCAACGAGCGCAACCTCGGCTACGGCGGGAACCTCCGCGAGGGGCTGCGCCGCGCGGTGCGCGACCATGGCGCCGACTACGTCGTCGAGATCCACGGCGACGGGGCGCAGTTCAACCCCGAGGCGATCGCCGCGGCCTTGCCCCTCATGCGGGCGGGCGTGCCGTTCGTCATCGGCTCGCGCTTCGTGCAGCGGGGACGGGCGCGGGCGAACGGCATGTCGCTCGCGCGGTTCCTCGCGAACAGGGGCCTCTCGGCGCTGGCGCGGCGGGTGCTGCGCCTGCCGCTCTCCGAGTTCCACTCCGGCTTCCGCATCTACGCGCGCGCCCTCGTCGAGACGCTGCCGCTCGAGGCGAACGCGAGCGATCACCTGTTCAGCTTCGAGATCCTCGCCCAGGCCGCCTACCACCGCGTCGACGTGCGCGAGGTGCCCGTCGAGGCGGACTACCTGAGCGAGCACACCTCGATCTCGCTCTGGCAGGCGACGGTCTACTCGTTCGACAACCTCGTGTGTCTCGGCAAGTACCTGCTCGCCAGGGCGGGGCTCCGCCACTCGGCGCAGTTCCCGCGGCGTCCGGCGGCGGTGGCCACGGCGGCGCTCGGGCCGGGTCCGGCGGTCCTGCCCGCGGCGGCCCTGCCCGCCGAATGACGCCGGCCTCGGGCGGCGGCCCGCCGCCCACCTGCCGCGGCTGCGACGCCCCCGGGCTCTCGCCGGTCGTCTCGCTCGGCAGCATGCCGCCCGTCAACGCGTACGTCGACCCCGCGGCGCCGGGCGTCGAGCGCGCCTACCCGCTCGACCTGTGGTTCTGCGCGCGCTGCACGCTCGTGCAGCTCTCGCCCGTCGTCGACCCGCCGCTGCTCTACGGCAGCTACACGTACCTGTCGTCGGCCTCGCGCACCAACGTCGCGCGCCTCGAGGCGCTCGCCGACGAGCTGGCCCGCGACTTCGCGCTCGACGCGCGCGCGCGCGTGCTCGAGATCGGCTCGAACGACGGCACGCTCCTGGCCCGCCTCCGCGGCCGCGCGCACGCCGTCGTGGGCGTCGATCCGGCGCGCAACGTGGCGCCCCTCGCCGAGGCGGCGGGCGTCCGCACGGTCGTGGCCTTCTTCTCGGAGCGCCTCGCCCGCGAGCTCGCGCGCGACGAGGGCCCCTTCGACCTCGTCCTCGCGCTCAACGTCGTGGCCCACACGCCCGACTTCCGCGACCTGCTCGGGGGCGTGCGCGCGCTCCTCGCGCCGCGCGGGCGCTGCGTGGTCGAGGTCGTCCACGTCCTGCCGACGCTGCTCGCCGGCGAGATCGACACGATCTATCACGAGCACGTCTACTGCTTCTCGCTGCTCGCCCTCGCGCACGCCTGCGCGCCGGCGGGGCTCGCGCTCGTCGACGCCGAGCGGATCGCGGCGCAGGGCGGGTCCCTGCGCGTCGTCCTGGCCCGCGCCGAGGGCGCGCCGCCGCCCGGCCCGCGCGTGGGCCAGATCCTCGCCGAGGAGCGCGCCGCGGGCCTCGACCGCGCCGAGACCTACGCGCGCGTCGCGAGCCTGGCCCGCGCGCTGCGCGCCGGCGTGAGCGAGGGCGTTCGCGCGCTGCGGGGCTCGGCGGACGCCGTCGTCGGCCTCGGCGCGTCCGCGCGGGGCGTCGTGCTGATGAACTACTGCGGCCTGGGCCCGGCCGACGTCGACTTCGTGGTCGACGACACGCCGCTCAAGCAAGGCAAGCTCATGCCCGGCTGTCACGTGCCCGTGCACGACTGGACGAAAATCGCCAAAGGGATGAAGGTGGCGGGGCTCATGCTGTCGTGGAACTACCGCCGAGAGGTCCTGGCGAAGCTCGCGGCGCGAACGTCGTGCGCGCGGGTGCTCGTGCCGCTGCCCGTGCTGGAAGAGGTCGTGCTGCCGGCCGACGCGGGGGCATGAGGGCGGGGCCGCTCGCCCGCGCGCGCGCCGCCTTGGCGCGGGCCTCGGACGCGCGGCTCGCGCTCGTGGTCTTCGCCGTCGCCTTCGCCGCCCGCCTGGCCTTCGTCCTCGAGATCGACGGCACGGAGTGGGGCCGCGTCCTCGTGGGCGACGCCACCGCCTACGACGCCTGGGCGCGCGCCATCGCCGCGGGCGACTGGCTGGGCCACGAGGTCTTCTATCAGGCGCCGCTCTACCCGTACGTCCTCGCCGTCGTCTACGCGATCGCCGGGCCGAGCGCGTTCGCCGTGCGGCTCCTGCAGGCCGCGCTGGGCGGCGGCTCGTGCGTGCTCCTCGCCGCCGCGGGGCGCCGGTTCTTCTCGCGCGGCGTCGGCCTCGGGGCGGGGCTCGTGCTCGCCCTCTACGGCCCGGCCATCTTCTTCACGGGGCTCGTCCACAAGATGACGCTCGATCTGTTCTTCACCACCTTCCTGCTCTACGCGCTCGCTCGGCTCTGTGACGAGGCGTCGCCGCGGCGGCGCTGGCTGCTCCTCGCGGGCGCGGGCACGGGCTGCCTCGCGCTGACGCGCGAGAACGCGCTCGCCTGGCTGCCCGTGCTGCTCGTGTGGCTCGCGTGGCGGCGGCGCGCCGACGGACGCGCCGTCGCGCGCGCCCTCGGCTGGTTCGTCGGCGGCGCGCTCCTCGTCCTCGGCCCCGTCGCCGCGCGCAACGCCGCGCTGGGCGGCGTCCCGCTCGTCACGACGTCGCAGGCGGGCGTGAACTTCTACCTCGGCAACAACGCCGACGCGGACGGCACCTACGCGCCGCTGCGCTTCGGCCACGGCAGCTTCGTGCAGGAGCGGCAGGACGCCATCGAGCTCGCCGAGCAGGCGCGCGGCCGCGCCCTCTCGCCCGCCGAGGTGTCGAGCTACTGGTCGGAACGCGCGTGGAGCTGGATCGGCGAGCACCCGGGCGCCTGGGCGCGCCTGCTCGCCCGCAAGTGGATGCTCGTCTGGGGCGCGCGAGAGATCCCCGACTCCGACGAGCCGGCGGTCTACCGCGACGCCTCGCTGGTCCTGCGCGCGACGTGGCCGCTGTCGTTCGGGGTCATCGCGCCGCTCGCGCTCGTCGGCGTCGTCGCCAGCCTCCGCGCCCGCCGGCGCGGCGCGGTGCTCGTGGCGCTGCTCCTCACCTCGGCGGCCGGCACGGCGGCGTTCCTCGTCTTCGGCCGGTACCGCGTGCCCATGATCCCGATCGTCGTCCTCTACGCCGCGGTCGGCGCGTCCGAGCTCGCGCGGCTCGCGCGCGAGCGGCCGCCGCGCGTACGAGAAGCGGCGGTGGCGTTCACGCTGCTCGTCGTGGCGGCGATCGCCGGGCGATTCCCGCGCGTCGAGGACGCCCACCCGCGCGCCATAGCCTACTACAACCTCGGCGTGACCCTCGAAGGCTCGGGAGAGACGGCGCGCGCGGCCGACGCCTATCGAGCGGCCCTGGGGGACAACCCCGACTTCGAGGAGGCCCACGTCAACCTCGGCGCGCTGCTGACGAACGGCGGAGACCTCGACGGCGGCGCGCGCGAGGAGCGCGAGGCCCTGCGCCTCAAGCCCGACGACGCGACGGCGCACACCGACCTCGCGAACGCCCTCCTGCAGTCGGGCCGCCTCGACGAGGCCGAGGTCCACTACCGCGCCGCCCTGCGCGTCGATCCCGACTTCGCGTCGGCGCGCGACGGCCTCGAGATCCTCCGCGGCCTGCGCGAGCGCCCCGCGGCGCCCTGAGCTCAGGCGTCGAGCAGGGCCTCGACGCGCAGGATCTTGTGCAGCGACGAGGCGGCCTGCGCGTGATCCATGGCGGCGAAGACGTGCGACTGCTCGGCCGCGAAGCGGGCGGGGTGCCGCTCGATGAGCGCGACGTAGTGGGCGAAGAAGCGCTCGGCGGGGACGCTCCCCTTGTCGGCGAGGGCGTGGCGCACGACGGCGTGCAGCGCGAAGCGGCCGGGGCCGGGCTCCTGGACGAGCCGCCACCGCCGCAGCGTCGCGAGGGCGCCGCGCGGCGCGCGCGCGAGGGCGGCGATCGAGGCGGCGTCCATGTGGTCTCCCGGGCAGCACGCCAGCACGACGAGCGCGCGCCGGCACGCGGGTGACAGGCGCGTCCACGCCCACTCGACGAGGAGACGCACCTCGACGACGTCGTCCTCGTGGGCCATGACGCGCACGCGCTCGACGCCCTCCGCGACGAGCCAGGCGCGCAGCGTCTCGGGCGTCGCGGCGCCCGCCGTGACGAGCGCGTCGGCGATGTCGAGGGCGAGGGGGTTCCAGCGCAGCAGGCCCGTCAGCGCGCGCACCGACGGGAAGGCATCGCGACGGGCGTGCACGAGCGGCGCGACCACCGGGAAGATCGCCATGCCCGACAGGAGACAGCGGCGCGCCGTGAGCAGCCAGGTCACGGGGGTC
Organism: Polyangia bacterium; assembly: GCA_035546175.1. Classification (GTDB taxonomy): domain Bacteria; phylum Myxococcota_A; class Polyangia; order Fen-1088; family Fen-1088; genus DASZFV01. Next base: position 25,013 of record DASZWW010000432.1, read on the forward strand.
CCCTCGAGCGCGTCGAGGAAGCGGGCCATGGCGCGGTCGTTCTCGTGGTTGTCGAGCACGAGGAGCATGGGCCCGCGCGCCGCGAGCGCGCGCCGCACGCTCTCGACGAGGGGCTCCCGCGGCGCGCCGAGGCGCAGCGCCACCATCTGGAGCAGCGTGCGGTGGTCCCAGTTGCCGACGCGGAGCCAGGCGGCGCCGCCCGTGACGCGCCGGCGCAGGCGGTGGGCGAGCGCGGCGGCGAGCACCGACTTGCCGCTGCCGCCGCCGCCGACGAGGGCGAGCCGCTCGAGCCGCCCGCGCGTGAGCGCCGCCTCGAGCGTCGCGAGCTCCGCGCGCCGGCCGCGGAGGCGCGGCGCGGGGGGCAGGTCGAAGCGGGCGCGTGGCATGGCGCGCACTCTAACCCGCCCGAACGGCGCGCGCGCCCGCGCGGCGGTC
>DASZWW010000433.1:0-8266 GCA_035546175.1 Polyangia bacterium
GCGGCGCGAGGGCGGCGGGGGCGGGCGCCGGGTCGGCGGGCTTCGGCGCCGACGGCGCGGCGAGGCGAGGCGGGTGCGCCGGAGCGACGGGGCGCGCCGGCCGCAGCGCGAGATAGCTCCCCGCGCCCAGCGAGCCGACGAGCGCGATGCCCACGACGGCCTTGGCCACGAAGCCGACGCCCATGGCCGTCGCCGCCCCCTGCCCGGCCGCGAGCGTCGCCGTCGACGCCACGGCGATGCGCGCGAGCACGGCGCCCTTGAGCCACCGCTTCCGCGTCTGCGGCATGCGGGCGCCGACGCGCGCGCGCCGCAGCACCTCCTCGGTCTCGGGCGAGAGCCCCGAGGCGACGTCGAGATCGCCCTCGCTCACGCCCGCCTCCCTTCGGCCTTGCGGTGCCGGGCCGCCGCCGCCTCGAAGGCCTGGCGGGCGGCGCGCAGCCGCGAGGACACGGTGCTGGCGTTCGTGTTCGTGGCCTCGCCGATCTCGCGCGCCGACAGCTGCTCGAGCTCGGCGAGGATGAAGACCTCCCGCTTGTCGTCGTCGAGCGCCTCGAGCCACTTCTGCACGAGCGCCGCCGCCTCGGCCCGCGCGAACGACTCGTCGGGCTCGAGGCCGCGATCGTCGGCGAGCGTCTCGGGATCGGTGAGCGCGAGGAAGCGGTGCGGGCTCTTGCGGCGCAGCAGGCGCTTGTGGTCCTTGACGACGCGCAGGAGGACGCCGAAGAGCCAGGCCTTCTCGGAGCCCGTCAGCGACAGCTCGGGCAGCCGCCGGTGCACGACGAGGAACACCTGCTGGAGCACGTCGTCGACCGAGTCGTCGCCGACGCCGAGCCGGCGCGCGTTGCGCCACAGGAACTCGACGTGCCGCTCGTAGAGCTCGTCGAACGTCGGGCGCGTGGGCGCGGGGAAGCCCGCGGGCGCGGCCGCGGCGGCGCCCGAGCGTCGCGAGAGCATCATCCTGAGGTCGAATGGCCGACTGGCCGGCATTTCATCACCCGGTCACCGAAATCGGAGCTCGAGCCCCGCCGCGCCGCGAAACGAGACCGCGGCCGGCTGGTGAACCTGGCCCAGATTCTCGACCGAAAAGCGCGCGCGCACGAGCGGAAAGTCGCCCTCGAGGCTCGCGAAGACCGCGACGTGCCGCGACAGACGGCCTTCGGCCTCGAGCCCCGCCCCCAGGAACGGCGCCAGGCTCGTGACGGCGCCCGTCATGATGGGCCCGGAGCCCGCCCCGTGCAGGCGGTCCAGCCCCGCGAGGACGCAGGGGCCCACCGACGCCGCCCAGCCCCAGAGGGCGCAGCCGCGCGCCGCGAAGGAGGCGAGCGACAGGCGGCCCCCCGTGTCGGGGAAGGCCGAGACCTCGCCTCCGCGCGAGGCGAAGAGGCTGGCGCGCGCCTCCGCCCGCGCGTGCGTCGCGCGCCAGCCGACCGCGAGCGCGCCGCCCCAGGTCGCGGACGGCAGCGCGCCCGTGTCGCCCGCGAGGGCGAGCGCCACGATGGGCGTCGAGATCGACGGCGCGGGCGCGGGCGGCGGAGGCGGCGCCGCCACGGCGACGGGCCGCGCCCCGAGCTCGTTCGTGAGGGCCAGGCCGATGACGAGGCCCGCGGCGTCGGCCACGGCCGCGCACGAGGCCCCCTTGAGCACGCGCGTCGCCGTCCAGTCGACGCCGCGCAGCTCGAGCGACGCCTGCCAGTGCTCGCCGTCGAGGGCGCGCACGTCGACCGAGGCGAGCATGGGCGTGACCCCGCTCGGGACGGCCGGGAGGCCGCGCGCGATGTTGGCGCGCACGTCGGCGAGCGTGGGGCAGCCCGCCGGGGCGTTCCAGCGGAGATCGATGGGGAGCGGCAGCGCGGCCGCGGGCGCGCCCTCCGCCGGGCCGGCCGCCGCGGGCGCCGCCGCCTGGGCCCAGAGGATCGCGGCGAGCGCGGCGGCGACCATCAGGCTAGTAGGTGATCCGTGGGAAGGCCGCCCGCGCCGCCTGGAGCTCCGCTTCCCACTCCACAGACCAACCGAAGGCCTCCGTCGCGAGGGCGTGGAGGTCGGTCCCCGCGGCGCCGCTCATGAAGTGGACGAACTCGCCCCAGTCCATGTCGCGCGTGTACTTGCCGCCGCTCGACGGGAAGTCGCGCGCCAGCAGTCCGAAGAAGCGGCTCATGACCGCCGCGCCGCCGTGATCGCGCCAGAGCGGATAGAACCAGCCGCGGAACCAGTGCGTGTTCGCCGCGGGGAACGGATCCGTCCACGCGTCCGCCGTCCACTGCGCGTACCACGCGTCGGCCTCGTCCTTGCGCCCGATGCCGAGGTAGAGGTCGTAGCGGTAGAACTCCGCCCACTTGCCCTGGTGGTTCCAGAGGACGTCGGCGGGGGCGCCCTGGCGGTCGTCGACCACGTGCTCGACGAGGACGGCCATGAAGTGCGGGATGAACGCGCCGAGGATCGTCTGATCGTCGTACGTCATGAGGCCGCAGTCGATCGTGTTCCGGTAGTCGTGCGACGGGTTGTAGTGATCGGCCTCGTGGCAGCCGAGGTAGCGATCCTTGTGGATGATGACGTAGAGGCGACCGGGGCCGAGCGGGCCGTACGTGGCGTTCGTGTAGTGCGCGATCTGCGACACGTAAGGGAAGATCGCCGACGCCTGCGTCGGGTCGACGTCCTTGTCGTAATAGAGCGCCGTCGCGTCGTCGCTCTGGGCGAGGGTGAGCAGCTGATCGTGCTCGAACCAGTGCTCCTGCCAGGTGGGCGGCGTGGCCGTCGGATCGGCCCCCACGCCGAGATAGAGCACGGGCTCGGAGCACGCCGCGCCGCCGAGGAGCGCGAGGGACAGCAGGAGCCGCGGCCGCCGGGCCATGCTCAGGCGTACCTCCGGGGCGCCTCGGCCGGCCAGTCGTCGCGCGCCTCGGAGGGCGCGGGCACGGCGTCCTCGTCGGGCTGGAGGCCCCGGCCCACGACGCCCGCGAGCACCGCCGTGAGGAACGTGATGTACGGATCGATGCTCGAGTTGGGGATGAGCTCGACGATGTAGATCGCGCCGATGACGGCGAGCGCGGCGACGAACGTCTGGTCCTGCTTGGTCGGGAGCTGCTTCAACGCTCGACGGCTGCGCCACACCGGATAGAACAGCATCCCGAAGTACAGCGCGTAGCCGAGCACGCCGTCCGAGCCGAAGACGAGCGCCCACAGACCGTCCGTCACCGAGCGGTTCTCGCCCGTCACCGGGTCGAGGCGGAAGGAGCGCCCGCCCGGGCCCCAGCCGAACCAGGGCCGCTCCAGCGTGCGCGTCATGATGTACTCCTCCTCGTTCAGGCGCAGCCCGAGCGAGCCGGCGCGATCCTGCCCGAACTTCTCGAGCACGAAGGCGTTGATCTCCTTGACGGGGACGAGGCCCGTGGCGCGCGCCAGCGGGTAGCAGAAGGCCAGCAGCGCGAGGACGGCGGCGACGCGCGTCTGCGTGCGCGCGCTGGCCACCCAGATGAGCGGCATCCCGAGCGCGGCGTAGAGGAGCGCGCCCAGCGAGTGGTCGAAGATCAGCACCACCATGAGGTACAGCGCGATGTACCGGGCCTTGATGCCGAACACGCGCCCCTTGACGCGCCCGAGCGCCGTCGCCGCGCAGACGCACACCGAGAGGAAGAAGGCGAGGTTGAGGCCGTGGCGCATGAAGGCCATGGGCCGGAAGCCGCCCGCGCGCAGGGTCATGACGAACGGGGTCTGACGGTAGCCGTAGATCCACATGTTGAGCTGCGGGCTCATCCGGAGCTCGATCAGGACGAAGAACGTGTACACCGTGGCGGCGCCGGCGAAGATGACGAACAGCGTCTTGAGGTCCCGCGACGTCTTGATGACGGTGCGGCCGAGGAAGATCGTGGGCCACCAGTAGAGGAAGATCGCGAGCGCGTTGCCGACGTAGCTGGCGAAGGAGAGGCCCGGCACCGTGCCCTTCGGGAAGACGAGCGCCTCCTGGTTCGTCATGCACGACCCGAGGAGGGTGACGAGCCGGAGCACGAGGAACAGGTCGTAGCCGCGGAAAGGACGGGCGCGCGCGATGCTGGAGCGGCGGAAGAAGTAGCACCCGAGGAGCGCCCCCAGCGGCACGAGCACGTCCTTGTTGACGTACATGAGGTGCGGCACCTCCCACCCGAGGTTGGAGGGCAGGAACATCTGGCCCCCGACGATGACGAGGGGCACCGACACGGCGGCGCGCCAGCGGGCGATCATGAACATCGACACGGGCACGCACAGGACGAGCGCGATCCAGGCGAGGATGTTGGGGTTGCCTTCCACGGGAGCGCCCCGAGGTTATCAAGACGGCGACGGGCGAGCGAGGCTTGACGCTCGCGGACGCCCCCCCTAGCGTACGGCGATGCTCCCATCCGGCGCGCGCGCGTTGCTGATCGCGGAGGCCGCGAACCCCGAGTGGGTGAGCGTGCCGCTCGTCGGCTGGTCGCTCTCGCGCGCGCTCGTCGAGGCCACCGACGCGCACGTCGTCACGCAGGTCCGGAACCGCGACGCGCTCCTGCGGGCGGGGTGGACCGAGGGGCGCGAGTTCACCGTGCTCGACTCGGAGCCCGTGGCGCGCCCGATGTGGCTGTTCGACGCCTGGCTGCGCCGCCTCACGGGCCTCGGCTGGACGACGAGCCAGGCGCTCTCCGCCTTCCCCTACTACTACTTCGAGCACCTCCTGTGGCGGCGGTTCGGCGCGGCCATCGAGCGGCGCGAGTTCTCCGTCGTTCATCGCATCACGCCGCTGTCGCCGACCATCCCGAGCCTCGTGGCGCGGCGCTGCCGGCGCGCCGGCGTGCCCTTCGTGTGGGGGCCGATCAACGGCGGCATCGCCTGGCCGCCCGGGTTCGAGGGCGTCATCCGCGCCGAGGGCGAGTGGCTGTCCTACCTCCGCGGCGCGCACCGGCTGCTGCCCGAGTCGCGCGCCACCCGCTCGGCGGCGTCGGCGATCATCGTCGCCTCGAAGGCCACGCTGAGCGAGCTCGGCCCCTACGCCGACAAGTGCGTCTACATCCCGGAGAACGCCGTGGACCCCGCCCGCTTCCCTCGCCCCGCGCGCGCGCCCGCGGCGGGCGGCCCGCTGCGCGTCGTGTTCATCGGCCGGCTCGTGCCCTACAAGGGCGCCGACATCCTGCTCGAGGCCGCCGCGCCGCTCGTGCGCGAGGGCGCCGTCAGCGTGGAGATCATCGGCGACGGCCCGCAGCGCCCGCAGCTCGAGGCGCTGATCGCGGCGCAGGGCCTCGGCGCCGGGACCACCCTCGCCGGCTGGATCCCGAACGAGAAGCTCGCCGCGCACCTCGCCGGCGCCGACGTCCTCGGCTTCCCCAGCGTCCGCGAGTTCGGGGGCGGCGTCGTGCTCGAGGCGATGGCGCTGGGGCTCGTCCCCGTGGTGGTCGACTACGGCGGGCCCGGCGAGCTGGTCACGGAGCGAACCGGCTTCCGCGTCCCCATCGGGACGCGCGCCGAGCTGGTCGCCGCCTTTCGCGAGCGGCTCTCGCGCCTCGCCTCCGACCGGGCCTCCATCCCGGCGCTGAGCGCGAGCGCGCGCGCCCGCGTCGAGGCGTGGTTCACGTGGCCCGCCAAGGCGCGGCAGGTGCTGGCCGTCCACCGCTGGGTGCGCGGCGAAGGGCTGAAGCCCGACTTCGGCACGCCGTTCCCGGACGCCTCGCCGACGCCTCAGCCGATGGCGCGCGGCTGAGGCTCCCCGCGCCGCGCGAGGAGAAGGCGCCCCAGCGCGGGGCGGACGCGCCACTCGACGGCGAAGGTGTCGAGCGCCGTCGCCACGGCCACGAGCCCGAAGAGCGCGGCCCCGCGCAGCCCCAGCGTCCACCCGAGGATCAGCGTCGGCAGGTGCAGCAGGTACAGGGGATAGGAGGCGTCGCCGAGGGCGTCGCAGAGCCGCGACGCGCGCGGGCGGAGGCTCACGCGCGTCGACGCCCACAGCGCGACGAAGGTGATAGCCACCGGCACGCCCGCGAACGCCTCGGCGGTCTCGGCGCTGGCCGACACGAGCGCGACGGAGGCGGCCGCGCCCGCCAGCAACGCCCAGGCCCGCCGCTCGCGCCACAGCCAGAAGCCGAGGCCCCAGCACCAGAAGTACTTCAGGATCTTCGTCTTCGAGACGAGCAGGTAGGCGAAGCCGCGGTCGTCGCGCGTCGGCAGCACGAAGCAGATCGCCGACGCCGCGATGGCCGCCACGAGGAGGGGCGTCGCCAGGCGTCGCAGGCGCGGCGCGAGCACGTAGTACACGACCTCGACCGCCAGGGACCACAGCGAGTAGTTGAAGCCGAGGGCCGAGACGACGATCGTCTGCAGGAAGACGACGTTGCCGAGGAGCGCCGTCGTCCCGCTGGCGTGGAAGACGTGGCGCGCCACGGGCACGAGGCCGCCCGTCGCCGCCTCCAGCGCCGCCGTGTACGCGATGGCGACGATGTAGGACGGGTAGACGCGCAGGAGCCGGCGCCGGTAGAAGCCGCTCTCGGCGCGCTCCACCGACGCGCCGATAGAGAAGCCCGAGAGCACGAGGAAGGCGATCACGGCCGACTTGCCGCCCAGCTCCTTGACCTGATCGACGACCGGCGCCCGGCCCGCGAAGAACCAGGCCCCGTGCACGCACAGCACGACGAAGGCCATCACGAACCGCAGCAGGCCGAGCAGCGACCAGTCGACGCGGGCGCGCTCGTCGGGCCGCCGCATCAGCGCAGAACGCGGCCCGACCGGATGCGGGTGTAGCCCCACTTCGTGTCGCCGATCCCGGTGTGCACCATCGTCCAGGCGGCGCCGTCGGTCGAGCGGTAGATGAACGCGTCGGCGTTGCCGACGTAGGCCCCCGACATCTGGGCCGCGTGGCCGATCGCCTGGTTCGAGGTCTTGACGGCCCAGGTGAGCCCGTCGGCCGACGTGAACGTCCGCTTGTCGTACTGCGTGGCGGTCGCGAAGAAGTCCGTCCCCGTCCACAGCGCGTCCATGAAGCGCAGGCTCGCCGAGCCGGGCGAGGCGTTGGTCAGGACCGTCCAGGTGACGCCGTCGGGGCTCGTGGCGCGCAGGCCGGAGTACATCGTGGTGTCGCAGCACGCGCCGCCGACGATCAGGAACTTGCCGCCCCCGGCGGTGGAGGTGGACAGAGAGCCGAAGCTCGCGCCCAGCGTCTGCTGCGTCCAGGTCGTGCCGTCGAAGAGGCGCGTGGTGTTGTCGCGCGTGTTGACGGCGAAGATCTTGCCGCCGCCCACGGAGACGCCTCCGTTGGCGCTGTACTGCCCGGGCAGGTTGCCCGGCAGCATCGTCGTCCCGAGCCACTCCTTCCACGTCGTGCCGTCGGTCGTCGACATCGTGCCGACGTTCGACACGATCCAGATCGCGCCCTGGAAGTAGGCGATGCCCGCGTCGTGGAAGGTCCCGGCGTGGGTCATGTTGTAGGTCTCGCCGCCGTCGGAGGAGACCAGCACGCCCGAGTCGCCGGCGATCACGATCAGGCCGCGCGCCATGATGACGTCGCGATGGGACCACTCGTTCTGATCGCCGGTCCCCTTAGGCGTGAAGACGTCGTGATCCCAGGTGATGCCGTCGTGGGTGCTCGAGCGGCGCAGGCCGTTGCCGACGGCGACGGCGATGGGGACCGTGCAGGCGTCGACGACGGACTGATCGCTGTCGTCGAAGGGGGCCGTGGGGCACACGCCGCCGTCGGGGAAGGTGGGGCGCTCCGCGGGCGGCTTGTCGGCCGGCGCCGCCTCCATGGCCACGGGCGCGTCCATCGTCCCCGTCGCGCCGGCCGCCGACGAGCCGGCCGCCCCCGCCGACGAGCCGGCGGCCCCCGCCGACGAGCCGGCGGTCCCGGTCGAGCTGCCCGCGGCGCCGTCGGTGTTCGACGGTCCGGCGGACTTGTGGCCGCAGCCCGCCGCGGCGAGCACCGCCGCCACCGCCCACGCCCGGCCTGTGGGCGATGCCAGACGGATGAACGTGTTCACGGCCACAATATCGCACGTTCGCGACGACGATCCACGCATCGTCAGCGGCAATTTCCCGATTTCCGCTCGCCTCTGTCACGACAATGTCGCTTGCCGGGCGGCGCCGGCGAGCATAAACGCTCGCGTCCATGACGATCACGAAGAAGGGGTTTCGGCTCGGCGCCGCGCTGGCGCTCTCGATGGCGACGCTCGGCGCCTGCTCGAGCAGCAGCAACAAGCCCACGTTCGTCCTCGACGCGGGGCCGGCCAAGGACGCCGGCGCCGCGGGCAAGGACGGCGCGGCCGCCGAGGCGGGCGACGCC
>DASZWW010000434.1:0-12234 GCA_035546175.1 Polyangia bacterium
TCCTCGCGGCCGTCGCACCCCGGTCCCGCCGCGACGATCGCGAGCAGCCCGGCCATGGCGAGCGTCGTCCGATCCATGTTCCGATCTCTCTCGCTTCAAGCGCCGCGCCAGGCGAGCGCGCCGCGCCGCCGTTGCGGCCCTGCCCGACGGTCGGTCCCGGGCGTGTTACGCTTCGGGCGATGAGCGCGTCGCCTCCCAAGGTCACGACGGCCTCTCTCCGCGCGCGCAAGGGCGGCGACAAGATCGCCGTCGTCACCGCCTACGACGTGGTCTTCGCGCGCCTCGCCGACGAGGCGGGCCTCGACGTCATCCTCGTGGGCGACAGCCTCGGCATGGTCGTGCAGGGCGAGTCGTCGACGCTGCCGGTCACGCTCGACGAGATGGTGTATCACTCGCGCATCGTCTCGCGCGGCGTGCGCCGCGCCCACCTCGTGGCCGATCTGCCCTTCATGAGCTACCAGGCGTCGATCGAGGACGGCCTGCGCGCCGCCGGACGCCTCGTCAAGGAAGGCCGCGCCGAGGCGGTCAAGCTCGAGGGCGGCGTCGCCGTCGCCGAGCTCGTGCGCCGCCTCGTGGCCGCGGGCATCCCCGTCATGGGCCACGTCGGCATGACCCCTCAGTCGGTCCACCAGTTCGGGGGCTTCAAGCTGCAGGGGCGCACCGACGAGCAGCGCGCGCGCATCCTCGAGGACGCGCGCGCCGTCGCCGACGCGGGCGCGTACGCGATCGTCGTCGAGACCGTGCCCAAGTCCGTGGCCTCCGAGGTGACGGCCGCGGTCCGCCCCGTGACGATCGGCATCGGCGCGGGCGGGGCCTGCGACGGCCAGGTGATGGTCATGCACGACCTCCTCGGCCTCGAGCCGGCCTGGAAGCCGCGCTTCGTGCGCCGCTACGCCGAGATGGGTCAGGCGGTGGGCGCGGCGTTCAAGGCCTACGCGGACGACGTGCGCGCCGGCCGCTTCCCGTCCGAGCAAGAGAGCTACGACTGATCGTCATGCGCGCCGTGCCCTCGTGAGCGGCGGCCGGGAGCCCGCCGTCATCCGCACGCCCGGCGAGATGGCCGCCTGGGCCGAGGCTGCCCGCGCGCGCGGCGAGCGCATCGCCTTCGTGCCCACCATGGGCGCCCTGCACGCCGGGCACGTGTCGCTGCTCGAGGAGGGCCGCCGTCGCGGCGACCAGCTCGCGCTCTCGATCTTCGTGAACCCGGCGCAGTTCGCCCCCACCGAGGACCTGGCCCGCTACCCGCGCGATCTGCCCGGCGACCTCGCCAAGGCCGCGAGCGCCGGCACCGACGTCGCGTACTGCCCCGAGCCCGCCTCGGTGTATCCGCCCGGCTACCAGACCTACGTCGAGGTGCGCGAGGCCGCGCAGGGCCTCGACGGCGCCTCGCGCCCCGGCCACTTCGTGGGCGTCGCCACCGTCGTCTGCAAGCTCTTCAACGTCGTGCGCCCGCACGTCGCGCTCTTCGGCGAGAAGGACTTCCAGCAGCTCGCCGTCGTTCGCCGCATGGCCGCCGACCTCGACACGGGCGTCGAGATCGTCGGTATGCCCATCGTGCGCGAGCCCGACGGCCTGGCGATGTCGTCCCGCAACGCCTACCTCTCGCCCGACGAGCGCCGCCGCGCGCTCGCCCTCTCTCGTGGCCTCGTCGCCGCGCGTCGGCGGGCGGAGGGCGGCGAGCGCGACGCCGCCGCGCTCGTCGCGACGGCGCGCGCGATCGTCGAGGCCGCCGCCGATCGCGTGGACTACGTCGAGCTCCGCGACGCCGCCACGCTCGCGGCCGTGTCGCGCCTCGAGCGAGACGCCGTGCTCCTGGTGGCCGCCTTCGTGGGCCGGACGCGCCTCATCGACAACGTGCGCCTCGCGCCCTGACGGCCGCCCCGTGCGGGCTGCGCGGCCCCGCGCGACGTCAGCCCGCGTGGCGCTGGATGTGGCCGCGCTTGTCGTCGAGGCCCATCCGGTAGAAGCGCCGCAGCTCCCCGAGCATGTCGGTCACCCGGTCCTCGCGCACGAAGCGGCGATCGAGCGCCTCGGCGTACCGCGCGGCCTCGGCGTTCGCCGTGCGGTAGCGGTCGCGCTCGTCGGCGTCGAGGTCGTCGAGGAAGAGCACGTCGCAGTAGAGCCGCCGCCGCAGGTCTCGGGCGCCGCCCTGGATGAGGACGCAGCACACGAACTTGTCGACCTCGGCCTGCAGCTCGAGCTCAAGCGCCGAGACCCGCCGGTGTCCGGCCGCGCAGAGCGCCAGGTAGACGAAGTGGCTCACCCCCTCGAGGGCCACGCAGAAGTCGGAGAAGTTCGCGTCCGAGAGGCCCCGCGACGGGTCGTGCCGCTCGAGGTTGTCGAGCGCCGCGCGGTCGACGAAGAGGCCCATGCCCAGCTCGCCGGCGTCCTCGCGCACGAGGAGCTGCTCGCGGGGAGCGCGCGCGACGCCCGCGCGCCGGCGCTGCTCCTCGTCGATGACGAACGCGTCGACGTGGAGGTTCGTCTCGACGCGATAGAGGATCTCCAGCCCGCGCTGCAGGCGCGAGAGGATCGAGGCGCGCGGCAGCCGTCGGGCGCGCCGGCTCACTGCGGCCGTCCGTCGCCCTTGGGGGGAACGACGCCGAGGGCCGCGAGGCGCGCCGCCGCCGAGGGGCTGCCGGTGCGCTGCCACGAGCGGTAAAGGCGCAGGATGTCCTCGTTGCTCGCCGGGTGTGCCGTCCGCCGGCTCACGAGCGCGAGCACCTCGACGAAGCGCACGAAGTTGGCCGCCAGCTCCGCGAACACGGCGCCGAACGGATCGCCGGTCCACCCCGGCCCGCCGCGCGCCAGCTCGCCGTAGGCGGAGCCGCCGAGCTCGATGTAGTAGTCGACGTCGACGAGCTTGTCGGCGAGGCTGTCGGCCCAGAAGCCCGAGACGTAGAGCGAGGTGTCGCCGATCTCGCGCAGGCTCCGGCGGCGCTCCTGAGGCGCGGCGTCGACGGCCGCGGCCAGCTTGAGCGCGAGGGGTCCCTCCGGGATGCCCTGCGCCGCGTACGCCGCGAGCAGCTGGACGACGTAGTGCTCGACCAGCGTGCCCGGCGAGAGCCCTCGATCCCGGAAGGCGCGATCCACCTCGTCGTGGAAGAACCCTTCGATCGTGCTCGATAGGTCCATGGTTTCAGTTTAGGGATTTCGAGGCCGCCTCGTCCAGAAAATCGCCAGTGATTCCATGTGGATAAGTTGTATCCGCCCTGGCACTGGGACGCTCCGGGTGCCAGGTCGGTGCCGCAAAGCCTTGACGCTCGGGCACTTGCGATTAGAGTCCCCGCGTAGCACTCACGCCCGGCGACTGCTAAGGCCGGAGCGCTTTCGATTCCACGTTGGTTTCCATCCGGGAGGTACAGCCATGAAGGTTCGTCCGCTTTACGACCGTGTCATCGTTCGCCGCGTCGCCGAGGAAGAGAAGACCAAGGGCGGCATCATCATCCCGGACACGGCGAAGGAGAAGCCGGCCGAGGCCGAGGTCATCGCCGTGGGCAACGGTAAGGTCGACGAGAAGGGCGCGCTGCGGGCGCTGACCGTCAAGAAGGGCGATCGCGTCCTCTTCGGCAAGTACAGCGGCAACGAGATCAAGATCGACGGCGTCGATCACCTCATCCTGCGCGAGGATGACATCCTCGGCATCATCGAGAAGTAAGGAGACACAATGGCTGCCAAAGACATCCTGTTCGACGAGGCCGGGCGCTCCCGCATCCTCGACGGCGTCAACATCCTCGCCGACACGGTGAAGGCGACGCTCGGCCCGCGCGGCCGCAACGTCGTCATCGAGAAGTCATGGGGCGCGCCGACCGTCACCAAGGACGGCGTCACCGTCGCCAAGGAGATCGAGCTCGAGGACAAGTTCGCGAACCTCGGCGCGCAGATGGTCAAGGAGGTCGCCTCCAAGACCTCCGACATCGCTGGCGACGGCACGACGACGGCGACGGTGCTCGCCCAGGCGATCTTCCGCGAGGGGGCGCGCATGGTGGCGGCTGGTCACAGCCCCATCGAGCTCAAGCGCGGCATCGACAAGGCGGTCGAGAAGATCGTCGAGGCGCTCAAGAAGATCTCGAAGCCCACCAAGGGGCAGAAGGACGTCGCGCAGGTCGGGACGATCAGCGCCAACGGCGACGACTTCATCGGGAAGATCATCGCCGACGCCATGGAGAAGGTGGGCAAGGAAGGCGTCATCACGATCGAAGAGGCGAAGTCGATGGAGACGACCCTCGATGTCGTCGAGGGCATGCAGTTCGACCGCGGCTACCACTCGCCCTACTTCGTGACGGACACCGAGCGCATGGAGGTCAAGCTCGACGATCCGTTCATCCTCATCCACGAGAAGAACATCTCGAGCATGAAGGACCTCTTGCCGGTCCTCGAGCAGGTGGCGCGCTCGGGCAAGCCCCTGCTCATCATCGCCGAGGTCGAGGGCGAGGCCCTCGCGACCCTCGTCGTCAACAAGCTGCGCGGCACGCTCAACGTCGCGGCGGTCAAGCCGCCGGCGTTCGGCGATCGCCGCAAGGACATGCTCAAGGATCTGGCGATCCTCACGGGCGGCCAGGCCATCACCGAGGACCTCGGCATCAAGCTCGAGAGCCTCACGCTCAAGGACCTCGGCCGCGCCAAGCGCGTCACGATCGACAAGGACAACACGACGATCGTCGACGGCATGGGCAAGAAGCCGGAGATCGAGGGGCGCGTCAAGCAGCTGCGCGCCCAGATCGAGGACACGACCTCCGACTACGACCGCGAGAAGCTCCAGGAGCGCCTCGCCAAGCTCGTGGGCGGCGTGGCCGTCATCCGCGTCGGCGCCGCGACCGAGACCGAGATGAAGGAGAAGAAGGCCCGCGTCGAGGACGCGCTCCACGCCACGCGCGCGGCCGTCGAGGAGGGCATCGTCCCCGGCGGCGGCGTCGCGCTCATCCGCGCGCTCGGCTCCATCGAGAACGTGGACAAGCTCACGGAGGAGCAGGCCGTGGGCTACGCGATCGTGCGGCGCGCCTGCGAGGAGCCGTGCCGCCAGATCGCGACGAACGCCGGCAAGGAGGGCTCGATCATCGTCCAGCGCGTCAAGGAGGGCAAAGGCTCCTTCGGCTACAACGCGGCGACGGACGAGTTCGAGGACCTCGTCGAGGCGGGCGTGATCGACCCGACGAAGGTGGTGCGCTCGGCGCTGCAGAACGCGGCGTCGGTCGCGTCGCTGCTCATCACGACCGAGGCCCTCGTCGTCGAGCGTCCGAAGGAGGAGGGCCCGCCTCCCGCCCCGGGCGGTGGCGGCATGGGCGGCATGGGCGGCATGGGGATGTAAGGCCGCCCGACCCCGTTCGCTCGAAGGCGACCTGGCGAGAGCCGGGTCGCCTTCTTCATTTCTCGAACGTGTAGGCGAGTGAGAGCAGGGCGGTCTGGCGGCGGTAGGTGACGTTGCCGGCCGTCGACGAGTTCGCGTAGAAGCTGTAGCGGGCGATGAGCTGGAGGCGCTCCGTGAGGTTGCGCGAGAGATCGACGCGCACGCTGTTGCGGTTCTCGTCCTCGATGCTCGAGAAGGTGCTGCCCGCCATGTTGGGGGCGACGACGACGTGGTCCTTGTAGAACGCGAACACGATCTCGGCCCGCAGCGCGACGTAGAGCTCGAGGGGCAGGGAGGCGGCGACGTGCGCGTCGACGAAGTGGCGCGTCACCGTCTCGCCGAAGCTGTTCGAGAGGTTGAGGTGCAGCGCATAGCCCGCGCCCACGAGCAGGCGCGCGCCCGTGCGCGAGAGGTCGACGGCGGCCGTCGCGAAGTGATCGAGGCGGGCCCCCGTGCCCGGCACGGGCGGACACGGCGTCGTGCACGTCGCCGGCTCGACGAACGGCGCGCCGTCGAAGGCGCGGCGCTCGTAGACCGCGCGCACGGCAGCCTCCCAGTCGGCGACGCCGTCGGCGGTCTCGCGCGCCCAGCGGGCGTCCACGCTGGCCGTCGGCCCGTTGAAGTCGAAGCTCTGGTCGGGCTTGAACACGAAGAGCCGGTATCCGACGCCCACGCCGAGGTCGACGTGCTCCGAGGCCGCGCCGATGACCCGCGCGTTCGGCGTGAGCGAACGAAAGTCGCGGCGCTCGTCGCCGAAGACGGGCGCTGGCGCCTCGCGCTGGAAGGCTTCGTAGTAAGCGCCCGAGAGGGCCAGCGCCGAGCGGGCGCCGAGCGGCGCGCGCCACAGGAGCGTGCTCTCGGCGATCCCCACGTCCTCGTCGCGGGCCTCGGGCTTCTCGAAGACCTTCGCGGCGAGCGTCGCCGACATGGCGACCTGGTGCCCGTCGCCCACGACGTCCGAGAGAGAGCCCGAGAGCACGGCGCGCGCCAGGGGTGACGAGACGACGGGCGGGTTCACGGTGCCCGGGACGTTGATGAGCTCGGTGCGGTGCGCGTTCGTGTCGAGCTCGGGTCCGAGCTCCGCGCGCAGCGTGTAGTGCTCGTTGGGCGACTCGTCGGCGCCGCTCCCGTCGGCGCCCCGAGCCGGCGCGCCGAGGGCGCTCGCGACGAGCGCGAGCACGAGCGGGAGCGCCAGGCGGCCTGACATTTCCGCGCGAGTCTAGAGCACATTGCCGGACCACGCGATCCCGCGCATCGCGGCGCGGGCTTTCGCGCAGGCGAATCAGCGGGCGCGCGGCGTGGCGTGCTCGCTCGCCCGCAGCGCCGCCGCTTGCTGCCGGAGGCGCTCGGCGCGGGCCTTGAGCGCGGCGCCCGCGCGCTCGAGCGCGTCGGTGCTCGCGTGGGCGCCCCCCGTCGTCTCGAGGCGCTGGATCTCGGCGAGCGTCGTCGGATCGAGGAGATCGCGCAGCTGGACGGAGAGGGCCGACGCATCGGAGACGCTCGTGGGCGCCGGCGCGCCTGCCGACGAGGAGACCGCGGCGCTGGTCGGCGCCGTCGTGGGCGGCGGGGTGGCCGTGTTCGAGATCCCCGCTCCGGCTCCGGGAGTCGCCGTGGTGCCGAGCGCGGGCTCGCTCGTGCCCCGCCCCGGGCCGACGGCGGGGCTGAGCGGCGGGGCCCCGCCTCCCATGTCGGTTGGCACCGCGGCCTGCCCCCCCGCGGACTTGGTATTGTCGGAGCCCGCCGGCGACGGCGGGCGCGCCGCGCCCGCTCCCGGGCTGCCCGCGCTGGTCACGCCGCCGCTGACGCTCACGATGCCCGTCATCGCGCGGCGCTTCGAGCCCTCGAGGGGCGAGAAAGGATCGCGCTCCATCTGCCCGACGCGACGGCGCAGCGTCTGACGCGCCCGCAGGTCGCGCGCGCGCCCGAGGAGCATGTCGCCGCGCGCCGCGAGCCGTTGTGCCTGGTCGGCGAGGATGTCGGCCTTGGCGTCGAGCTCGGCGGGGCCGTCCGACGCCGAGACGTGGGGCTCCGCCGCCGGGCCGCCCGCCGCGGGCGCCGCCGCTCCGCCCAGGCGCGCGTCGAGCTCCGTGAGCCGGCGCGCGAGCGCCTCGGCGTCAGCGAGACGTTCGCGCAGGCGGTAGTCCTCGCGGAGCCCGCGCCCCGAGCGCTTGAGCGCGTCGATCTCGGCGTTCGCGCGCTCGAGCTCCGCCCGGACGCGCTGCCGCTCGGCGACGAGCGCGGCCCGCGTCGCCGACTCGTCCTGGGCCACCTCGTGCGCCGGCCGGGCAGCCACCGCCGCCGGGTGGGCGACGAGACCGGCCACGAGCAGCGCGGCGGTCCGGACGAGTCTATCGAGGCGCGTCTTGGTCATGGGGGATGCGGGCGACGACCCAATGTGCAACGCGCGTACCACGCGCGTAAAGCGCGACGGCCGCGTCGTTGGCGGGGTCGCGGGGGCCCGCCGTCAGAATTCTGAGGATCTTCGAGGACTCCGTCCATGGCCCGTACGAAGAAGACGCGCTCGCGAGCATTGTCGACGCGGCGCCGCTCTGGCATCCTGGCAAAGTGATGGCGCGTTCCCTCGTCTCGATCTTGGCCTTGGGGCTCGCGTTCGCCGTCGGCGCCTCCTGCGCGACGAACGACGCCGCCGTCAAGCACGTCCACCGCACCGACCTTCAAGCCGCCGACTACTTCCCCGTGGCGCGCGGCTGGAAGTGGGCCTACGACCTCGAGAGGGACGGGCAGAAGATCCTGGCGATCTACTCCGTCGTCGAGCGGACGCCCGAGGGCGCCACGATCGCGACGGGCGACGAGCGGCTCAGCTACGCCGTCTCGCCGCAGGGGCTCGCGCAGCTGGACGCGCGCGGCGTGGGCGACTTCGTCCTCAAGAACCCCATCGCGAAGGACGCGGCGTGGCCCGTCGCGGGAGGCACGGCGCGCATCGTTTCGACGACGGAGGAGGTCACGGTGGACGCCGGGCACTTCTACGACTGCGCCGTCGTCGAGGTGACGCGCGCCGACCCGCCGCGGCTCGCGCGGACGATCTTCGCGCCCGACGTGGGCCCCGTCGTCATCGAGGTGCAGGTCCAGCAGGACGGCAAGTACGTCGTGGCGACGCGCGCCAGCCTGCGCTCGGCGACGAAGCCGGGCGACGACCCGTTCGCGGGCGCGCCCCCCGCTCCCTAGGATCCCGTGCCGCGCGTCGGGGGGGCCGCCGCTCGGAGTCCGGTCGACGCCTCGGTCGTCGTCGTCCTCGCCTCGCTCGCGCTCGCGTCGGCCGGCTGCGGCGCCGCGCGATCCACGCGCGCCGTCGCGGCGCCCGTCGCGGCCACGACGCGCGTCGCGAGCAACGTCGTGCGCGCGGACTACGCCGGCTCCGCGCGCTGCGAGCCCTGCCACCGCGAGATCCACGCGGCGTGGACGCGCTCGCCCATGCACCGCATGACGCGCGTGCCCGAGACCACCGACGTGCGCGCGCCCTTCGACGGCCGGACGTTTCGCTTCAAGGACGACGCCGCGCGCCTCACCGAGGACGGCGACCGGCGCTTCGTGCAGCTCTCATCGTCCTCGTTCGGCGACCACACGTACCGCGTGACGCGGGTGATCGGCGGGCGCTACCGCGAGGACTTCGCGGGCGTCGAGGTCGCGCGCGCCGCCGCGGACGCGCCCGTCGTCGAGAGCCACATGAGCGGGCAGGCGGCGGGGGCCGAGCTGCTCTTGCCGCTCTCGTACGTGTTCGAGACGGGGACGTTCCGGCTCAAGGGCTACTCCGTCATGGTGGGCGAGCGCCCCGGCTTGCGCGCGGGCGGCGTCTGGAACCAGACCTGCGTCTTCTGCCACAACACGACGCCGTACTTCGACGCCACCTGGGGCGAGCTGCATGGTCCGGGCGCGCCCGCCTACCAGGGCGAGGTCGTCGATCGCCTGTTGCCGCCCGAGCGCCGCTGGACCTTCGAGATCACCGACGGGACGGCGTTCGCGCGCGCGCTCGAGGACGAGGCGCGCGTCGTCGGCGCGCGCGTCGAGGTCGCGGGCGACGGCGTGCCGGCGCGCCGCGCGGCGCTCGCCGAGGGCATGCGCGCCCTGCGGACCCGCCTGCGGCCCGAGCACTTCGTCGAGCTCGGCGTGGGCTGCGAGTCGTGCCACGGCGGCAGCCGCGCCCACGCGGACGATCCGCGCGTGCTCCCGGACTTCGCGCCCAAGAGCACCTTCATGCGCGCGCGGCCGCCCGCCGGGTGGGGCGAGGTGACGCGCGCCGAGTGGATCAACCGCGCCTGCGCCCGCTGCCACCAGGTGCTGTTCTCGCGCTACCCCTTCACCTGGGAGGGGCGCGAGCGCCGCGGCGGGGAGGCGGGCGGCAGCTCCATCACCTCGGGGGAGGCGCGTGACCTCCTCCTCGGGGGCTGCGCGCGCCAGATGTCGTGCGTCACCTGCCACGATCCGCACGCCGAGGATCGCAAGGAGGCCCTGGCGCGCCTGGCGACGCCCGCGGGCAACGGCACCTGCACGCGCTGCCACGAGGCCTACGCGGCGCCCGAGGCGCTGCGGGCCCACGCCCACCATGACCCCGCGGGCGCGGGCGGCAGCTGCGTCGCTTGCCACATGCCGCGCAAGAACATGGGCCTCGGCTACGCGCTCACCCGCTATCACCGCATCGGTTCGCCGACCGAGCCGGCGCGCGTCGAGGGCGATCGGCCGCTCGAGTGCGCGCTGTGCCACGTCGACAAGTCCGTCGAGACGCTCGTGGGCGCGATGGAGCGCTTCTGGGGCAAGCGCTACGATCGCGGGCGCCTCGGGGCCCTCTACGGCGATCTCTCGGCGCTCCCCCTCGAGGCGACGCTCGCGCGCGGCAAGCCGCACGAGCAGGCGACGGCGCTCGGCGTCCTGGGCGAGGCCGGCGTCGCGTCGGCGCTGCCCGGGGCGGCGCGCCAGCTCGGCAACCCGGTCCCACTCGTGCGCTACTACGCGAAGCGCGCCGTCGACGCGCTCGCCCCCGCGCCCTGCGCCGTCGACCTCGACCGGCCCACGCCCGAGATCGAGGCGGCCGCCCGACGCTGCGTGCCCGCCGCGTTCGCGGGCGCCCCCGCGAGCCCGCCCGCCGCGCCCGCCGAGCGGGCGCGCGCGCGGACCGACGGCTTCGACGAGGACTGACCTCGAACGCCGCGCGCAGCGGCCGGGGCTTGCTATTCTGCGCGCTCGTGCCGTCGCCGCCGCCCTCCGCTCGACCTTCTCCACCCCCGCTCCTCCTGCTGACGGGCTTCCTCGGCGCCGGCAAGACGACGACGCTCAACCGCGTGTTGACGCGCCAGCACCGCCGCCGCATCGGCGTCATCGTCAACGAGCTCGGGCGCATCGACATCGACACCCGCCTCATCAAGGCCCGCGCGGGCGACGTCATGGAGCTGGCCGGTGGGTGCGTCTGCCACGAGGTGCGCGTCCAGTCGGAGCTGTGGGCGGCCATCGACGAGGTCGTGCGCCGCTCGCGCGCCGAGCTCGTGCTGCTCGAGACGACGGGCATCGCCGAGCCGTGGTCGATCCTCGACGGCCTCGAGGCGCTGCCCGCGGGCCAGGCGCCGGCCGTCGCGGCGGGCGTCATCTGCGTCGTCGACGCGGAGGCCGGGGCCGCGCAGCTCGAGCGCCACGAGGAGGCGCGCGCCCAGGCGGAGGCGGCGGACCGCGTCCTGCTGACGAAGCTGGACCTCGCCACGCCGGAGCAGGTGGTCGCGCTTCACCGCGCCCTGGCGCTGCGGAACCCGGGCGCCGAACGGGCGAGCTTCCCCGACACCGAGGAGGGAGCGGCCGCGCTCGTGCCCTGGCTCCTCGAGACGCGCGCCGGCGCTCGCGCTCCGCGGGCGGGCGCGCACGGGCCGCACGCACACGCGCACGATCATCAGCTCGCGGCCGTGGCCCTCACCGCCGAGGAGCCCCTGCTCGCCGAGCCGCTCATGGCCATCATCGAGGGCCTCGGTCCGTCGCTCGTGCGGGCCAAGGGCTTCGTGAGCCTCGTCGGCGAGGAGCGCCGCGCCTTCGTCGAGCGCGCGGGCGCGCGCACGTCGTTGCGCCTCGGCGAGCCGTGGGCCGCGGGCGAGCGCCGCACCGAGCTCGTGCTCATCGGCGAGGGCCTCGACGCCGCCGCTCTCCGCCGCCAGCTCTGGGCCTGTCGCGCCGGCCGCGGCTGACGCGGCCGCCAGAGGAGCCTTCGCGGCGCGGCCCTAGGTGGGGGGCGCGGGCGCCAGACGAGCCACGCGCCGCGAGATCCCCTCGGGCGATCCGTTGCGCCGCGGACAACGGCCTGTCACCGAGGGCTCAACGGTCCATTTTGCTCGACGCCCGTAAAGCAACGGAATGACTTGGAAAACGCGAGCAAATTGTAGGCACGGTTACTGCTTTTGCTACCAGTGGAACCGCACCACATACAACCTCTGGAAAAAGCAAACCCCGGGCGACCGGGCGACGCAAAGCCAACGGGGCTCTTCGAGTCGGCCGGGCTACCGAAGGAGCGACAGATGGACAAGATGACGTTACGCAGGATCGGATGGATTGGGGCATCGCTGGGCCTGACGTCAGTGCTCGTGGGCTGCCAGAGCTTGCCGTCCGGCGGCGATCCCGCCACGGACACGAGCAGCACGAGCGGCACCACGCAGAGTGGATACCTCGACACGTCGAACGGCCTCGGGTCGCTCAACGGCCTGGGCAGCATCAACGGGCTGAACTCGACGAACGGCCTGAACGCCACGAACGGGCTCAACTCGACGAACGGCCTGAACGCCACGAACGGGCTGAACTCGACGAACGGCCTCGGGTCGATCAACGGGCTCAACTCGATCAACGGGTTCAACTCGACGAACGGGTTCAACTCGACGAACGGGTTCAACGCCTCGAACGGG
>DASZWW010000435.1:0-4161 GCA_035546175.1 Polyangia bacterium
GCCGCTGCTGTCGCCGGCGCCGCCGGTCGAGCTGCCCGCAGTGCCCGTCGCGCCCGCGCCGCCCGCCGTCGAGCCCGCCGCGCCGGCCATCGCGCCGGTCATCTGAGACGGCGTCTTCTTGCCGCTCGAGCACTGGAGGACGGACGCCGTCAGGCCCCCGAGGAGCAAAATGGTCACGAGGCCCGAGAACCCAACCCGTCGCCCCTCGCGCGGCCCTTTCTTAATCATGCGCGGCACCTTACAGGCCACGTTTCAGGGGGTCAAGGCGCCGCCGGCTTACACGCGAGCCGGTTCGGCTGCGGAGCTCCGAGAAACCGTGCGGTCCGCAGTTTGTGTGCATTGGCCCTCGAATCGCTGCACGGCGTCCACTTCGGCCGGACGTCGCAGGAAGGTGAAAGGCGCGGCGCGCCGGCAATTTTTTCGGGATCGTGACGTCAAAGCGACGCGGCTCCCGGTATACGTGACCTGGTTCGACGAAGGATGGCTCAAGGATAGAGAGGGCCCGACCGATGCGGGTCGCCACGCAGGGCGTCTAGAAACAGGGCGATGAGTGACTTTCAGGGAAGCTGGTTCCGAGTCGGGTCCTCCTAAGAGCAGGGTACCGGGGCGGGAGAAAGAGACGAACGACATGAGAGAGCGTGAGATCGAGATCTTGGCGGCGGGCGAGGTGAGGCGATCGCTCGCCAGCGGCGGCGACATCCGCGGCGACGTCGACTTCCAGAACGACGTCAACGCGCTCCTCGCGCGCGTCGAATATCTGCAGATGCCGTGGCGGTCGCTGTCGGACCTCAACCCGGCGCCGCTCGCGAGCGCGATCGTCTCCGACGCGACGCCGCTGCCGGTCGTCCAGGACGTCCGGCGCACGCGCACGCTGGCCGGCATCGGCCGCCTGGCGCCGCTCATGGTCGCGGCGCGCCAGCTGCCGGCGGTCCGGCGCGGCTGATCAGGCCGCGGCGGCGCTGGCGATGGCGGTGCCGACCTTCTCGCGAAGCAGGAAGTAGTCCTCGCTGATCGCGAAGCGCAGGAGCTCGCGGAAGGGCTCGTTCGTCGCGGCGAGCGCGCGCAGCTCCTCGGGCGGCAGGTCGCGCGCGGGCGCGCCGTTCTTGAGCACGAGGCGCGCGGCCGTCCTGAGGTCGCCGCAGAGCAGGAGCCCGGCGCGGTTGCCCGTGTGCTGCACCACCGCGCGCCAGCGCACCGAGCTCCACGAGGTCGAGCCGAGCTCCTGGAAGAGCTCGACGAGCCGCTTCGACACCTTGTAGGGGACGTTCTTCTTGAGATCGGCCGCCGGGTCCGTCCCGGCGTCGGACGCGCGCCGGCGGGTGTGCCGCGGGTGGAACGCCTTGAGGACGTTGCCGAAGAGCTGGCTGAAGGGCTTCGGGCGCACGCCGGCCGCGAGGATGTACTCGGGGCGCGACAGCTCGATGCCGCGCGCCAGCTCGAAGCGGATCTCGGCGGCGCTCGCCTCCTCGGCGAGGTGGCCGCCCACGACGAGCGCGGGCGGCGCGTGGACGACGAGCGTGACGTCGTCGGCGCCGGGCGCCTGCGGCCCGCCGGCCTTGAGGTAGAGGGCCGTCTTCTTGTTGGAGAGGGCCTTGGCGACCTGGCCGTAGATCTTGCCGAGGTCGAGATCGGACATCGGGGAGATCTTGTCTTGCGCCGAGACGCCGAAGTCCTCGATGCGCTGGCCCACGAGCCCGGGCGCGCCGTCCCACAGCGACGAGAAGATCTCGGCCATGAGGATCGCCTCGGGCGCCGCGAGGTGGCCCCTGCGGTCCTGGTCGTCGACGGCGGCGGCGTAGGGATCCTCGGGCTTGAGCGCCGGCACGGGGTGGGCGACGAGGTAGGCCTCCTCGTCGCGCGTCGCCTCGCCGAGGAGCGCGAGCACCTCGTAGCAGCAGCGCGCGCGATCCACGAGGCCGCGGCGCGCGTAGCTCGACGCGAGGGCGCGCAGCGAGTCCGTGCGGCCGAGATCGGACATGAGGAGGCGGCGGTGGATCTCGGCGGCCGCCTCGGCGTGCTCGGGCGCGTCGCCGTAGAGCTCGACGAGCGCCTCGTGCGCGGGGATGCGCTCGGGGTCGAGCGCGATGGCCTTCTCGAACGAGGCGATCGCGCCCTCCGCGTCGCGCTTGCGCTGGAGCTCGCCCTGCCGCTCCCAGAGCCGCGCGCGGCGGCGGCTCCGGCTGCTGCTGCCCGAAGCCGGCCCGTCGGCGCCGGCGGGCTCGATGGCCGGCAGCTCGGGCAGCGTGCGCGCGAGGCGCGCCTTGAGGGCCTTCTTGTCGACGGCCTTGTCGCCGAGCTCGCACAGCGCGACAAGCGCGTCCTCGTCGTGCGGATCCTCGGCGAGGGCCTGCTCGAGGAGCGCGGCGGCCTCCTTGGGGTTCCCGCGCGCGGCGATGAGGACGGCGGCGTCGCGGCGCCGCGCGGCGCGCTCCTTCGGGTCCTTGACGAGGTCGATGAGCAGCGCCGACGTCCGCGCCGCGGCCTCGCCGTCGCCCCGCTTGCGCTGCAGCTCGAGCGTCTTCTCGAGGAGGCTCACGTGCTCCTCGCGCGGCGCGCCCTCGGCCCTGAGGGCCTCCTCGTACGCCCGGAGGGCCTGCGCGTCGTCGCCGGCCTCGGCCGCCAGATCCCCGAGCTGCTCCCACAGGCGCGCGCGCTCGGCGAGGTCGGTCGTCGTCTCGGCCATGCGGCGCAGGTAGGTCGCGGCCTTCTGCCGCTCGCCGCGCTCGAGGGCGAGATCGGCGAGCGCGCGCAGCGAGGCGCGGTGCCCCGGGCGCAGCGTGAGCGCCGCCTCGTAGAGCGCCATGGCCTTCTCGGGGCGCCGCAGCTTCGTCTCGGCCTGCGCGGCGTGCGCGACGGCGTCGGCCACCTCCTCGGGGTACATCGCGGCGTCGGGGTGGTCGGCGAGGGGCGCGAGGTGCAGCGCGGCCTCGCGCCACTTGCCGGCGCGGAAGCGGTTCTCGCCGAGGGAGAGCTTCGTGAGGAGCTGGCCGCCGTTCATGCGGTCGGCCTCGACCAGCTGGCGGTAGGCCTCCTCGAGCTTGCCGAGCTTCTCGTGCACCTCGGCGAGCCGCGCGTAGAGGCGCGCCGCCTGCTGCGGCTGCGCGCGCAGCTTGCGCACGGCCTCGGTGAGGCGCTTCTCGGCCAGCTCCCACTGGCCCTCCTTGTAATAGATGTCGGCGATGGCGAGCACCGCGGGCAGGTGATCGGGCGCGAGGCCGAGCGCCTCGTCGAGGCGCTGCTGGGCGGTCGCGGCGTCGTTGAACCCCTCCCAGGCCGCGCGGCCGAGGTCGGTGAGCACGGCCGCGCGCGCCTCGGGCTCGTCGGTGCGCTCGAGCTGCTTCTCGAGCACGCCGCGCGCCTCGTCCCAGTGGCCCTCCCCGGCGAGCAGGGCGGCGAGCGCGCGCAGCGCCTCGGCGTTCGCTGGATCCTCGACGAGCGCCTCCTCGAAGCAGGTCCGCGCGTGCTCGGGCAGCGCGAGCTGCTCGCGGTAGACGCGGCCGGCGTCGAGCAACGCCTCGACGGCGCCGGGCTTGCCGCGCAGCGCGCGCGCCTCGCGCACGCGCGTCTCGGCGTAGCCCTGGAAGTGGTTCTCCTTGAGGTAGAGGCGCGCCAGGGCGGCCAGGGCGGCCGGGTTCTCGGGCGAGACCTTGAGCGCGCCCTCGACCTCCTTGCGGGCCGCCTCGGCGTCGTTGAGGTCGTCGAGCTTGAGCAGGGACAGCTCGAGCTGGAAGCCGGCGATGCGCTGGAGCACGGCGTTCGAGCTGCCGAGCGAGCGCTCGAGCTCGATGCGCTGCTGGAGCACGCGCGCCGCCTCGTGGGCGAGGCCCGCCCGGCGCAGGTTGCGGAGCATCACGGCCATGAGCTCGTCGTCGCGGACGGCGTCGTCCCCGAGCTCGCGCACGGCGGCCGCGGCGGCCTCGGGGTTGGCGAGCTTATCCTCGAGGATGTGCGCGCGCCGCCGCACGAGCTCGACGCG
Source organism: Polyangia bacterium (assembly GCA_035546175.1). GTDB lineage: Bacteria > Myxococcota_A > Polyangia > Fen-1088 > Fen-1088 > DASZFV01. The sequence goes on from DASZWW010000435.1 coordinate 3,977, forward strand.
CTCGGCGCCGCGCGCCAGGCCGGCGCGCCGGCCCAGCGTCTCCTGCAGGTCGTCGAAGCGGCCGTGCGCCTCGTGGAGCCGATCGAGCGCCGAGAGCGCCTCGGCGTCGTCGGGCGCGTGGGTGAGGATCGCCTCGTACGCCTCGATGGCCCTGTCGGCCTGACCGAGCTCCTCCTCGTAGACGT
>DASZWW010000436.1:0-9393 GCA_035546175.1 Polyangia bacterium
CGGGCCGCACGGGCCCTCCTTTCCGAGCGTGGGCGCGCTCGCGTAGTCGGGGCCACACAGCCCGGGAACCGTCGTGCCGTCGCAGCCGCAGTATGTGACGACGTGCTCGCACATGATCCCGAGGTCTCGCGGGGCGAGGCAGCGCCCGACCGCGGAGCAGCTGCCCACGGGGAAGAGGCACGACGCCCCCGCGGCGCAGTCCGCGTCGGTCTTGCAGGCGTCGCCCGCGGACCCGCAACCTGCCGCCAGCGCGAGGACGAGGACGCCCGCCGTTGCGCCGGAGGTCGCCCGCATTCCGCTCCCTACTGGACGCTCGGAGCCATCAGCGCACCGACATCGACCAGCTGGCGATCGTCTTCGAGCCGTGGAACTTGGGGAAGTTGAACGACTGCATGCGGCCGAGCACGCAGCTCGAGAAGCCGCCGCCGCGCTGGCCGTTGACCTTGACGGCCGAGACCTTGCCCGTGCCGCGCACCACGAAGTCGAGGCTCATCTCGGAGAGGCCGGGGTTCTTGTGCTTCTCGGCCATGAGGCAGGGGATGAGGCTGCGGTAGTTGCCCATCATGACGCGCTGGATGACGCCGTCGTCGAGGCTCTCGTCGCCGCCGCCCGCGGCGGTGACGTCGCCCATGTTCATGTCGTTGTTGAACTCGTCGGCGGCGCCGCCGCTCGAGGCGTGGTGGCCGCCGCCCGAGCTGCGCCTGGCGACGTGGGCCGTCTGGAAGTCGAGCTTGACGTCCTTGAGGAACGAGTCGACCTCGGCCTCCTCCTCGCGCGAGGCGAGCTGCCCGCCCTCGGCCGCCTTGCGCGACATGAGGTAGAGGGCCATGCCGCCCCCGACGGCGACGAGCGCCACGCCGACGATGAGCAGCGTCGCCACCGACTTCTTCTTCTCGGTGGCCTCGTGCGTGTGCTCGGCCTTGGCGCGGCGCACCTGCTCGAGGCGCCGCTCCGCGACCTTGGTGAACTCCTTGAGGGCGGGGAAGTCCTTCACCTTCTTGCGCGCGCCCGTGTCGCTGTCGACGATCATGTGCTCGCCGGCGATCTCGCCGCGCTCGATCTGGGCGCGGATCTGGGCCAGCGAGAACGGGCCGAAGTCGAGCTTGTCCTTCTGGATGAGCCAGCGCTCCTGCGTGTCGTCGGCGGCGCCGCCCGCCGCCTCGGCGACGTTGAAGGACTTGCCGAGCGTCAGCCGCCCGCCGCCCGCCGCCGGGGCGGCCGAGGCCGCGGCCGGGGTGGCCGCGCGCGCGGGGCTCGCGACCGGGGCGGCGGCCCCCGGGGCGCCGAGCGAGACGAGCGCCTGGCGGAACTCGGCGGCGGTCGCGAAGCGCGCGTCGGGCATCCGCTGCGTCGCCCGCAGGATGAGCTCGTCGACGGCCGGCGGCGCGTCGGTGGCGACCTCGCTCGCCGGCCGCAGCGGCGCCGACGGCGGCCGGCCCGTGAGGACCTCGTAGAGGATGACGCCGAGCGCGTAGACGTCCGAGGCCGCCGAGGGCGGGGCGCCTCCCGCCACCTCGGGCGCCACGTAGATCGCCTCAGGGGCGCCCTGGGGCGCGCCGCGGCGGGCGAGCGCCGGCAGCGTGCGCGCCAGGCCGAGGTCGGCCACCTTCACGCGCCCGGCCTTGTTGACCCACACCGACAGCGGGTTGAGGCCGCCGTGCGGCATGAACGTCGCCGCCTTCTCGAGCGCGTTCGTTATGTGCGTCACGAGGTTGCAGGCGCCCCGGAACGAGACGCCCCGGCCCTCGCCGCGCTTGCCGTCGATGAACTCCCGCAGCGTCTGGCCGTCGAGCAGCTCGGTCGCGATGAAGTAGAAGTCCGCCTCGCGGCCGACCATGAGGACGTCGACGAGGTTCTTGTGGACGATGGCGCTCGCCTTCTCGATGTCCGCCTCGAGCTGCTGGGCGTTGCCGCCCAGGAGCCGGAGGGGGACCACGCGCAGCGCGACGGCGACGTTCTGCCCGAGGTCGATCGCGCGATAGGTCTGGCTGACCGCGTCCTGGGCGAGGGGCGCCTCGAGCCGGAAGCGGCCGCCGACGGTCGTGCCGGCAGGGAGCTGCCCCGCGGGTGATGACAGGGCGAGGTTGTCGCGTGCGGGGGGCATTTCCGGGGGCCCTACTGTATCAAAAGTCGGCCCTCGCCGGCCTACTTCTCTTCGAGGACCTGCGGCAGCTTCTGAGCCTGGCCGATCCAGTCGCCCACCTGGGGCTCGGTCGGCGGTTTCTCCGTGATCTTCTTGGCTTGGTTCGCTTTCGTGATGCTCTCCATGAGGCCGGAGGGCGTCTGCTTTCCGAGCGCCGCCGTGGTCTTGACGCCGGCCGCCTCGAGCAGGAGCACCATCTCCGACCCCACGCCCTTGAGGCGCAGGAGGTCGCAGCGGCGCGCCAGGTCGAGGAGCACCGCCGGCTTGAGGCCCGAGGCCTTGGCGAGCGCCTTGCGGTCCTTGCTCTTGGCCGCCTTGTCGAGGAGCTGCTCCGTGGTCTCGACGCCCGCCTTGTGGAGCTTCTGCGCCTCCTCCGACGTCACGAGGCGGGGCACGTCGGCCACGGCATAGTGGCTGGCCCGAGCCGTCCCGGAGAACAGCGCCGCCGCGAGGCTCGCGGCCAGAAAGAGTCCGAGGGGTCCTTTGCGCATGTCAGCTCCTCGCTCTCAGAGAGCCTTGAATCGCCGCACCAGCTCGCGCAGCCGGCGGGAGCCGCCGCCCTCGCGATAGAGGAAGCGGACGCCCGTCTGGTTCGGTCCCGCATGATAGACGACGCGCCCTGACAGATCGAACGCCGCCTCGCTGCCGGGGGGCGTGATCTCCAGGACCACGTCGGTGCCGACCGGCGGCTGGAGCTCGCCGTAGACGAGGCCGCCGCTCACGCTGATCTCGCGCAGCTCGGCGCTCGTGTACTCGAGCGCGGAGGTCAGGCGGATCTTGCAGGGGATGCCGATGGGGATGCGCGTGTGCTTGCGCTTGCGGGTCGCGGGCCGCTCGCCGCGCAGGGTCTTGACGACGAAGTCGCGCTTGTTGGCCTCCTCGGCCTCGAAGGCGACGGTCGCGCCGGCGCGGATGCGCATGCGGGGCAGGGCGGGGCGCCAGGCCGTGACGTTGCCGCGGATGAGCACCTTGTTCGGCAGGCCGTCGCAGGCCATCTCCACGACGACGGGCGTCCCGGGCGCGAGCTCCGTCGTCGTGGGGCAGAAGACGCCGCCGTTCGGGACGTCGGGCATGTAGTACTCCTCGAATTCCTCGAGGTTCCGGCAGCGGACGCGAAGGATGTTCAAGGGGGGGCTCCCAGAGTGACCCAACGTGCGACGTGCAGGGTGGGCGGACGGCCAAGTTCCTTTTCGGGCCTTGTGAAGAAGCGGGGCAATGGACGAGGCGGCACAATAACCGACAAGCGAAAACCAGCGCCAGAATAGCTTGGTCGCCCCGGATGTACTAGGTTCTCACGCCTCAATGTCCATTCGCGTCCACATCGGCGGCAAGGTGTGCCTCCCGGAAGAGGCCAAGATCTCGGTCTTCGACCGCGGGTTCCTCTACGGCGACAGCGTCTACGAGACGATCGGCACCGCCTACGGGCGGCTCTTCGCGGCCGCCGACCACCTCGATCGCCTCGAGCGCTCGGCGATGCGCATCGGGCTGCGCGTCCCGCCGCGCGCCGACATCGAGCGCGCCATCGCCGAGACGCTCGAGGCCGCGGGGAACGCCGAGTCGCGCGTGCGCGTCGTGCTCACGCGCGGCTCGGGCAAGCTCGACCTCGACCCGGCCGCCGTCGACGACACGCAGCTGGTCGTGATCGTCTTCCCGCTCGGCGCGCCCACGCCCGAGATGTACGCCAAGGGCGTCGCGGTCTGCGTCGTCTCGATCACGCGCAACAGCCCGAGCGCGATCGACCCGGCCGTGAAGTCCGGCAACTACCTCAACAACGTGCTCGCGCTCGGCGAGGCGCGCCGCCGCCTCGGCGCGTACGAGGCCATCCTGTGCGGCGCCGACGGCAGCGTCGCCGAGGGCTCGACGAGCAACGTCTTCACCGTCGTCGGCGGCGAGGTGCGCACGCCGCCGCTCGAGGTCGGCATCCTCGACGGCATCACGCGCTCGAAGGTGCTCGACCTCTGCCGCAAGAACGGCATCCGCCTCGTCGAGGTGCGCATGTTCCCGGCGGAGCTGCGCGCCGCCGAGGAGGCCTTCATCACGAGCGCGACGCGCGGCGTGCTGCCCGTGACCCGCATCGACGGGGAGCCGGTGGGCGCGGGCGTGCCCGGCCCCGTCACGCGCAGGCTCATGGCCCTCTACGACGCGCTCGCGCGCCAGGGCGTGCCGTAGTGCCCGCGAAGGGCGTGCCATGAACCCGGCGGCCGCGTTCCTGCCGAAGTTCTTCCTCATCTCGAGCGTCATCCTCATCCTCACGGGCGTCGGCCAGGTGCTGGTCCGCCCGCGCAAGGAGAACGAGACGCTGCCCGAGAGGCTGGTCAACCGCGCGACGATCACGGCGGCCATCTCGGTGGCCATCGGCGTCGCGGGGCTGCTGCTGGGGCTCGGCGTGCTGCCGATGCCCCACGTGCGCTAGCTATTTATCGGCCTTGAGCCGGGGCGAGACGTAGGCGGAGTCCTTGGGCAGGTAGGCGAGGGCCGCCTTGTAGATCTTCGTCTTCTGCTGCTCCTGGTCCTTCTTCGCGCCCTTGTCGTCGGTCTTGTGCAGGCCGAGCTTGGCGAACGTGATCGCCGCGTACGAGGCGATCGTCTCCTGGGTGCGGGAGAGGTTCTTGTCGAACTGCTCGCGCGTCGTCGTGATCTTGAGGACCGGCTGATCGTCGAGCACGCCGACGTAGGTGAGCTTCTTGAGCGCCGCGGACTTCGCGAACATGGCCGTCATGAACTCGGCCCAGTAGGTCATCGCGCCGTTGAACGAGAGGTCCTTGACGTACTCGTCCTTGCCCGTCTCGAGGTAGGGGTACGTGACCGTCGCCGAGAACGTCGCCGGATCGACGGTGAACGAGGGCTTGTGCTTGAAGGCGTCGTCGACGCGCGCGACCTTCTTCTTCTCGTCGAGGTGGCAGCTGTCGGCGAGGTCCTCGGGCTCGGCGCGGTTGAGGCTGTAGTCGAAGGCGCGCTGCACCTCCTCGGGGAACTCGTAGACGACGGCGTTCTCGCACTTCGGGCCCTTCGCGTCGCGGTCGCGCCAGACCTTGGCCAGCGGGTTGCCGCCCGTCTGCGCGCCGCCCTCCGTGGCGTAGAACTCGCCCACGAAGTTCACGGGCTCGAAGGTGTTGCGGGTCATCGCGTACCGGTAGAGGAAGTGCAGGGCGGGGTACACGTCGTCGTGCTTCGTCTTCTGCTTGAAGGCGACGCGCATCTTCACGTCCTGACCGTCCGTCGGCCCCGTGACCTCGTCCACCACGACCGTGAAGGGCGGCACGCCGGGCGGGATGCGCGGCTGGTCGCAGCAGGCCTTGGGGGCGGCGGCCTTCTCGTTGTTACAGCCCGGCGAAGAGACGGTGAGCGCGAGGGCGGCGGCGAGGGCCGCTCGGCCGAGCGGCGGGGACTTCCAGCGAGAGGGCATCGGGAACCTCCTGAGGGGCCGGCGGGGACCCGGAACGTACAACAGATCGAGGCGCGTGCATTGGCGATTTCGGTTTTGGGCGCCCCGCACGCAGTGCGTAAACTTACGCGCCTCTTTCGTGATCGAGCGAGGTAGGGTACTGTACGCCTGCCTCGCTCGAGGAGTTTCCCTCTATGACTAGCCTCCCGAGACGCCTCGCTCTCATCGCCCTGTTGATGTTCGCAGCGCCGGCCGCGCGCGCGGCCGATCTCACGCCCGCTCAGAAGCAGGAGATGAAGACGCTCTACGAGAAGGCGACGCGCGCCTATGACGTCGGCAAGTACAACGAGGCGATCGAGGACTACCAGAAGGCGTACGAGATCGGCGGCGACCCGCCCATGCTCTACAACATCGCGCAGGCGTACCGGCTCAACGACCAGCCGACGGAGGCGCTGCGGTTCTACCGGCGCTACCTACAGCGCGCGCCGAGCGCGCGCAACCGCGAGGATGTCGAGCGCAAGATCGCCGAGCTCGAGAAGACCGTCGAGGAGCGCCGCAAGGCGGCCGCGGCGGCGACGCCGCCGCCCGTGGTCGCGCCGCCCATCGCGCCCTCGCCGCCGGCCGCTCCGACGACGAGCCCGGCTGCCCCCGTCGGACCGCCCGCGCCCACGCCCCCGGCGGCCGCGGCGACGCCCGCCACGACGCCCGAGACGCCGGCGACGCCCGCGCCCGCCGTCGAAGGCGGCTCGAGCGGCACGCTGAAGATCGTCGGCTGGTCCTTGGTCGGGGGCGGCGTGCTCTGCGGCGTCGGCGCCCTCATCACGGGCCTGATGGCGCGCAGCAAGGGGCAGGACCTCACGAACATGTCGAACGCGGGCGACGTGTTCAACCCCGACGTCGAGCACAGCGGCAAGGTGCTGAACAACCTGACGATCGGCCTCGGCATCGCGGGCGGCGCGCTCGCGGTCGCGGGCGCGATCATGGTCGTCGCCGGCAGCTCGGGCTCGAGCGAGGCGAGCGCGCCGGCGCCCGAGGGCACGCCCCCGCCCGCGACGGCGCCGTCGGCGACGGTGGCGCCGTGGCTGGGGAGCGGCCTCGTCGGCGCGGGGGCGGCCTTCCGCTTCTAGCCGGTGATGCCTCTCGTCTCTTCTTCGAGGGCTCACGCGCGGGCCGGAGTCTTCGCCTCCGCGCTCGCCGCCGTCCTCGCCGCGCGGTGCTACAACCCGGTCATCAGCGAGAAGCTCCAGTGCAACAAGACCTACCAGGCGGGCGCGGGAGACTGTCCCGACGGCTACCACTGCGGGGATGACGGGCACTGTCACAAGGGTCCGACCGGCGCGGGCGGGGGCGCGGGCGGGCGCGCGGGGAGCGGCGGCGCGGCGGGCGGCGGCGCCGGCGGTCACACCGACGGCGGCGCGGGGATGACGGCGGGCGCGAGCGGCTCCGGCGGCTCGCCGGTCGATTCGGGGACGGACATGCCGGTCGCCTGCAACACGCCCCTCTCCGGCTGCACGGCCGACACCACCGGCGAGACGTGCGATCCCGTCTGCCAGGCGGGCTGCGCGTGTCACGAGAAGTGCTCGGTGAACACCGCCGGCACGCTGACGTGCAACGAGCCGCTCGCGCTGCGGGCGAAGGGCCTCGGCGAGGGGTGCAACTACGCCTCGCTCGGCACGGCGGCCCAGACCGACGACTGCATGCCGGGGCTCGTGTGCCTCCAGGACGCCTGCGCCTCGCGCTGCTACCGCTTCTGCAAGACGGACGCGGACTGCCCGCTGTCGACCTGCTCGCGCAACGCGGGCGGGGGCGTCAAGGTGTGCGACGTCCAGTCGACGACCTGCAACCCGGTCAAGAACAACGGCATGCCCACGGGCTGCCCGGCCGAGGCGCAGGGGTGCTTCCTGCTGCCGAACGGCACGGACACGACCCTGTGCGACTGCCCCGGCGCCAGCCCGCCGAACACGCTCTGCGGCAACTCGCGGGACTGCTTCCCCGGCCTCGTCTGCGTCGACGTCGGGGGCACGGGCAGCGCCATCTGCCGGCCCGCCTGCGGCCTCGCCACGAGCGCGATGGACTGCCCCGGCTCGACGTGCACCGCCATCAAGGGCAGCAAGAAGTACGGCTACTGCAGCAACTAGAGCGCGCCGGCGTATCGGGTTCGGCCGGGTCGAGTTAGGATAGTCGCGCCGTGCCCGCAGCCAGACGCAGACACCTCGGCCGTTCGACGTGCGCGCTGGCCGCCGTCGCCGCCGCGCTCTCGGCCGCGGGGTGCTTCAAGCCCAACGTCCTCGACGGCGGCTTCCTGTGCTCGCCCACGGGCAAGGCTTGCCCCGACGGCTTCCGGTGCGGCGCCGACGGCACCTGCCGGCGCATGCCCGTGACGGCGCCGCCGGACTCGGGGGTGGAGGCGGGCGGGGGCACCGACGGGAAGATGGACGTGGCGACGGACGGCGGCGGCGAGGCGAGCGCGTGCACGCCCGTGACGCCCCTCTGCGCCGAGGGCCCGGGCCCGGGCGAGGCGTGCAGCCCGTCTTGCCAGCGCGGCTGCGGCGCCTGCGAGCGCTGCAACGTCGTCGACGGCAAGCCGGCCTGCGTGCCGGCGGGCACGGTCAAGCTCGGCGAGCTCTGCAACGCGAGCGCCGACGACTGCGCGCCGGGGCTCATCTGTTTGCTCGAGACGTGCGGGAACGGCCTGGCGCGCTGCTACCAGCACTGCACGAAGGACGAGCAGTGCGACGGCACGGCGTGCACGATCAACATCGAGGACAACCAGGGCGGCATGACGAGCTACTACACGTGCGACGTGCCGCCGCACGCCTGCAACCCGGTCGACGGGTCGGGGTGCCCGAGCCTGTCGTTCAACTGCTACCTCACGAACGCGAACCAGACGCTGTGCGACTGCCCCGGCACCAAGACGGGCATGAACAACGACCCGTGCACGATCTACAACGACTGCGCCCCGGGCTTCATCTGCATCGCGGGCGTCAACGGCCAGACCACGCCGCACTGCCACTTCGTCTGCGACGTCACGAACGCGAGCTGCCCCTCGAACGGGGACGGCGGCATGCAGACCTGTTCGACCTCGGGCGGGGGCGCGAAGTACGGCTACTGCTCCATGTGACGGCCCGGCGGGCGGCGCGCGCCGCTCACTTGCTCTCGCAGTGGACCGTGAGGCTCCACCCCTCGTGGAGGTAGGCGCGCCGGATCGTGCCCGCGTCGCCGCAGCTGCGGGGATCGGACTCGGGCAGCGCGCAGACCTCGCGCGGCCCGGCGTGCGTCCGCACCGACGTCCGCTTGCGCGGGCCCACCTCGCCGAGCGACTGGCCGTCGACGGAGACGCGCGTCGGCTGCGCGCACAGCGTGTTGTCGACGTCGATCCAGATCGCGGGCGCGGCCATCGTTGATCCCGCGGGCGGCGGCGCCTCGGGCTTCACGCGCGTCGGGGCGGCGGGCGGCGCCGGGGGCGTCGCGGGCTCGTCGGACGCGGGCTCGTCCATGGCCCACGCGCTCGCGTCCGTCGGGCTCGGCGGCATCGGGCCCGCGACGTCGGCGGGCGCGGCGGCGGCCTTGGGGCCGGTCTTGCAGCCCGCGTGGCGCATCTCCGCGCCGAGCTGCTCGTAGAAGGCGACGCGCATCTCGCGGTAGTCGTCGAGGAGCCGCTGGTGCAGCTCGCGCGCCTTCTTGATCTTCACGCGGTAGTCGGGCGTGAGCGCCGCCGCGTCGCCGAGATCGTCGGCCCGGCGGATCTCCCGGTAGTGCCCATGGAGCTGCTGCCCGAGCAGCAGGTACCTGGTCCCGGCGGCCAGCGCGCGCCCGTACGGCGCCGCCGTCGCCGCCGGGCAGACGGCGGACGCGCCCCGCGCCG
>DASZWW010000437.1:0-6416 GCA_035546175.1 Polyangia bacterium
GCGCCGACGCCGCCCGCGACCGGCGCGCCCGTCACGCCGACGCCGCCCGCGCCTCCGCCCCCGACGCCGCGGCCCGCCGAGGCGCCGGCGCTGCCCGCGTTCCTCACCAAGGGCCTCGTCGTCATCGACTCGAAGCCGCAGGGCGCGACCATCTACCTCAACGACAAGAAGAGCGGCCCCTTCGGCAAGACGCCGTGGCAGGGCTCGCTCGAGCCCAAGCCCGTGCGCCTCATCCTCGAGTCGAAGGGCTTCAAGCCCGAGGAGCGCTCCATCACGCCCCAGTCGGACAAGCTCGTCGACGTCTACATCGCGCTGTCCGAGGAGCACTACCTCGGCTGGATCGAGATCACCTCGAACGCCGTCGGCGCGCAGGTCTTCATCGACCGCAAGGACATCGGCGCCATCGGCCGCACGCCCTTCACGGGCCACCTCAAGCCGGGCAGCCACACGATCTACGTCGAGAAGCAGGGCTACGCCGCCCTCGAGAAGACGATCGACGTCAAGCCGGGCACGGCCATCCAGTACAACTGGCCCCTCGAGACGAGCAACAGCGGCTGGATCAACGTCGCGGGCGCGCAGGCGTTCGGCGCGCGCGTCACCGTCGACAAGAAGCTCGCGTGCACGGCGCCGTGCCGCACCGAGGTCGCGCCCGGCAAGCGCAAGGTGGTGGTCGAGAAGGAGGGGTTCGAGGACTACGAGGGCGAGCTCGAGGTCGGCCGCACGACCGAGACGACGGTCGAGATCCAGTGGTCGCCGCGCCCGCACAAGACGCGCGCCATCTCGACGGGCGTCACGGCCCTCGTGATCCTCGGCGCGGGCGCCTACGTGGGCACCCTCTCGAAGAACAACAAGGACGGCCTGCAGGCCGACATCAAGGCCGGCGTGCACGTCGACAACACGGACCCGCGCTTCCTCAAGGGCAAGCTCGAGGCCATCGGCGCCGACGTCCTCTACGGCTTCGGCGCGCTCGTGGGGATCTCCTTCGTCGCGACGCTCCTGTCGCACGGGCCCGACAGCACGGGCGTCCTCGGCCAGCGGTCGCTCAGCCTCGCGCCCACGCTGGGCGACGGCGGCGGCGGCCTCGCCGCGTTCGGGAGGTTTTGATGCGCGCCGCGCGCCTGGCGCCCGCGCTGCTCGCGCTCGCCGCGGCGGGGCTCGCCGCGCCGGGCTGCGACTGGCGCGACTTCGACGATCTCCAGTCGCGCACGCCCGTGCTGGCCGTGGGCGCGCCGTCGCGCTTCGGCACCGACGACTTCGGGCGCACGCTCTTGCCCATGGCCAAGCTGCCCGCGGGCGCCTCGGGCGCGCGCTACGTCGTGTCCGCGGCGGCGCAGGCGGGCATCGCCGTCGTCGACCTCGACGCCCGGGGCCAGCCGAAGAGCCAGGCCATCGAGGCGCCCGCCGTCGACCCGACGGAGCCGCTCACGGCGCTCGCCGAGGTGCCGGGCACGGGCCAGGTGCTGCTGGGCGCGCCGGGCGCGGACGACCCCTCCAAGGGCACGGTGTACCTCATGACGCTCGGGGACACGCCCGACGTCGCGCTCTTCGACGCCCAGCCGGGCGACGACCGCTTCGGCCTCGGCGTCGCCGCGGGCGCGCTCGCGGGCGGCGAGGCGCCCGACTTCGTCGTCGTCTCGGGCGACGCGCTGTCCGTCTACGTCGACGGCGCGACGCCCGGGGTGGCCATGGCGACGCCGCCGCCCGCCGACTGCACGATCATGTTCTCGCCGGGCTTCTCGCCGCGCGATCGCCTGCGCCGCGCGGTCGTCGTGGCCTCGCTCACCGGGGATCCCGCGACGCAGCAGATCGTGGTGGGCTCGCCCCAGCTCGACGGCCAGGGCGCGGTGTCGGTCTTCACCGTCGCCGGCGACGGCACGGCGACGTGCGCCTTCACGTACCACGGCGCCGACCCGCGCTTCGGCCACGCCCTCGCCACGGGCGACTTCGACGGCGACGGCACGCTCGACCTGCTCGTCGGCTCGCCGCCCGCGCACGCCTTCTGGATCCGGGGTCCGCTCACGCCCACCTCGCCGATCCTGCCGGTGACGCTGTCCGCGGGCGGCAGCGAGCTCGGCTCGGCCGTGGCGGCCGTGAACGTCGACGGCAAGCCCGGCGACGAGGCGCTCGTCGGCAACCCGGACGCCACGGTCGCGGGCGGCGCGCTCGCGGGCGAGGTCCACGTCGTCACGGGCGCGGCGCTCACGCAGGAGCTCGCGGTCGTGCGGCGGCTCCAGCCGAGCGCCGGCGACGTCCTCGGCATCGCGCTCGCGGCGCTGCCGTTCTGCACGTCGGGCTGCGGGACGCCCGCGGCCGCCGTCCAGGACCTCGTGCTCGTGGGCTCGAACGCCCGCGCCTTCACGTACTACGATCTCCACCTCGGCGCCGCCGACCCCCGAGCGAGGTGACCATGCCGACGATGCGCCTCTCCACGCTGCTCGCGCCCGACCTGGCGGAGACGCTCAAGACCAGCCCCGAGCACGCCATCGCGCTCGCCGAGGAGCTGCACGCCGTCGACCTGGCCGACCTCATCTTCGGCCTCTCCGACGAGCAGGCGGTGCTGCTCGTCGCCGCGCTGCCCGTCGCGCAGGCCGCCTCGGCCTTCGACGCGATGGATCACGACCGCCGCGTCCAGCTCTTCGAGAAGCTCGAGCGGTCGTTCGCGGCGCGCGTCGCCGACTCGATGTCGGCCGACGAGCGCGCCGACCTCTTCCAGGCCCTCTCCGACGAGGTGCGCGCCGACCTGCTCGCGCGCATGCCCAAGGACGCCTCGCTCGACGTCCGCGAGCTCATCCGCTACCCCGAGAACTCGGCGGGCGGCCTCATGACGACGGACTACGTCGCCATCGACACCTCGCTCACCGTCGAGCGGGCCATCGAGCAGGTGCGGGCCACGGCGGCCCAGATGGAGACGATCTACGAGGCCTACGCCGTCGACCCCAACGGCACGCTCCTCGGCGTCGTGTCGCTGCGCGACCTCGTGCTCGCGCGCGCCGGCCAGCCCATCTCCGCCATCATGAACGCCGACGTCATCTCCGTGCCGCCCGAGATGGACCAGGAGGACGTGGCGCACCTCTTCGAGCACTACGACATGCTCGCGCTGCCCGTCGTGGACGCGGCCCGCAAGATGCTGGGCATCGTCACCGTCGACGACGTCGTGACCGTCCTCAAGCAGGAGCAGGCCGAGGACATCCAGAAGCTCGGCGCCGTCGCCCCCACCGAGGACGCCTACTTCAAGACCGAGTTCTGGACCCTCGTCAAGAAGCGCGCCGGCTGGCTGGTGGCCATCTTCCTGGGCGAGATCCTCACGGCGAGCGTGCTCGAGCACTACGAGGCCGCCCGTCGCGCCTTCCAGGCCATCGAGGTCTTCGTGCCGCTCATCATCTCGTCCGGCGGCAACACGGGGTCGCAGGCCTCGTCGCTCGTCATCCGCGGCATGGCCCTCGAGGAGTTCGGCCCCGGCGACGCCCTCCGCATCCTGTGGCGCGAGCTGCGCATGGGCCTCGTGCTCGGCTGCATCCTGGGCTTCATCGGTCTCCTGCGCGCCGCCCTCGTCGGCCACAGCGGCCACGGCGGCATGGCCGGCGCCGTCGGCCTGTCGCTGATCGCCTGCGTGACCTTCGGCTCCGTCGTGGGCTCGGGCCTGCCGCTGCTCATGAAGCGCCTCGGCCTCGACCCCGCCGTCTCCTCGGGACCCTTCATCGCCTCCCTCGTCGACGTCCTGGGGATCATGATCTACATGAACATCGCGATCTGGATCCTGGGCTGATCACCGGTCCGCCTCGATGCCGAATAGAGCGTGGCTTGCGGTCTCGTGCCTCTTGGCCGCGGGCGCGTGCCGGGGCGGGCCATTGCGCGACCCCGTGACGTTGCTGGATGCGGCGCCGTCCGACGCGTCGCCCGCCTCCGCATACGCGGTCGCGGGCGCTCCCGTCATCGGCCCCGAGGGCGGGGTCGACGCCCTGGGCACCTTCTCGATCACGATCGCCGCGGGAGCGCTCACTCACGACACCCCGATCACCATCCAGCAGATCGAGGCGCCGGTGGAGGGCGCCGTGGGACCCGTGTACGAGGTCGGTCCGACAGGCACGCTGTTCCTGACTCCCGCGGCCGTTCTTCTGAGCTACGGGGACCTCGAGCTCGGGGGCGTCGATCCGAACAGCCTCCGCGTCGCGACGTTCGCGGGGGGGCGCTGGACGCCGGTGCCCTCGTTCGTCAACCCAGTGGTGCGCGTCGTCAGCGCACAGATCACGCACCTGTCTCCCTGGACGCTCGTCTCGACGGTCCCTTAGGATCGAGGCGATCTACCGCCGGTGGCGGGCGCGCTTGCCGTGCTTCGCGGCGACCTTGTGCTTGGCGCTCGAGCCGCCGCCGAAGACCTTGTTGAGGCCGTCGCGGCCGCCGTCCTCGCTCGAGCCGACGCCGTTCTCGGCGAGGAGGTTGTCGAGCTCGTCGTGGTGCTTGGGAGCGGGCGCGGCGTACGAGGCCTTGCGCATCGTCACCGCGTGCGGCTTCTCGATGTCCTGCGTGGGGATGGTGGACGACGCGGGGTCGTTCACGCCCACGGGGCGCTCGGGCTTCTTCGGCGGCGCCTGCTTGCGCGCGGCCTCGTCGCGGCGGCCTTGCTCCTGCATCGCGGCGATCTTCGCGTGGTCGACGCCCTTGTCCTTCGGGCCCACGACCTTCTCCTCCCACTGGAGGGTCTTGTTGAAGGACGCCGGCGTGGCCTCCTTCTCCTTGCTGGCTTCAGACGCGCTCTTTTTGCCCCCCGCCCATCCCGGCCCGGCCGCGACCAACAACAGCGAAACACCTGCGGAAACAGCGAGCATTGGTCTCATTTCGACCTCCGCGTGGGGTGAGGGACCATTATCCCCCACAACCTAACCACCACAACCACAATGTGATCCCCGTCGTGCACTTCCGGCCGCGCCGGTGCACAGCGAATTCCGGAGTTTTAGCGGCGAGCACCGCCGCGGGCGGCGTCTTTCAGCCGCCGAGGCGCTGCACGAGATCGTCGAGGAGCGTCTTGCCGAGGCCCTTGGGCGTGCAGCCCGTCTGATCGCCGTGGGCCGTGCAGACGACGTCCACGGTCTCGTTCGCGAGCTGGTGCTGGAGCGCGATGATCGACGCCTTGTTCTGCGCGGGGTGCGGGTCGGCGAGGCGCATCGTCGTCTCGAGGCGGCCCTGCTTGTACTGCATGATGTCGCCCACGACGAGGACGCCGTCGTAGAGGTACGCGAAGGAGCCCGGCGTGTGGCCCGGGACGGGGAAGGCCTTCACCACCTTCGTGGCGTCGCCGGGCGCCACGGGGAACGACGCCGCGCCCGCGAGCGGCGCGTTCGCCGTGACCGGGGGGTTGCCGGCGAGCTTGCCGAAGACCATGGGCATGAGCGCGTCCGGCTGGATCTGGCCCGCGGCGAGCGGGACGTCGGCCGCGCCGAGGTGGACGCGCGCCTTCCCGAGCACGGCCACGCCCGCCACGTGGTCGGCGTGTCCGTGCGTGAGGAAGACGTCGGTGACGTCGTCGCGGGTGGCGCCGAGCGCGGCGAGCAGCACGTCGATGGGGCGGCCCTGGGGATCGAGGCCCGCGTCGAACACGACGACGTGCGCGCCCGGCGCGGTGCGCGCCGCGAAGAGGCCGATGCCGACCGCGTTCCTCACGCCGACGAAGTCGGGCTTGAGCGTCGTGGGGCCGTCCACCTTCGCGCGGCCGGCTCGGATGGCGACGGCGGCGCCGCCGCCGAGCGCCGCGAGCACGATCACGACCACGAGCAGGGTCTTCAGCGCGCGCATGGTGAGCCTCCGTTCCGCATCACGCGAGAATCGGCCGTGGTGCAGGTGAAAATCAAGCCTCGATCGGCGTCGTGCGCCTTCGTACCGATTCGGCTCACGCGAAGCTCAGCCGAAAGAACGGGCCAGCGCCGCGGCGGCCGCGATTCCGTCATTCACGCCGACGCCCGTCGTCGCCTGCCCGACGACGTGGAGGCCCGGCCGGCGGGCGAGGTCGTCGTCGATGGCGCGGACGCGCCCCGCGTGCCCGAGGTCGTACTGCGGGATGCCGGCCGGGTGACGCCACACGGCGACGAAGTCCGGCGGGGCGCGCAGGCCGGCGACGCGGCGGAGATCGTCGACGGCGCGCGACGCGATGGCGTCGTCCGTGGCCTCGACGATGGCGGGGTCGAAGGTGCCGCCGAGGAGGGCGCGCAGGAGCACGGCGCCGGGCGGCGCGCGGTGCGCGAAGATCGACGACTCGTACTGGCAGCCGAGGAGCGTCGGGCCCTCGCCGCGCGCGACGATGAAGCCGTAGGCGGCGAGGTCCATGCCGAGGTCGGGCGCGCCCGCGCCGGGCGGGGCGCGGAAGCCGAGCGCGGCGACGGCGATCGGCGCGGCGGGCGCGGAGGCGAGGGCGGCCGCCGCCG
>DASZWW010000438.1:0-4254 GCA_035546175.1 Polyangia bacterium
GTGCTCCCGGCGCCACCGCCCGTGCCCGCACTGCCGCTGCCCGTGCCGCCCGCCGGTGACGGGCTCTTCGGCGCGCAGCTCGCCGCGGCCATCGCCGCGGTGAGACAAGAAGCGAGGGCGAGGCTATGCCAGCAGGTCGAACGGGGGCGCTTCATGCCCGGATTATAGGGAACGGCCCGATGCACGGTCAAAGGCCCGGGGAACTAGGTTCACCCCATGACGTCGTGCTCGTGGAGGCGGCGCGCTCGCTGGATCGCCGTGGCGACGGCGCTCCTCGGCGGTGGCTGCGCGACGGCCCCCCTCGACGCGACCGACGCCCGCTACGTGCGGGGCGCCCGGAGCTTCGAGGCCGACCACTGGGCCGAGGCGCGCGCGAGCCTGGCGTCGTTCCTCGAGGCCCGCTGCGAGCCCGCGATGACCGGCCCGGGATGCCAGAAGGCCCTCTGGCTGAAGATGCGCAGCGAGCTCGCCGCCGGCCTCCCCGCGCGGGCCGTCGAGGACGCCCTCGGCTACGGCTTCCCCGGCGCGCCCCGCCGCGAGCTCCGGCCCACCGTCTTCCAGCTCCGGCGCGCCGCCCGCGCCGAGGTCGCCGCCCAGTGGGCGTCGCCCGATCGCTCGGTGCAGATCGAGATCGTCCACGACGACGACGTCGCGCGCCGCCTCCACCCGCTCCGCGTGACGTACTCGATCGACGGCGAGCGGACGCTCCCCGTCCCCGAGGAGCGCTGGCTCACGCGCGATCCGGTGGCGTACGTCTCGGCGCCTCCCGGCGGCCACTTCGTGGACGTCGAGTGTCTCTACGCGCAGCAGGACCACGCGATGCGCGTCGGCTCGACGAAGGCCTTCGACGCCAGGCCGAACGACACGATCGTGATCGTCGCGCGGATCCACGAGGCGCCACGAGCGCCCGGCGGCCGCGCGCTCCCGGTCGTGGACTTCGACGTCACGGCCAGGCCCGAGCCCGCCGCGCGGCGAGACGAGCGCGGCGATCACTAGCGAGCGCGCGGCCGCGCCCCGCCGCGTCGAGCCCATCGCGCCGCGAGGTCGCCGTGGCACCTGCGGCGCGGCGGCTTGTATGCTGAAATGCGCCCATCGTGACCGCCGCGCCGCCCGACTACCGCCTCGCCGAGCTGATGGCGACGCTGTCGCGCGCGAGCGATCTCGCGAACGGGGCGACCTTCGAGCAGTCGCTGGCGTCGGCGGTGCTCGCCGTGCGGCTCGCCGAGGCGGCGGGGATGTCGGAGGACGAGGCGCGCGACGCGTACTACCTGACCATGCTGCGCACCGTGGGGTGCACGGGCGACGGCGATCTCGGGCGCATCCTGCTGGGCGAGGACGTGGGCGTGTGGATCACGCACCTGCCGAACGGCTCGCCGCTCGGGGTCATGGCCGCCCTCGTGTCGCACGTGGGGCGCGGCAAGAAGCCGGTGGCGCGCGCCGGCGCTGTCGCGCGCGCGTTCGGGAACCTGCCGCGCGTGCTCGCGAACACGGCCACGCACTGCGAGCTCGGCAAGAAGCTCGCGGACCGCTTCGCGCTCGGGCCGGTCGTGGCGCGCGGGCTCGAGCAGATGTTCGAGCGCTGGGACGGCGGCGGGAAGCCGCACGGGCTCAAGCGCGAGGCCCTCGAGCCCGCCGTGTGCGTGGCCCACATCGCGACCGACGCGCAGATCATGCGAGGGCTCGGCGGCGTCGACGCAACGGTGGCCATGGTGCGCGCGCGCAAGGGCAAGGGCTACGCGCCCAAGCTCGCCGAGGCGTTCGTGCGCGACGCCGCCGCCGTGCTCGCCGACGGCGCGCCCGAGACGTCGACCCTCGACGCCGCGCTCGCCGCCGAGCCGGGCAAGCCGCGCCGCCTCGCGGGCGCCGAGGCCGAGAGCGCCATCCGCGCCGTCGGCGAGTACGCCGACCTGCAGTCGGGCTACTTCCGCGGTCACTCCGCGGGCGTCGCGTTCCTCGCGGCGGGCGCGGCGCGCCGGCTGCGCCTCGGCGACGGCGACGTGCAGGCCGTCGAGCGCGCCGGGCACCTGCACGACCTCGGGCGGGCGAGCGTGCTCGTCGACGTGTGGGAGAAGAAGGGCCCGCTCACCGACGGCGAGCGCGAGCGCGTGCGCGGGCACGCCTACGACACCGATCGCATCCTCGCGCGCGCCGCCTTCCTCGGCCCCGCCGCCGCGATCGCCTCGCAGGATCACGAGCGCCTCGACGGCAGCGGCTACCACCGCCGGCTGCCGCCCGCCGCCCTGCCCGCGACGGTGCGTGTGCTCGCCGCGGCCGACGTGTACCGCGCCCTCGTCGAGCCGCGCCCGCACCGGCCCGCGCGCAAGCCCGACGAGGCCGCGCACGAGCTGCGCCACGAGGCGCGCTCGGGCCGCCTCGATCCCGAGGCCGTCGAGGCCGTGCTCGGCGCCGCGGGCCAGGCGACGCGGCCCCCGCCCCGCGCGGGCGGCCTCTCGGAGCGTGAGCTCGAGGTGCTCCGTCACGTCGCGCGCGGCCTCACGAACAAGGAGATCGCGACGGCGCTCGACATCTCCGTGAAGACGGCGGGCCACCACGTCGAGCACATCTTCCAGAAGATCGGCGTCACGACGCGGGCCGCCGCCGGCCTCTTCGCGATGCAGAACGACCTGCTGACCTGAGCGCCCCACGCCCGCGGGCCGATGGGGCATCCGCCCCATATCGAGGGCGCGCGCGCAGGCGTATCCGTGGAGCATCACCTTCCACGAGGAGCCGACCATGCCCGCGTCACTCAAGCTCGACCAGGAGACCTTCGGACAAGCCCGCGAGATCCACGACGGCCTGTGGCTCATCGCGACCAAGCACCGCCCCGGCCTCTCGAAGCACGTCTTCGAGTGCAACAACCGCTGCTTCGTCTTCCGCCTGCGCGACACGGCGGCCGACGAGAGCTGCCTCGTCGTCGTCAACGCCGTCGATCCGCAGCAGGCCATCCCCGAGGTGCGGCGCCTCGAGCGGGAGACGGGTCTCGTCGTCCGCTACGTGATCTCGCCGGGCGGCGGGCACCACCTGCACATGGCGCCCTGGCACGCGGCGTTCGAGCGGGCGCGCATCCTGTTCTGCCCCGTGCGCGTCCCGACGACGACGAACGGCCGCAAGCTCGTGGGCCTGCCGCGCGTCGAGCTCATGGACCTCGCGGATCCGCTGCCGCAGTTCCGCGGGCAGCTCGACGCCGTGATCTTCCACGGCCTCGTCGGCCCCGCCGACGGCCGCTCGCCCGCCGAGGGCGGCCCCGACGGCTTCTTCGCGATGATGAGGACGATGCGCGAGGTCATGCGCGCGCGCACGCCCGCCGACGAGCTGTGGCTCCATCACGCCGCGTCCGGCACGGTCATCGCAGGCGAGAACCTGGCCTGGTTCTACCCGCGCGCCGCGCTGCGGAAGGAGGGCTTCATGGCCAAGCAGATGCTCAAGCCGGACAAGCTGTGGGTCTGGACGATGCCCCGCCGCGTGGCCGACGCCGCGACCATCGCCGCCTGCTGGCGCCGGGTCCTGGCCTGGCCCGCGCGCACCGTCATGACCTTTCACGACGCACTCGGCACCGCGGGGAGCACGAGCGACGGCCAGGCCGCGCTGCGCGCCGCCGTCGAGGCCAGCGGCCAGCTCGGCGCCTGAGCCCGCGCGGGCGGCGGCGCGGACGAGGCGGCCCCGATATATGCTCGCCCCATGTCTCGCCTGGTCCCCCGGCGCGCCGTCGCCCTCGCCTTCACGCTGGCGCTCGCGAGCGCGTGCGGCAGCCGCACGCGGAAGGTCACGCCCTGGCTCGAGTACGAGCGCAAGGGCCCTCTCGTCGACATCCCCCACGTCGTCTCGTCGGGCCCCTACACGGAGATCGTGCGCGTGCGCTCCGGCGGCCAGTGGCGCGAGGCGCTGAGGAGCGAGGGGCTGTCCGGCTTCCACGAGCTCGACCCGACGGTGCTCGACGACGGCCGGACCGTCTTGATCCGCCGCACGGGCTCGACCCTGCTCTTCCGGGAGGGCGCGGAGGCCCCGAGAATGCTCGACGCGAGCGTGTGCCCGCGGCCCGAGGTCACGCAGGATCGCCGCCTCCTCGCCTGCTTCTTCCTCGAGGACGCGTCGGGCGATTGGCGCCGCAACGAGCGGCGCATCGTGCGCGTCCGGACCCAGCTCCGCGATCCCGAGGGCGAGCTCCTCGACAGCGCCGTCGTGCGGATCCCCGACGCCCTCTCGGGCACCCTCCGTCCCGGCGAGCGCCTCATCGGCTGGGCGGCGCAGGGGGCG
>DASZWW010000439.1:0-17268 GCA_035546175.1 Polyangia bacterium
CCCCCGCCGCCCGAGATCCCCGCGGCGGCGCGGGCGGCCGCGCCGCTCGCCGCGCAGCTCGCGCCCGCGCGCGTGCGCGCCGGCATCGAGGCCGTCATCCTGGGCAAGGCGCTCGACGTGGGCCTGCAGTGGATGCACGACGCGGGGCTGCTCGCCGTGCTGCTGCCCGAGCTCGAGGCCACGGTGGACTTCTCGCAGGAGGCCGGGCGGCGGCACAAGGACGTCTGGGAGCACACCAAGCAGGTCGTGCGGCAGTCGGTGCCGAAGCCGTCGGTGCGCTGGGCGGCGCTCCTGCACGACATCGGGAAGGTGCCAACTCGGGTCCTCCTGCCCGACGGGCGCGTCACCTTCCATCGCCACGCCGAGGTCGGGGCTCGGATGTTCGACCCCATCGCCCGCCGCATGGGGTTCGAGAAGCCCGACCGGCAGCGCATCCGCTTCCTCATCCTCCACCACCTGCGCGCGAACGCCTACGAGCCGGGGTGGACCGACGCGGCCGTGCGCCGCTTCGATCACGAGATGGGCGACGGGCTCGAGGAGCTGCTCGATCTGTCGCGCGCCGACGTGACCTCGCGCCGGCCGGGCCGACGGCAGGAGGCCGTGAGCAACATCCACGCCCTCAAGGAGCGGATCCTGGCCATCCGCGAGCTCGACGCGCGCGTGCCCCCGCTGCCGCCCGGGCTCGGCAACGCCATCATGGAGACCTTCGGCCTGCCGCCGTCGAAGCGCATCGGCGACCTGCGCAAGCTCTGCGAGGAGGCCGTCGAGCGCGGCGAGCTCGAGGAGCGCCGCGAGGCCGCCTACTACGTCGAGTACCTGCGCGCCTCGGGCCAGACGGCGTAGGGCGACGCCGGCCGTCAGAATCGGCCCGATGACGGGTGACGGGCGCGCCCGCAGGCCTTATGAGGTTCTGCATGCGCGTGGCGCGGCTCATGAAGGACGTCGCGAAGAGGTGGGTGCGGCCCGCCGTCATCCAGTACGCCGAGCACGACTTCGTCGCCACGACCCGCATCGGCGCGGTCCTCGCGGGTAACACCCTCGATCTCATCCAGCGTTACGTCTTCGCCTTCGGCGGGTGGGAGCCCAACCTCTCGCGCTACATCGCCGATCGCCTGCGCCCGGGCGACGTCTTCGTCGACGTCGGCGCGAACACCGGCTACTTCTCGCTGCTGGCGTCGCCGATCGTCGGGCCGTCGGGCAAGGTCCTGGCGCTCGAGGCGTCGCCGGCGATCCACGGCCTCCTGCTCGACAACCTCCGGCGCAACCGCGCGGACAACGTCGAGGCCCTCAACGTCGCCGTCGCCGACCGGCCGCTCGACGCGCTCCTGACGCCCGGGCTCATCCAGAAGGTCCGCCTCGTCAAGATCGACGCGGAGGGCGCGGAGTGGCCCGTCATCCGCGGCATGCGCGAGGCGCTGCGCCGCGCGCCGGACGACCTCGAGGTCGTCGTCGAGCTCTCGCCGCGCACGCTGGGCGCGCAGGGCACGACGGCCGAGGAGGTGCTGTCCGTCTTCGCCGAGGCGCGCTTCCACCCCTACCGCCTCGAGGCCGACGACGCGGCGGGCAGCGACCGGGAGGCCGCCGACCCCCGGCCCCGACGGCTCACGACGCCGATCTCCGTCGAGACCGGCCTCGTGCTCTCGCGGCGCGACGCCGCGTTCCTGTAGCGTCGTCCACGGCCCGCGTCACGTGAAGCGGTGCGGCTGGCCCGTGGCCTCGATGACAGACGTCCACAAATCCTCGTTGACGTCGACCTGCTTGCGGAAGCGCGTCGCCAGGGGCAACGGGACGTGGACGAAGCGCCCGTGCCAGCGCCCGATGAGCAGCTCGGTGTTGCCGGCCATGGCGGCGTGGACGGCGTTGCGGGCCATGTTCCAGCAGAACACGCTGTCCGACGGCGAGGCCGGGACGCTGCGGATCTGATAGCTCGGGTCGATGTACTTGAGCGTGACGTCCGTGGCCGCGCGCGCGAAGTGGCGCGTGATCCGCTCGCGCAGCACCTGGCCGACGTCGCCCAGTCGCGCGTTGCCGCTCGCGTCCGTGCGCGGCTCCCCGTCGGGGACGCGCTCCTCGCACAGGTCCTGGCCCGCCCCCTCCGCGACGACGACGACGGCGTGCGAGCGCGCGGCGAGGCGCCGCTCCAGGCACCGCAGGAAGCCGCGCTCGCCGTCGAGCACGAGCGGCACCTCGGGGATGAGCACGAAGTTCACGTCGGTCGAGGCGATGGCGGCCTGGCAGGTCACGAAGCCGGAGTGGCGGCCCATGAGCTTGACGAGCCCGATGCCGTTGCGGGCGCCCTTGGCCTCCACGTGGGCGGCGCGGATGACCTCGACGGCCGCCGAGAACGCGCTCTCGAAGCCGAAGCTGCGGTCGATGAAGTGGATGTCGTTGTCGATCGTCTTCGGGATCCCCACGACGGCGATGGAGAGGCCGCGCCGCTCGATCTCGGCGACGAGCTTCATGGCGGCGCGGAGCGTACCGTCGCCGCCGACGACGAAGAGCGCGCGGATGCCCAGCGCGACGAGCGTGTCGACCATCTCGCCCGGGTCCTGCGCGCCGCGCGACGTCCCCAGCACGGTGCCGCCATGCTGGTGAATGTCGGCCACGAGCTCGGGCACGAGACGCACGGGCGGGAGCCCGCGCCGCGTGAGGCCTTCGAAGCCGTAGCGGAACCCGTGGATCTCGGGGACGCCGTAGGCGTGGGTCAGCTCGAGCACGAGCCCGCGGACGACGTTGTTGATGCCGGGACAGAGGCCCCCGCACGTCACGATGCCGGCGGACAACGTCGCGGGCTCGAAGAAGGTGCGATCGCGCGGCCCGGCCAGCTCGAACGAGGGCGCGCCCGCCTCGCCCGTGTCCCCGAGCTTCGACTGCTGATCGTAGAGGAGCACGCGGTCCGCCTCGCCGACGCGGTGGATGACGTCGGCGTTGAAGCGCGCCGTCAGCGGAGAGCGGTGCCGGCAGGGGCCGAGCGTCTTGATGAAGAGGTCCGAGACCTCGACGCGCTGGGCGCGCTCCGGCTCGGTGAGCGTCAGCGTGAGCGTCTTGCGGGGCGAGCGGCCGGCGGCTTCCACGACCCGAGAATGACCCCGGCCTGGTTTCGTCGGCGTGTCCTGGCCGTCGAGGCGCGGTTTCGAGGCCCGCGGCTCAAGAACGGGTGAGAAAACGCCGACACAGGGCAAACCCCGAGGCGGGTGGAGGTTCGATGCGTCGCGAAGCCCGAGCGTTCCTGTTGATGAGCTCCCTGCTGGCGTACGCGTGCGGCGGCGGCTCTTCGGCCGGCGGCGGCGCGGGGAACGGCGGCAAGGGAGGTCACGGCGGGGCGGCGGGCGTGGGCACGGCGGGCGGCGGCGGCGACGCGGCGGGGAGCGGCGGGACGGGCGCGGGCGGGAGCGGCGGCGACGCCGCGGGGAGTGGCGGGATCAGTGCGGGGGGCGGAAGCGGGGGGACCAGCGCGGGCGGGGGCGGCGGCGACGCCGCCGGGAGCGGGGGGAACGCGGGCGGGAGCGCGGGCGCGGATGCCGCCGCCGGAGCTGGCGGTTCGAGCGACGGCGGCGGCGACGTCTCGGATTCGGGCGCCAAGACCGACGGCAAGACCGACGGCGGCACCGACGCGGACGCCGCGCTCTCGATGTGCGGGACGACCACGACCGGCGGCAGCGGCGAGGGCTGCAACACCGTGGTGCCGCTCGGGGACTGCGTCGTCCCGACCGCGAGCGCGGCCGCGCCGCCGACGCCCGCGGGCGGCCCGCTCACGGCGGGCACCTACGACCTCGTCTCGAAGACCAAGTACGCCTCCGCGGACGGAGGCTCCGACGCCGGGTTCGAGCCCGATCCGACGCCGACGCGCGAGACGTCGGTCCTGACGGGCTCGGGCGGCAGCTTCACCTTCCAGAGCGCCATCGTCTCGGGGACGGCGGCGGCGCGATCGAACGGCTCGCTCACCAGCAACGGGGCGTCGCCGTTCATGGTCACGGCGACGTGTCCGGTCGACGACGGCGGCGACGACTCCGCCACGGTCGCCTACACCATCACGACGACCGCGAGCGGCACGACGCTCACGATCTTCAGCCTCGACGGCAGCTCGGGCTACCTGGACGTCAAGGTGTACCGGAAGCGCGACTGAGCGCGGTCAGTCCCAGTCGCCGACGCCCTCGAGCGGCTCGCCTTTCTTCCAGCGCTCGAGGTTGCGCCGGCGCCGGCGGAGCGCGCGGATGCCGTTGCCGAGGAAGACGACCGAGCCGATCACGGTGATCGACACGGCCACGATGGCGGGCAGGGGCATGCGTGGAGTTTGGACCGGGGCGGCGCCGAATGCCAGACTGAGGGCGTGCCCGAGCTGCCCGATCTGGTCCACGTCGAGGACGAGCTCCGGCGCGCCGTCGTGGGCAAGCGCATCGCGGCGGCGCGCACGGGCGATCCGCTCGTCCTGCGCGTCATGGTGCAGGAGCCGTTCCCCGGCGTGCTCGTGGGGCGGCGGCTCGAGGACGCCGCGCGCCGCGGGCACTTCATGCGCTTCGCGCTCGAGGGCGGCCTCGTCCTCGTCGTGAACGCCATGCTCGCCGGGCGCTACAAGCTGCTCGACCCGGCGGCGGACGGGCGGGCCAAGAGGGATCCGGTGTCGCTCGGCCTGGCCCTCGTCTTCGAGGGCGGCCCCGAGCTGCAGTACGTCGACGACAAGCGCATGGGCAAGGTCTACGTCGCTGCGGCGGCCGACGAGGCGACGATCCCCGTCTACGGGAAGCTGGGCGTCGACCCGCTCTCCGCCGCCTTCACGCGCGAGGCGTTCCGCGCGCTCATCCGCAGGCGGCGCGACCAGGTGCGCATGTTCCTCATGGACAAGGCGGCCATCGCCTCGATCGGCAACGCGTACGCCGACGAGATCCTCTTCGCGGCGCGCCTGCACCCCAAGACCTTCTGCAACAAGCTCGCGCCCGCCGAGATCGACGCCCTCTTCGAGGCGATCCCGCGCGTGCTCACGGGTGCCATCGCCGAGATCCGCCGGCGCGCCGAGCCGATCGACGTCAAGGTGCGCGATTTCCTCGTGGTGCGCGGGCGCGACGGGAAGCCCTGCCCGGCGTGCGGCACGACGATCCGCGCCGTCCGCGTCGGCGACGGCGACGCGTGCTTCTGCCCGAGCTGCCAGCCGGCGGCCCGCAAGCTCTTCGTCGACTGGTCGAAGCTCCCGAAGAGCTAGCCAGGCGGCCGGCGCGTGAGCGCGTAGAGCATGACGGCGGCGGCCGTGGCGACGTTGAGGGAGTCGGCGCCCGTCGAGGCGGACATGGGGATCGTGACCGAGTGGTGGCAGCGCAGCACGGCCTCGGCCGAGAGCCCGGGCCCCTCGGCGCCGAGGAGCAGGGCCCAGCGCGCGGGCGGCGCGAAGCGGGGCAGCGGCGTCGCCGTCGGCGAGAGCACGGCGGCGACGAGCGAGAAGCCGAGCCCGCGCAGGACGTCGAGGTCGTCGGGCCAGCGCGCGAGGCGCACCACGGGCAGGTCGAAGACGGCGCCGAGCGAGACGCGGATGGCCTTGCGGTAGAAGGGATCGGCGCAGCGCGGGGAGAGGACGAGCGCGTCGGCGCCGAAGGCGGCCGCGTTGCGGGCGATGGCCCCCAGGTTGTCCACGTCGACGAGGTCCTCGAGCACGACCACGCCTCGCGCGCCCGCCGGGAGGGCGCGCGCCACGGGCCGCTCGCCGACGGCGAGGCAGCCGCGGTGGACGTGGAAGCCGGCGATGGCGTCGACGACGGGCTGCTCCGCCACGTAGACGGGCAGCGCGGCGCGCTCGGGGCCGAGCGCCTCGGGCCTGAGCGCCTCCTCGAGCGCGCGCAGCCGCGGCGGCGTCACGAGCACGGAGTGGACGCGCAGGGGGCTCGCGAGCAGCCGGCGCACGACGCGCTCGCTCTCGGCCACGAAGCGGCCGCTCTCGGCGTTGAGGTGGCGCTCCTTGAGCGCGCGGTAGTCCTGGAGGCGCGGATCCTCGGCGTCGGTGATCTCGAAGCGCGGGCTCACGGCGCGACCATAGCCCGTTCGCCCGTGATAGAAGAGGCGCACAGATGAAGTCCGCGCGCGCGCGCCCGAGGCTCCTGGTCCTGGCCGCGGCCTGCGCGCTCGGGGCGGCCTGCGGCGGGCCCTCCGAGCCGCACGGCTCGCCCGTGCTGACCCAGATCTACTGGGTCGCCGCGGGCGGCGAGTCGTCGCTCGCCTGGTCGCTCGACCCGAACGTCACGATGGTGAGCCCCTTGCCTCCGTTCGCGTCGGAGATCGACTTCGTCTTCGATCGCCGCCTCGACGGCGCCAAGATCGAGGACCTCGTGACGACGAACGGCGTCACGGCGGTGATGCCCAAGGCGGAGGCCGCCGTGCACGTCACCTGGACCGACATGGGCACGGCCATGAGCGATCCGCCGTTCCACCTCACGGTCGACTACAACAGCCTCCCGCGCTTCGGCGGGCTCTCCTCGTACGTCTACGCGCGCCCGGACGTGCCGGGCTTCCCTGCGAGCCACACGCTGACCTTCGACCTCGTGCCGACGCTGCTCACGAGCGCGTACAATGACCCCGCCGATCTGCCCACGCCGCCCGTCACCGTGAAGACCTCGGCCTTCGCGGCGGTGCTCGTCCCGACGACCTCGCCCGTCGTGCCGAGCTTCCAGCTCCCGCTGACCTTCACGAACCGCCTGCCGAAGGCGCCCGCGACGAGCCCCTCCGTCCACGTGAAGGCCCACGGCGCCGACGTGCCGTACAAGCTGCTCGGCGACGCGAGCCTCGCCTCGCGCTGGTACCTGGCGGCCGCCGACTGCCTCGGCGGGTGGCCGCCGGGCACGACGTTCGAGGTGACGATCGACGCCGCCTTCGGCGACGCCTTCGGCGCCCAGCTCGGGCAGCCGGCGACGATGACCTTCTCGACGAACGCGGGCGCAGCGGCGCCTTCCACCTGTCCGATCCCGGACGCCGGCGCGGCGGACGGCGGCGTCCCGGACGCGGCGTCGACCGCGCCGGACGCGGGCGCGAGCGACGTTCCCGTGGAGGCAGGCGCCGCTGACGCGGGCGCGGGCGACGCCGCCGACGACGCGTCCGCCGACTGACGCGCTACCAGACGACGGTCGTGAAGAGGATGAGGTTGCCGTTCTGGACGGCGACCGCGGCGGCCTTGCGGGAGAGGGTCGCGATCCCCGCCGTCGACGGCGAGGGCCCGAGGCTGCGCCCGCCGGCGGGCGGCGTCTGGCCGGGCGCGACGCGCGTGGCGCGCAGGTGCCCGTTCGGGTCGGTGTCGAGGATGGCGAGCCTGTCGAGGTCGTCGACGGCCATCGCGAAGGGCGGCACGTTGAGGAAGTCGATCGAGCTCGTGACCTGCGTGAGGTCGGCGAGCGAGCCGATCTGGAGGGTGTTGCCCGCGAAGCCGAAGAGGTTGGCGTGCCCGATGAGCACGGCGCCGTTGACGGTCTGGGAGATGTCCTGGGAGATGTCCCCGACCTTCGTGAAGGTCGCCGCGGCGTCGCTGCTCTTCTGGAGCTCGCCGATATTGGAGACGAGCTCCACCGACCGGACGGTGCGGCCGTCGGGCTCGACCTCGATCAGGCTGTTCGCGCCGTCGACGAACGCCTTGGGGAGGAACGACTTCCCGCCGTCGAGGCTGCGCCAGAACACGTTCTGGTTCGCGCCGTCCGCCCCGGCCGTCACGACGACGACCGTCTTGTCGGCGGCGCCGAAGTTCATGGTGTCCTGCCGGTCCGAGAGGGTCACGCGCGAGCTCCAGGTGACGCCGCCGTCCGCCGTGCGCGTGAAGAAGACGCTGCCGTCGGACCCGCCGAAGAGGAGGTAGGCGAATCCGGGCGCGCCGCCCAGGATCTTGGCGGGGCCGCTGAAGTCGTCGGTGCCGGGGATCTGCACCGGGTCCGTGAACGTCACGCCCGCGTCCGTGCTCGTCGCGATCGACAGCCCGACCTCGCAGGCCATGACGAGGTAGAGCTGGTTGGCCGCGTCGACGGCGATGGGGAACGGCGCGGGAGAGGAGCACGAGTGATCGCCGCTGACGACCTTGAGGGGCACGGGCGCCTGGTCGTCGTCCAGGTTGCGCGCCGTGACGTCTGCGGGGTTCTGCCCGCCGTAGCGCGCGTCGGTGCTCGTGAGGGCGCCCGTGACGATCGAGTAGAGCTGCGTGCCGTCGACGACGGCGTCGTCCACGCCCGTGACGGTCACGGTCTGCGCGACGCTCCAGTTCGCGGCCGTGAACGTCAGCTGCGCGGGGGCCACGGTCCCCTCGCCGACGTCGCTGCTCGCGAGCGTCATCGTGACGTCCGCCGTGGGCGCGGCGGTGAGGGCGACGCCGAACGTCGCCGTCGTGCCCGACTCGGAGGTCACGACGGAGCCCGCGCCGACGAAGCTCACGCCGGGCTCGTTGTCGAGGTTCGTGACGGAGACGTCGTCGGGGTCGAGGCCGCTGTAGCGGCCGTCGTCGCTCGTCGCGGGGCTCGTGACGATCGTGTAGTCCCGCGGGCCGTCGGCCACGCTGTCGTCGACGCCCGTGACGGTGACCGTCTGGGGCGTCCGCCAGGTCGCGGGCGTGAACGTCAGCGAGGCGGGGCTCGCCGTGCCCTCCGTGGGCGTGTCGCTCGCGACGGCGATCGTGACGTCGTCGGCCGGGGGCGACTGGAGCGCGACCGTGAACGTCGCCGTGCCGCCCGACTCCGTCGTCACGAGGCCGGTCGTGGGGGTCACGAGCACGCCCGCGGGGGGCGGCGGCATGGAGACCGTGAGGTCGAACTCGCTGATGAACTGCGTCTCGCTCGTCGTGGCCTCGACGAGGATCGGGAGGTCCTGGTCGGTGCGGTTCACGAACGACGTCGACCCTTGATCGTCGGAGATGCAGGTCGCCGAGTCGCAGCTCGTGCGGATCCCGAGCTGGGGCTGGAAGAAGTTCGTCGCGTCGGCGCTCGGCGTCGTCTGCAGCGTGATGGTCTGTTGAGGCAGCAGCACGGCCGAGTAGTAGAACGCGTGGGTGGCGCCGGTGCAGGTCTGGCCCGTCGGCGTGGGGGCGATCGACAGATCCTGGTTGGGGACGACGGTGCCGTCGACGAGGGACGTCGGCCGATCGCACGTCGCGAAGAGATCGACGGCGCTCACCGACAGGTCGAAGGTCGCGCCGCTCACGGGTCCGTCCGCGCCGACCGACAGGTAGATGAGCTGCCACGAGGCGCCGTTGTTCACCCAGTCGAGCTGCTGGGTCGTGCCCGAGACGACGTGACCTTGGGCGATGCAGGTGTTCGAGGCGCACGAGGTGAAGGCGGACAGCCGCGGCATCCAGGTCTGATCGCCGGCCCGGGGCACCGCCTTCGCCGAGAGCCGCTGCCCGGCCGGGACGCCTACGGTGTAGTAGAGCGAGGTCAGCGCCGTGCCCCCGCAGACCGGCTTGGGCGCGCCGGCGAGATCGAGCGGCTGCGCGGGAGCCGTCATGCCCAGGGTGAGCAGCGTCGGCGAGGCGCAGGCGGCGTTCGCGGCGGGCGCGATGTGGCCGATCGTGAGCGAGAAGTTGGCGCTCGTCAGGCTCCCGAGGGTGTACGTGTCGACGATGACCGTGTAGGTGCCGGGGGCGAGGGGGGCGCTGACGCCGCTGAGGCGCGCCCCGGCGCCGGCGTCGATCGCGGGGACGCCGGCGTCGGCGCCGACGGCCGGCGGCTGCTCGCCGCAGGCGAGCTCGGAGATCGTGTCGCTGCAGGGGCCCGGCCGGATGGCCACGACCGTGTCGACGGGCGCCGCGACGGTGAGGATGACCGTCGCCTGCTGCGTGACCGTGAGCGTGAAGAACGACTCGGGGCCGGGCGTGGGCACGCCGCCGCGGCAGCTCACGGCCGGGTTGTTGCTCGCGCCCTCGAGCACGCCGGTGACGGTGCCCGAGTCGACCGTCAGGGTGGGGATGACCGCCGGGCAGAAGGTAGGCTGAACCTGGCCGGGCGGCGCGTCGGGCCGCGACTCCGGGATGGCGTCCCGCGTGTCGGCGGCGGTCGGCCCGCGGTCGGCGGCGCCGGCGTCGGCGCGACCGTCTGCCGCCGCGTCGTTCTTGCCGGCCATTTCGGCGCCGAGATCGGCCTTGGGGCTCCCGTCGCCGCGCAGCTCGCCCCCGTCGCGCACGCCGCTCGCGCCGCCACAGCCCGCGACGAGCGCGAGCGCGCCCGCGGCGTGAACGAGGAGCGCGACGAGCGGGCGGTGCGGAGGGCGAGCCGGGCGCGCCGCGCTCGCGGGAGGGAGAGCCTTCATTCGTGGGACGTTCGGACGCTCGGCTACAGCGTCTCGAGGAAGCCGACGAGGTCGGTGACCTGGGCGTCGCTCAGCACGCCGCCCACGCTGTGGCGAGCGTCGCCGCCGCAGCCCGTCCCGAAGCGATCGCGCAGCGTCGCCGCGCAGCCGTTGTGCATGTACGGCGCGCGGAGGCCGAGGCCGTGGAGCTGCGGCACCTGGAACATCCCGCCCGTGCCGACGTCGACGGTCAGGCCGCTCGTGAGGTCGGGGCCCGAGTGGCAGACCACGCAGCCCGCCGAGACGAACAGCGCCCCTCCGCGCGCCACGGTCGCGTCGTCCGCGCGGCGCGACGCGGGCACCGTCGGGATCTGGTCGATCCAGCTCGCGAGCGCCGTCGTGCGCGACGTGTCGACGGCGCCGCCGCCCATCCGTCCCTGGAAGACGTCCTTCATGAGGTTGCTCATGTTCGCCTCGTCGCCGCTCCAATGGAAGGGCGCCGTGTCCATGATGCCGCCGCGCAGGGACTGCGTGCGCCGCAGGCCGAGGCCCTGGAAGTTCCACACGCGCCCGTCCTCGCCGCCCTCGGGGTGGCAGGACACGCAGGCGATCTGCTCGCCCGTCGCCTGGTGGAACAGCTGATGTCCGTCGTCGAGGCGCGAGTCCTGCGAGAGCGTGATGGCCCCGCGGCGCTGCGTGAGGATCTGCAGCGACGCCGGCTCGCGGCTCTGCACGATGACGTTGCCGCGCGAGTCATAGGCGACGGCCACGACCTGGCCGTTCGCCGGCAAGAACGCGTCCGGCGCCGGGAGGCCGTCGCCGCTGGCGCCCGTATCGGCGCTCGCGCCCGTGTCGGCGGTCGCGCCCGTGCCCGCGCTCGTGCCGGGCACCGACGGGGTGTTGCCGCTCGGCGACCAGCAGCTGCCGGTGGTGTTGATGGAGGGGCCGCCGCCGACGAGGTCGAAGAACTGCACCTGCTGGCTGGGGTCGCTGGTCGCGATCGAGACGACGGCCATCTGGTCGCCGGTCGGAGAGATCGCGACGTCGGCGCCCACGAGCGTGCCCACGAGCGGCGCGGAAGGCTGCGCCGAGTCGGCGCCGGGCGCCACCACGGTGACCGTGGAGGTCACGAGGCCGCCGCACATGGTCTTCTGGATCCCGTAGGCGCCGGGGAACGTGCCCACCTGCTGGTTCTGCGACGACAGCTCGTGCAGCACCATGCACGAGCCGTCGGGCCGGGCGAGCATGCGCCAGGCGACGCCCGCGGCGTGGCCCTGGAAGTCCTTCGAGATGGTCTGGCCCTTCGAGACGGCGCCCCCGCCGTCGACCGTGAAGATCTCGGCGGAGCGGAACGTGGACACCATCAGGCGCCCGTTCGTCGAGACGACGACGTCGCGCAGGTCGCGGTCGAGCATCAGCGTGCGCGTGGGCGTCGTGGCGCTGGGCGCGGCGCCGATCGAGACGAGCTCGCCGCCCGCGCACGCGACGTGCAGCTCGTCGGTCGCCGCGTCGTAGGCGAGGCCGCGAGGCGCCGCGCAGAGCGAGCGCCGCGCGACGAGCGCCGCGGTCGAGGCCTCGGGGAGGACGCCGGGCTGGAGGTTCGACGGCCGGGCCTGCGTCGGATCGATCGTCGCGACGGCGCCGCCGCCGCGCAGGGCGACGTGCACGCGGCCGCTCGCGTCCTCGACGATGCGGCCGGGCTCGTCGCCGAACGAGAGCTGGACGACGGAGCTCACCTCGCCGCTCACCAGATCGACGACGTAGACGAGATCGCGATCGGCGTCGGCGGCGACCGCGACGCGGTCGTTCGAGAGCACCTGGAGCGTGCCGCCGGAGATGGGCCGCGCGCGCATCGGGCCCGGCGTGACGGGCGTGGGCGGGGCCACGGGGACCAGCGTGTCGGGCGTCGCGACGGTCGTCGCGGGCGTGTCCGGCGCGGCAGGCGCGGTCGCCACGATCGAAGGCGAGGTCGTCGGCGCGCCGACCGTGGTGCTCGTCGGCGGCGCCGGGAAGCGGTTGGTGGGCGCCGTGCACGCCACGAGCGCCGCGAGGCTCGAGGTCCCCAGGGTCAGCAAGCCGAAACGACGCATAGAACGGACTCCTTCCGTGGCCCACACTAAGACGATCCAGGGCCCTCTCCCTGACGGGCCCTCCGACGCATTCCGTAGATTGCATCCGCACGGCATTTTCCGCAACGGGGCCCGGCGTTTAGGGTCGCAGGAGGTGCGACAGAATGACGCAGGGGCGCCCGGGGCTCAGGACAGCCGGCGGGCGAAGACGGCCCCGAGCTCGTCCCGGGCGGCCGCCTTGACCTCCGGGAACGGGACGGGCCGGCCGAGGACGCTCTCCATCGAGCCCATGGTCGTCGCCTCGAGCCCGCACGGGTTGATGGCGCCGAAGCGCGCGAGATCAGTGGAGACATTGAGGGCGAACCCGTGCAGCGTGACCCACTTCTTCACCGCGACGCCGATGGACGCGAGCTTGCGGTGGCCGCCCGCCGTCCAGACGCCCGTCCACCCCGCCTTGCGCTCGCCGGGGATGCCGAAGCGCCCCACGGCGCGGATGAGCGCCTCCTCCAGGTTCCGGAGGTAGACGTGGAGGTCGCGTTCCTCCTGCCGCAGAAGGAAGATGGGGTATCCCACCAGCTGGCCGGGGCCGTGGTAGGTCACGTCGCCGCCCCGCTCGATCTCGAAGAGGGGCGTGTCCCCGGGCGCGAGGACGTTCTCGGCGTGCGTGCCGCGGCCGAGCGTGATGACGTGCGGGTGCTCGACGAGCACGAGGGTGTCGGGGATCTCGTCGCGCTGGCGCCGGCCGACCAGCTCCTTCTGCAGCGCCCAGACCTCGCCGTACTCGCGCGTGCCGAGATCCATGAGCTGTGCGGGGAGATCTTTCAACGCGGGCCCTCACCCCGATCCCTCTCCCCGGAGGGAGCGGCAGGGATCAGCGGTTTTGAATATGGATCGCCTCGCCCAGGGACGCCTTGGCCGCCTCCATGATCGCCTCGGGCAGGGTGGGGTGGGCGTGGATCGTGAGCGCGATGTCGTCGGCGAGCGCGCCCATCTCGATGGCGAGCGCGGCCTCTGCGATGATGTCGGACGCGCCGTTGCCGACGACGTGGATGCCGAGCACCTCCTTCGTCTGCGCGTCGATGACCACCTTCACGAAGCCGTCGGTGTCGGCGTTGGCGATGGCGCGGCCCAGCGCGACGAAGGGGAACTTGCCGACCTTCACCTTGCGCCCGCGCTTCTCGGCCTCGTCGGCCGTGATGCCGGCGCTCGCGACCTCCGGATCGCTGAAGATCACGGCGGGGATGCAGCGCACGTCGAACTCGGCGCGGTGGCCGGCGATGAGCTCCGCCGCGACCTCGGCCTCCTTCGAGGCCTTGTGCGCCAGCATGGGCTGGCCCGCGACGTCGCCGATGGCGTAGATGCCCGGCACGTTCGTGCGCAGGTGCTTGTCGACGGGCACGAAGCCCTTGTCGATCTTCACGCCCACCTGCTCGAGGCCGAGGCCCTCGGAGTTGGGGCGGCGGCCCACGGCGACGAGCACCTTGTCGGCCTCGAGCGTCACGTCGCGGCCGCCCACCTCGATCGTCACGGCGGCGCGGCCGCTGGCCTCGGTCCACGACTTCGCCCTGGCGCCCGTCATGACCTCGACGCCCAGCTTCTTGAGCTTGCGCGCGACGAGCTGCACGATCTCCGGGTCGTTGCCGGCCAGGATCGTCGGCAGCGCCTCGACGACGGTGACCTTCGAGCCGAGCTTCGCGTAGAGCGTGCCGATCTCGAGGCCGATGTAGCCGCCGCCCACGACGATGAAGCGCTCGGGCACCGTCGTGAAGTCGAGCGCTCCGGTCGAGTCGACGATGCGCTTGCCGTCGAACTTGAAGCCGGGGATCTCGATGGGGCGCGAGCCCGTCGCGATGACGATGTTGTCGGCCTGGATCGTCGTGACGGCGCCCGCGGCGTCGGTGACCTCGACCGTGTCGCGCGCCGTGAGCCTGGCCGTGCCCGTGCGGTAGTCGCAGCCGTTGGCCTTGAGGAGGATCTTCACGCCGCTCGTGAGCTTGGTGACGACCTCGCCTTTCCAGCTCTGCATCTTGCCCATGTCCACGCGGACGTTGTCGGCGTAGAGGCCCATCTCGGCGCCGTGGTTCTTGATCTTGTCGTAGTACTTCGAGGCGTTGATGAGCGCCTTCGAGGGGATGCAGCCCACGTTGAGGCAGATGCCGCCCGGCTTGTCCTTCTCGACGACGATGGCCTTCTTCTTGAGCTGGCCGAGGCGGATGCCGGCGACGTACCCGCCGGGCCCCGCGCCGATGACGAGCGCTTCGGTGCGAATGGTTTCGGCCATGCGAGGCTATTCCTTCGAGACGCGGGTGAGGTGGGCGAGGAGGTTCCAGGAGCAGCTCTGGATCGTGCCGGTGATCTGGAAGTGCGCCGTCGCCTGGACGATCTCCTCGGCCGTCGTCGCGGAGTTGAGCGTGAAGGTCCAGAGCGACGTGCCGGCCGTCGTGTCGTCGATCGAGACGCTGTCGAGGCTCGTGAGCGCGCAGGTCTGGCCGGTCCTGGCCGTCGCGACGGTGCCCGAGCCGTCGATGTCGAACTGGAAGTTGCAGAACACGCCCGACAGGAGCGGAGACTGGGAGAGATCGACGAGCGCGGAGGAGACGCCGCGCGCGAAGGTCTTGTTGGGGTCGGGCAGCTGGTTCACGGGGGCGGCGTTCGGGCACTGCAGGACGCTCTGGACCTCGTTGTAGCTCCAGGTCCCCACGAAGGCGTCGGCGGGGTCGGACGTCCCGCCGTTGCTGTCCCCGCAGCCGGCGCCGAGCGCGCTCAGCGCCAGCG
The DNA here is from genome assembly GCA_035546175.1 of Polyangia bacterium. Lineage (GTDB taxonomy): Bacteria > Myxococcota_A > Polyangia > Fen-1088 > Fen-1088 > DASZFV01. The sequence continues at coordinate 15,078 of DASZWW010000439.1, forward strand.
CGACCGCCGCGACGGCGGCGGACCTTGCCGGCGCGGACAACGTGGATCGCACACCTCCGGTCACCGACGGACGGGCTCGAGACGTCATCGAGAGGGCTTATACAACAACGGCGCCCCGGCCACTACCGGGCGCGGGCGCCGCGGACGCGCTCGAGGTCGGCCAGCTGCTCCTCGAGCGCGGCGCTGGGCTTCGAGTACACGTTCTCGATGAGGCTGCGCAGGGGCGGCGGGCCCACGCGCTCCTCGGCCTCGACGGCGGCGGCGAGCTCGGCCTCGATGGCGGCGCGCTGCGCGGCGGCCCCCGCGGCGTCGAGGACGCCGGCCGCGGCGAGGTGGGCGCCGAAGCGGCGCAGCGGATCCTTGTCGCGCCAGGCGGCCTCCTCGCCCTCGGGGCGGTAGCTCGCCGAGTCCGAGGTGCTGTGCGCGGCCATCCGGTAGGTCACGGCCTCGATGAGCGTCGGGCCGCCGCCGGCGCGCGCGCGCGCGGCCGCCTCGCTCACGGCGGCGTAGACGGCCAGCACGTCGTTGCCGTCGACGCGCACGCCCGGCATGCCGTAGGCGAGCGCCTTGATCGCGAAGGTCTGCGAGGCCGTCTGGCGCGACGCCGGCGTCGAGATGGCCCACTGGTTGTTCTCGCAGAGGAACACGGCGGGCACGTGGTAGACGGCGGCGAAGTTCACGCCCGCGTGGAAGTCCTCGGCGCTCGTCGCGCCCTCGCCCAGGTAGGCGAGCACGACGATCGGGTCCTTGCGCAGCTTGGCGGCCCAGGCCAGGCCGGCGGCGTGGGGGAGCTGCGTCGCGACGCACGACGAGGGCGGGATGAAGTTCAGGGCCCGGGGCGCCGCCGGGTGAACGGGCATCTGGCGGCCGCGCCCGACGTCGTGCGCGTTGCCGTAGAGCTGCGCGACGACGGTCGCGAGCGGCAGCCCGCGGTAGAGCGCGGCGCCGAGCTCGCGGTGCGCGGGCACGACGTAGTCGGCGGGCGTCATGGCGGCGACGGCGCCGATGACGGACGCCTCCTGCCCGCGCGCCTCGGCGTAGAAGGCGATGCGGCCCTGGCGCTGCAGGAGCGGCATCTTCTCGTCGAGCACGCGCGCGCGCAGCATCCCGCGGTGCAGCTCGCGCAGGAAGGCCGGGTCGAGCTTGGGGACGGCGCCCACGGGCTTGCCGTCGGCCGCGAGGATCTGCAGGAGGCCCGTGGCGCGCGCCTGGTCCTCGTCGCTCCACACCTCGACGGACGGCGACTCGACGTCGCCCATGCCGGCGCGGATCTTGTCGAGCGCCATCCGCTACACCTGCTCTTGCCAGAGGCCGGCCGGCGCCTCGAGGCCTTCCTTCACGGCGGCGATGAAGCGCGCGGCGTCGTAGCCGTCGACGACGCGGTGGTCGACGGAGATCGAGAGGTTCATGAGGTCGCGGATCACGATGGCGCCGTCGCGCACGGCGGGCCTCTTCGCGATCTTGTGCACGCCCATGATGGCCACCTCGGGGTGGTTGATGATCGGCGCGGCGAGGACGCCGCCGAGCTGGCCGAGCGAGGTGATCGTGAACGTCGAGCCCGAGAGCTCCTCGCGGCTGGCCTTGTTCGTCCGCGTCGCCTCGGCCAGCCGATCGATCTCCTTCGAGATCTCCGCGACGCTCTTCTGGTCGGCGTCGCGCACCACCGGCACGATGAGCCCCGCCTCGGTGGCCGTCGCGAGGCCCATGTGCACGTGCCCGCGCTGCACGATCTCGCCGGCGGCCTCGTCGAGCGCGGCGTTGAGCTGCGGGAACTTGCGGAGCGCGTAGGCGGTGGCCTTGACGATGAACGGCAGGAAGGTGACCTTGCGGACGCCCGCGGGGTGCGGCGTCCGCGCCAGCGCGGCGTTCACCTTCTCGCGCAGCGCGACCAGGTCCGTGCAGTCGACCTCCTCGACGTAGAGGAAGTGCGCCGCCGCGCGCTTCGAGCGCGACATGTTCTCGGCGATGCGCCGCCGCAGGCCGCGGAACGGGACCGCGACGTCGCTGGCGTCGCGCGCGAGGGCGACGGGCGCGGCCCCGCCGCCGGCGCCGCGCGCGAGCGCCGCGTGGTTGCGCACGTCGTCGGACGTGATGCGCGACGACGGGCCGCTGCCGAAGACGCCGCGCAGGTCGACGCCGAGCTCGCGCGCGAGCTTGCGCGTCGCCGGCGTCGCCAGCACCGGTCCGAGGG
>DASZWW010000440.1:0-8034 GCA_035546175.1 Polyangia bacterium
CCCCGTCGCGTCCGCGCCCGTGGCACCTGACGCGCCCGCGCCCGCGGCGCCTGTCGAGCCCGCGCCTGCCGCGCCGGTCGAGCCCGCCTGGCCCCCGCTCGTACCCGCGCCGTGACCCGCCGCGCCCCCGGAGCCGGGGCCGCCAGAGCCGCCCGAGCCGCAACCGAGGCTCACGAGGGCGACCAAGAGGATGGAGCTTCGCTGCATGGGCCTCTCCTCTCCACTCTCTGAGTGGCGCGCCGCCCCCTCGGGCGATCAAAAAAGGCGTCCTCGACCGCCGCGCCGCCGCGGGCGACGAGCTTCGCCGCGCCAAGGGCGGCGAGCCGGGCTAGTATGCCGGGCGCGTGAAACGCCCGAGACGCTCCGTCCGCTTCGTCCCCCCCGGGGCCAACTACGGCATCCGCGTCCTCGGGGACGAGCGCGCGCCGCTGCGCGACTTTTACCATGCGCTCCTGCGCCTGCCGTGGCGCGTGACCGTGGCCGCCATCAGCGGCGTGTTCCTCGCCGTCAACGCGCTCTTCGCCCTCGGGTACCTCGTCGTGGGCGGCGTCGCGCACGGGGCGCCCGGCTCGTTCGCCGACGCCTTCTTCTTCAGCGTGCAGACGATGGGCACGATCGGCTACGGCAACCTCTACCCCGAGTCGATGGCCGCGAACGTGCTCGTCGTCGCCGAGTCCATCGCCAGCCTGACGCTGACGGCGCTCGCGACCGGCCTCGTCTTCGCGAAGTTCTCGCGCTCGACGGCGCGCCTCGTCTTCACGAAGCACGCCGTGATCTCCCCGGTCAACGGCGTGCCGACGCTGCAGTTCCGCCTCGGCAACCAGCGCGGCAACCAGATCGTCGACGCGCGCATCCGCGTCGTCATGATGCGCACCGAGAAGCTGCTCGAGGGCGGCACGTTCTACCGCATGCTCGATCTCAAGCTGACCCGCGACGTCCAGCTCTCGCTCCAGCGCTCCTGGAGCGCCCTGCACGTCATCGACGCCTCGAGCCCGCTCCACGGCGAGACGCCCGAGTCCTTCGAGCAGAAGGAGATCGAGCTGCAGGTCTCGGTCGTGGGCATCGACGACATCACGATGCAGCCCGTCCACGGCCAGCACCGCTACTTCACGCACCAGTTCCTCTGGGGCTTCCGCATGAGCGACATCCTCCACGAGGATCCGGACAGCGGCGATCTCGTGCTCGACCTCCACAAGTTCCACCACACCGAGCCCTCGGCCCCGACCGACACATTCCCTTACCCGCGGCCGTCGCCCCACGGCGCCTCGAGCTAGCGCTTCCTTCTCCCTCCGCAGGAACCTCCCTCCGCAGGAACCCGAGGCTGAGGTCCGCAGGAATAGCGGCGCTCCCCAGGCAGTTACCCCCTCACGGTTGCCCGCCGGGGCGAGTTTTCTGTGTTAGGTTGCAGGGACTTCGGACGTCCTGGCCGCCGCCGGGTGCAGGGGACGTCCCGCTGGAGGCTCGTCATGGCTGCATTCGGAACCCTCACCCTCCTGATCGCCTTCGTCGTCGCGACCTACGCGGGCGTCATCTCGCTCATCGGCGCGAGGCGGGGCAACCGGCGCTTCATCGAGTCGGGGCGCGCCGGCGTCTACGCGCTCGCGGGCGTGCTGGGGCTGTCGTCGGTGGCGCTCGTCTACGCGTTCGTGACGCACGACTACTCGATCAAGTACGTCCACCACTACTCGGACGCGGCGTCGCCGCTCTTCTACCAGATCACGGCGTACTGGGGCGGGCTCGACGGCTCGATCCTGTGGTGGGTGTTCCTGCTGTCGGTGTTCTCGGCCGTCGCCGTCTACGCGAACCGGCACCGTCACCGCGAGCTCCTGCCGTACGCCGTCGTCGTCTTGATGACGATCGCCGACTTCTTCCTCTACGTCATCCTCTTCCACAAGAACCCGTTCGACACGTTCCTCACGGACATCCCCACCACGGGCAAGGGGCTGAACCCGCTCCTGCAGAACGCCTACATGGTGACGCACCCGCCGTCGCTCTACACGGGCTTCGTCGGCATGAGCATCCCGTTCGCGTTCGGGCTCGCGGCGCTCATCTCGGGGCAGCTCGACGACGCGTGGATCGCGTCGGTGCGCAAGTGGACGCTGGGCGCGTGGTTCTTCCTCTCGATGGGCCTGACGCTCGGCATGCTCTGGGCCTACGAGGAGCTCGGCTGGGGCGGCTTCTGGGGCTGGGATCCCGTGGAGAACGCGGGCTTTTTGCCCTGGTGCACGGCCACGGCGTTCCTGCACTCCATCATGATCCAGGAGCGCAAGGGCATGATGAAGATCTGGAACGTCACGCTCATCATCCTGACGTTCTTCCTGACGATCTTCGGCACGTTCATGACCCGCTCGGGGGTGGTGCAGTCGGTGCACGCCTTCGGTCAGGACACGACGCTGATGTGGATCTTCCTGATCTTCATGGCGATCATCCTCGTCGTCAGCTTCGGGTTCGTGATCTACCGGCTGCCCGAGCTGCGCGCGCGCGCCACCTTCGACTCGTGGCTGTCGCGCGAGGCGGCCTTCACGCTCAACAACTGGATCCTGATCTTCGTGGCGTTCTTCATCGGCTTCGGGACGATGTTCCCCACGCTCTCCGAGGCGATCATGAAGGAGCGGATCACCGTCGGGCCGCCCTTCTTCAACAAGTGGATGGTGCCCATCGGCCTCATCCTCCTCTTCCTCACGGGCGTCGGGCCGGGCATCGCCTGGCGGCGCGCGACCGCGTCGCACCTGCGCTACCAGTTCTTCTGGCCGATCGCGGCGCTCCTCGCGTCGGTCGCCACCTCGTTCCTCGCGGGGCTGCAGACCTCCTGGGCGGCCGTCGTGTGCTTCGGCTTCTGCGCCTTCACGGCGGCGACGATCATCCAGGAGTTCGCGCGCGGCGTCGCCATCCGGAAGAAGAACACCGAGAGCGACGCCCTGTCGGCGATGCTCGGCATGGTGTTGCGCGGCAAGCGGCGCTACGGCGGGTACATCGTGCACGTCGGCATCGTGCTCATGTTCGTCGGCTTCGCGGGCCAGGCCTACCAGAAGGAGGCCGAGCTGCCGATGACGCCCGGCAAGGACGAGAACGTCGGCAAGTACCGCATCCACTTCGACCGCCTCGCGCACGAGGAGGATCGGCAGAAGGAGATGGTCACGGGCGAGGTGACGGCCTTCGACAAGAACGGCAAGGTCATCGACCACCTGCGCCCCGCGAAGTGGTTCTTCCACGGCCACGAGTCCGAGCCCACGACCGAGGTGGCGATCCGGCGCGCGCCCGCCGAGGACCTCTACATCACGCTCGGCGGCTACGACCTCGCGAACGGCACGGCCGTCATCAAGGTCGTCATCAACCCCGTCGTCGACTGGATCTGGTTCGGGTTCATGATGCTCGCGTTCGGCACGGGCATCGCCCTCATCCCCGACAGCGTGCTCGAGAAGATGACGGCGCGCGCGGCGGCCGCGGCGGCCGACCCGCGGGCGCCGGGCGTGGCGAGCTTGACGCTGTTCGTGGGCCTGGGCCTGGCGGCGCTCCTCGTGCCGCGCGCGGCGCACGCCCAGGGACAGCCGGCCCAGGCGCCCCAGCCTTCCCAGCAAGCGGCGGCCATGGGCGAGACGGAGGCCGTCGCGCCCTCGCCCGTGGGCCCCGACGAGAACTGGCTCGTGCGCAACATCGTCTGCCAGTGCGGGAGCTGCCGGCACATGCTCATCGAGTGCGCCTCGGAGAACTGCGGGCACGCCATCCAGGACCGCATCGAGATCCGCCAGCTGCTGAACCAGCAGAAGACGCGCGACCAGATCATCCAGTACTTCATCCAGAAGTACGGCAGCCAGGTCGCCCTGGCCTCGCCCATCGACAAGGGCTTCAACCGGCTGGCCTGGCTCCTGCCGTACAGCCTCGGCACGATCGCCGCGGGCGGCATGGCCTACGGCGCGTGGCGGCTCACGCGCAAGCCGGCGCCGGCGCCGGCGGCGTACACGTCGGCCGGCGTCGAGGACCCCGAGCTCGCCGACAAGCTCGAGGACGAGCTGCGGAACCTGGACTGAGAGCGCGCGTTTGAAGGAAGACACTCTCTCGGCCGCGGCCCAGGGCCAGGCGGCGTCGACGGACGGGGCCGCGCGGCCGCGCCGGCGCGTGCCGACGCTCTGGCTGGGCCTCGGCGGCGCCGCCGTCACCTTGGCCTACGGCGTGGGCGTCATGCACGTCCGCGAGGGCGCGCCCCTCGTCATGATGGCCCTCGGGGGCCTCACGCTCGTGCTCTGCGGGATCGCCCTGTGGCGCGTGCTCGATCCGCTGTCGCGCGCCGACCTGTCGGCCCTCGAGACCGCGGCGCCCCGCTCGAGCGGGCGGATCAGGGAGCTCGAGCGCGAGAAGCAGCTCGTGCTCAAGGCCATCAAGGAGATCGAGCTCGACTACCAGATGCGCAAGATCGCCGAGGCCGACTACAAGGACCTCGTCGAGCGCTACCGCGGGCGCGCGCTGCGCATCATGAGCGAGCTCGAGGCGGGCGACAACTTCCGGCCGCTCATCGAGCGCGAGCTGCGCGACCGCGTCGCGCTCGCCGAGAGCAAGCCGGCGGCGGCGGCGCCCGCGGCCGCGGGCGTGTGTCAATCGTGCGGAACCCAGAACGACGAGGACGCGCAATTCTGCAAGAAATGCGGCGCCAAAGTAGCCTCTTCCTGACGGCGGTCGCGCTCGGCGCGCTCGCGCTCGCGGCGCCCCGCGCGGCGGCCCAGCCCTTCGCGGGTGGCGGCGGCGGCATGCCGAACCTGCGCGCCATCGCGGGCCAGCCGCTGCCCGACAGGGGCATGCCGGCGGGCACGGTGAGCGTGCGCGTCGCGCGGAAGATCCCGGCCAACGCCGTGGCGGGCGTCGAGGTGGCGGCCATCATCAAGAACGCGGGCGGCGACGCGCGCAAGCGGACGGCGAAGACCGACGCGAGCGGCCGCGTCCTCTTCGAGGGCCTCGCGCCCGGGGACGAGTTCCACGCCGAGGTCACCGTCGACGGCGAGCTCCTGCAGACCCAGACCTTCGCCGTGCCCTCCGAGGGCGGCGTGCGCACGATGCTCATCGCCGCCCTGCCGCCGGCCTCGGCGGACGACGGCGCCGGCGCGGGCGAGGCGCCGGCCGCGGGAGGCGGGCAGCAGCCCTTCGCGCTCGGCTCGACCACCGGCTCCGCCAAGCCGGACAAATCGCTGCCCACGAAGACGCTCGAGGTGCGCTTGCTCGACGAGAGCGGGCGCCCCATCCCCAACCACCCCGTGACGCTCGGCTCGGTGGACACGACGAACAAGGTCGACGTGCGCCACGCGACCACCGACGCGGCGGGCCTCGCGCGCTTCACCGACCTGCCCGTAGGCAAGACGACCGGCTACGCGGCGGTCACGGACTGGCACGGCCTGCACATCGGCACCGAGCCCTTCGCCATGGCCGAGGACGGCGGCATGCGCGCCGAGATCCACGCCCTCGAGCGCACGGCCGACCCGTCGGTCATCACGATCGGAGAGGGCGCGCGCATCATCCTGCAGATGCGCGAGGACTCCTTGCAGTTCCTCGAGATCATCCCGCTCGAGAACAAGTCCGACAAGCTCTTCGACCCCGGGCCCGGCGCCGTCGAGATCCCGCTGCCGAGGGAGTTCACCGGCGCCGAGCCCGGCCAGAGCGACCGCAAGATCGAGATCCGCAAGGGCCTGGGCGTGGCCATCCACGGCCCGATCTCGCCTAAGAGCGCGCTCGGCGGCGTCGACGCCAAGGGCGCGGGCAACGAGGTGTCCTTCGGCTTCGTCATGCCGTACTCGGGCACGACGCGTGAGTTCGTGCAACCCGTCCCCATGGGCATGGGGCTGCCGACGCTCATCACCGAGCAGCTCCCGGGGCTCGAGCTCACCGGGCCGGGGATCGGCGCGCGCGAGTCGCGCGAGGTCAACGGCCGCAAGTACTGGGTCATGCCCGGCACGGCCGTGCCGCCGGGCGGCGAGCTCCGGTTCACGGTGACGGGCCTGCCGTCGCTCGACCACACGGGCCGCAACGTCTCGCTCGCCCTCGCGCTCGCGCTGCTGGGCGCGGGGATCGTCTTCTCGCGCCGGCCCCGGGGCGAGGCGCGCCGCGCCGCCCTGAGCGAGCGCGACCGCCTCACCGCGCGGCGCGAGGCGCTCTTCGCCGAGCTCGTCGCCGTCGAGCGGCAGGCGCGCGCCGGGGCCGTGGGCGCGACGCCCGAGCGCCGGCGCGACCTCGTCGGCAAGCTCGAGGCCGTCTACCAGCAGCTCGCCGCGCTCGACGAGCAGCGCGGGCCATGAGCGACGCGGGCCCGGCGGGCGCCCTCATCCTCGAGAAGGTCGGCAAGACGTACGCGGGGCGCCGCGCCCTCATCGACGTGAACGCGACGTTCGCGCCGGGCCAGGTGAGCGCCGTGCTGGGCCCGAACGGCGCGGGCAAGACGACGCTGCTCGGGATCCTCTCGACGCTCGTGCCGCCCACGACGGGGCAGGTCCGGTGGAACGCCCGCTCGGGCCCCATCGCCATGAACCGCGTCAGCGAGGCGCGCTCCCGCATCGGCTACGTCGGCCACGACCCCGGGCTCTACGGCGACCTCACGGCGCGCGAGAACCTCGCGCTCTTCGCCGAGCTCCACGGCCTCCACCGGCCCGCGGCGCGCGCCGACGCCATGCTCGCCCGCGTGGGGCTCGCCGAGGCCGCGCGCGACGCGCCGGCCCGCACGTTCTCGCGCGGCATGTCCCAGCGCCTCGCGCTGGCGCGCGCGCTCCTGCACGAGCCCGACCTCCTGCTCTTCGACGAGCCGTCGGCGGCGCTCGACCCGGCGGGCGCGGCCTGGCTGCAGGCCGAGCTGGCGGCCGAGCGTGACGCCGGACGCGTCGTCGTGCTCGTCACCCACGACCTCGAGGCGGCGGCCGTCGTCGCCGAGCACGTGGTCGTGCTGCGGCGCGGGCGCGTCGTGCACGACGAGACGCGCGCGGGCGGCTTCGGCGCCGCCGCGCTGCGGGCCCTCTACACGGAGCGCACCAATGCCTGACGGCGCGCCCAGGCCCGCGCCCTCGTTCGCGCGCCAGGTCCTGCGCATCGCCGCCAAGGACCTGCGCATCGAGTGGCGCAGCAAGGAGATCCTCTCGACGATGACCTTCCTGGCCGTCGTCTTCGTGCTGATCTTCAGCTTCGCCTTCGTCGTGGGCGACGCGCGGCCGCCCGCGCCCGTGACCTCCGGCATCCTGTGGGTCGCGCTCGTCGTCTCGGGCACCGTCGGCCTCGCGCGCACGTTCGATCGCGAGCGCGACGGCGAGGCGATCCGCTCGCTGCTCCTCACGCCCACGGCGCGCGCCGCGATCTACCTCGGCAAGCTCCTGGCGACGATCGCGCTCATGCTCTTCGTGGAGGTCGTGCTGACGTTCCTCGCGGGGCTGCTCTTCTCGAGCCAGGTCGCCGCCCAGCTCCGGCCCGTGGCCACGCTGCTCGTGCTCGGCACGATCGGCTTCGCCGCCGTGGGCTGCGTGTTCTCCGCCGCGCTGCTGCGGGCGCGCAGCCGCGACGTCCTGCTCGCCTCGCTGCTCTACCCCATCATCATCCCCATCGTCATCGCGGGCGCGCGCGGCACGGCGCAGCTCATCGATCCGATCTCGCCCGACCTCGACGGCGCGCGCTTCTGGACGCAGTTCCTCTTCGCCGTCGACGTCCTCTTCGTCACCCTCGGCCTGTGGGCCTTCGAGCCGGTCGTCACGGGCGAATAGCGCGGGCCCGCCGCGCACGTAGGGCGACGTGCGCGCACGTAGTCAAAGCGCGCCGAAAAGTGGCGCCTCGGGGCGCGCCCTCCTTGTCCCGTCGATCGCGAGTGACCTAGAATCGGAGCCCAATGCAGGTCGGAGTTCGCAGCCTGCTCGCCGCGTCGCTCGTGGCGTGGGTCGCCTCTTGCACCCTCGACGATCACGGCCTCGGCTCGACGCCGGGCGCCGCGGGATCGCCGGGGCAGGCGACCGGCGCCGCCGGCGCGCTCGCGGGCGGCGCCGGAATGCCCGCCGCGCCGACGGGCGGCGGCGGCACGTC
>DASZWW010000441.1:0-5922 GCA_035546175.1 Polyangia bacterium
AACGGCGTGCCGTCGCTGCTGCGGAAGTTCATCGTGACGCTGCCCACCGACAAGGGGCTCGTCACGGGGCAACAGCTCCACCTCGCGCGCAAGCGCTACGACGGCGTCTTCCCGCTGCCCCTGTCGGCGGTCGAGACCATGAGCGCGACCGAGGGCAAGATCTGGGTCGCGGCGCCGAACGGCACGGCCGAGCAGCGCAACGTCAGCATCGCCGAGTCTCGTGACGAGGTGCTCGTCGCGGCCGGCATCAACGTGGGCGACGAGATCATCGTCGAGCCGCCCCACGACCTGGCCCCCGGCACGCTCGTCGATCCCATTCGCTAAGATCCTGCCTCTCCGGCGGTGGGGGCGAGGCCGTCAGACCCCGATCCGCTGCAGCTCGAGGAGCGGCGTCCCCTCCGCCTTCTCCGCGCCGAGGTCGACGATGCAGTCGAGCGACCAGTCCTCGTCGCCCTCGGGATCGAGCAGCGTCTGCTGCGCGCGGAAGCGGCGCTCGCCGAGCTCGTCGATGCGCGTGAGGCTCGGGCGCCGCGCGGCGGGCGTCGCGAGCAGCGTCGCGTGCGCGGCCCAGTAGGGGGCCATGGCCTCCGTGAAGCGGGCCACCGTCCAGGGCTCGGCGCTCTCGGCGACGTGCCTGCCCGCGGCCTCGTAGTCGCGCGCCGCGAGCGCCTTGACGAGCCGGTGCAGCTCGGCGCGGACGCGCGCCGCGAGCGCGCGCGGATCGTCGGCGAGGCCCACGACGCGCGCGACGGCCGGCCCGCGCCCGCCCCGCGCCCGCGGATCCTTGAGGCTCTCCCACTCGTCGAGCAGGCTCGAGTCGACCTCGCGCAGGAGCACGCGCAGCCCCACGAGGATGTCGAGCACCTCGTCGGTGCGCGCCGCGACGGGCACGCTCTGCTCGAGCGTCTTGTACGCCTGCGACAGGTAGCGCAGCAGCACGCCCTCGCTGCGCTGCAGGCCGTACTCCCGCACGTAGTCGTCGAAGCTCGACCCCGACTCGCAGATCTCGCGCGCGATCGACTTGGGGCGGATGTTGGTCTCTCCGACCCACGGGTGCCGCTCGGCGAACGCATTGAACGTCGCGTAGATGAAGTCCCGGTTCGGCTTGGGCCACTCCATCGCCTCGAGCTCGGCGATGCGCTGCTCGTACTCGACGCCGTCGGCCTTCATCTGATCCATGCGCTCGGTCTTGAGCTTGTCGAGCTGGCGGTAGAGCACGACGTCCGGGTCCTCGAGGATGGCCTCGACGAGCGTGAGGACGTCGAGCGCGTACGTCGGAGCGTCGCGGTCCAGCGCCGCGAGCGCCTCGAGCAAGTAGAGCGACAGCGTCTGGTTGAGCGAGAAGTCGCGCTGCAGCTCGGCGCTGACCTCGACGACGCGGCCGCGCACCGCCTCGGTCGTCACGACGTCGACGATGCCCGCGTGCCGGAGCGCGCGGAAGCAGGCGGCGGCCCGCCGCCGCTCGGCGCGCCTGGCGCGCTCGCCGCCGTGCGAGCGGCCGATGAGCTCGACGAGCCGCCCGTAGCCGCCGCCGCGCCGCCCGCGCGCCGCCTCGCTCTGCAGGCAGTTGAGCAGCATGCCGTGCGTGACCTCGAAGCGCGACTCGAGCGGCTCGGGCGTTCCGTTCACCAGCCGGTCGAACGTCCCCTTGTCGAAGTGGACGTACCCCTTCGTGGGCGGCTTCTGCATGACCACCTTCTTGCCGGCCGCCTGCTTGGCCGCGAGGCGCCGGTTCTCGACGACGTGCGCCGGCGCCTGCGCGACGACGCTGCCGCGCTCGTCGAAGCCCTTCCGGCCCGCCCGCCCCGCGATCTGCTGGAAGTCGCGCACGCCGAGGATGCCCGTCTTCTCGCCGTCGTACTTGCAGAGCTGCGTGAAGACGACGCTGCGGATGGGGATGTTGACGCCGACGCCCAGCGTGTCGGTGCCGCTCACGACCTTGAGCAGCCCCTGCTGCGCGAGCTTCTCGACGAGCAGCCGGTACTTGGGCAGCAGGCCCGCGTGGTGGATGCCGATGCCGTGCCGCACGAAGCGCTGGAAGTCCTTGCCGTAGGGCGAGTCGAAGCGGAAGTCGCCGATGGCCTCGCGGATCGCCTCCTTCTCGGCCTTCGTCGAGACGTCGATGCTCATGAGGTTCTGCGCCTCCTCGGCCGCCGCCCGCTGCGTGAAGTTCACGAGGTAGATCGGGTAGCGCCGCGAGGTCACGAGCTCGTCGATGGTCTCGTGCAGCGGCGTCTCGCGGTAGTCATAGTCGAGCGGGACGGGCCGCTCGCGGCTGCGGACGATCGCCACCTCGCGCTTCGTGAGAGCGCGCAGCCCCTGCTCGACGGTATTGAGGTCGCCGAGCGTCGCCGACATGAGCAGGAACGTCGCCTGGTCGAGCGACAGCAGCGGGATCTGCCAGGCCGCGCCGCGCTCGCGGTCGGCGTAGTAGTGGAACTCGTCCATGACGACCGTGTCGACGCGCGTCGCGGCGTCGCGCAGCGCCATGTTGGCGAGGATCTCCGCCGTGCAGCAGATGATCGGAGCCTCGCGGTTGATGGTCGCGTCGCCCGTCATCATGCCGACGCTGTCCGGACCGAACAGCTGGCAGAGCGCGAAGAACTTCTCCGAGACGAGGGCCTTGATGGGGCACGTGTAGTACGAGGTCCGGCCCTCGGCGAGCGCCTTGAAGTGGAGCGCCGTCGCGACGAGCGACTTGCCCGAGCCCGTCGGCGTGTTCAGCACGACGTGCTTGTCCGCCATGAGCTCGAGCAGCGCCTCCTCCTGCGCCGCATAGAGCGCGAGCCCCGTCGAGCCGACCCAGGTCATGAAGCGCGCGAGGATGGCGTCCGCGTCGGCGGGCTCGCCGCGCGCGGGGAGCAGCGCGGCGAGCGGCGCGGGCGCGGAGGTCTCGGGAGCGGCGGCGGACATCGAGGCAGGGAATCCTCGCAGGCTCCCGCGCGCGCGGCCAGCCCGAACGCTCAATGCTCGCCGGGCGCGTCGGGCGCGCCGGCTCCGTCAGCCCCGGCGTCGGCGGGACAGGGTTGGTTCTCCCGCCCCGGAGTGCCGAAGTTCCCGCCCGAGCCGTACGCTTCGGTTGCCGGGCAGGTCGCGCCCGTCCGTTCGACGACCACGGCGTGCCCGACGTAGGCGTCGCCCCACGCCGCGGTCCACGCGACGGAGTCGAGCACGACGCCGCCCGCGCACGCGCCGGCGCAGATCTCGATGCGGTCTGCGCCGTTGTTGAGCGAGAGCTTCGTGCCGTAGGCGAGGTCGACGGGCGCGTCGCCGTTGTGCGCCCGGTCGATGGACTGTCCGAGCACGAGGAGGCCGCCCGCCGCGAGGACGCCGGCGTCGACGGCGATCTCCGTCGCCTCGTCGGCCACCCGCAGCGCCGAGAGGTCGAGCGCCTCCGACGCGACGTTCGCGAGCTCGATCCACTCGTGCCCGAGGTCGTTGCCGGCCGGATCGACGAGCAGCTCGTCGATGACGACCTCGCCGGCCCGGGGAGCGCGCGCGCTCGGCGCGTCCTTCGTCTGGTCGCCCGCGGCATCGACGGCCGCGCCGGAGCCGCCGCCGATCGATCCGCTCGCGCCCGCGGCGCGATCGGCCGGGCCTCCGTCAGGCCGGGCGCCAACTGCCCCCGCGGCGCCCGAGCCGCCGCCCGCGGAAGGACCGCGCGACGCCGAGCCCCCCGAGGCGCCGCCCGGGTCAGCCCCGGAGGGCGAAGCGCCGCTCGCGGACCCGAGCCCCGGCGGCGAATCGGGCCCGGACGGCGGCAAAGCTCCGGCGCCGGGCACGGAGGGCATACATCCAGCCGCCCCCACGCCACACCAAAAGATCAATGACCGCGCAATGATGTCTCGCATGTCCCGTCTTCGGCCGAAGCCGGTGCTGGTTGCGCGCCATCGGTAGTTTTCTCGGGGCCTTTTCTCGTTAGGATGTCCATCAAGGCAGCCGACGGATCTGCCGAGATTCGTCATGGTGCCTACGTACCGTACCCGGGGGTTTGCTCACATGCGCGCGCACACGAGATTCGGTCTTCGTTCGGTCGCGGGCCTCGTCGCCGCGCTCGTGCTCGGTGGCGCGCCGTCCGCCTTCGCCAATGACTGGCCGTCGCTGGGCCTCGACGATGGCCGGGGTCGCGCGACCGACGAGAAGGCCGGCGCGCCCTTCTCGATCGCCTGGAACGCCAGTCCCTCCGCGGGCGCGTTCGTCGCGAGCCCCGCGGCCGTCGACGGGTTCGTCGTCGTCGCCGGCGCGAAGGGCGACGTCTCGGCGCTCGACGTGCGCGACGGCAGCACCGGCTGGAAGACCACGGCCGTCGGCGGCATCGGCGCCTCGCCCTCGCTCGACCACGGCCGCGTCTTCTTCCCCACCATCAACGGCCAGATCCAGGCCCTCCACATGGCCGACGGTACGATCGCCTGGTGGCGGGCCTTCGGCGGGCACAACTACGGGTCGCCTCTCGTCGTCTCCGACAGCCTCGGCTCGAGCCTCGTGCTCGCCGCGGGCTTCCCCCAGCAGAAGGTTGTCCGCCTGAGCGCGTCGACGGGCGCCACGCAGTGGGAGACGGCGCCGGACGCCGTCGCCGACCTCGTGACCTCGTCGCCCGCGCTCGGCGCCGGGCAGGTCACGTTCGGCATGAACGGCGGCCGCTACCAGACGCTCGACGTCCTCACGGGCGTGGCCGGCTGGAAGTCGGACGTCACGGGCGCCGTCGGGATGTCGGCGCCCCTGGTCGTCGGGCCGACGTCGTACTTCCTGCCGGGCGGCGCCGCGGCGGCGCTCTACGCCGCGGACTCCACGACGGGCCAGGTCCTGTCGGGCTGGCCGGTGACGGTCTCCGACGCCGCCGCGCCCGCCGCGGGGGCGTTCACCTCGAGCCGCCACGCCGTCTCGTCGCCCGCACGCCTCGGCGACCTCATCGTCTTCGAGACGCGCTTCGAGTACGACCTCAAGCCGCCGACGTTCGACACCCTCCCGACGCACGTGCTGCGCGAGTACCTCGTGGCGGTCGATCCGAAGTCGGCCACCGTCGCCTGGCAGCAGGAGATCGGCGAGCGCGTCGCGCCGACCACGAACGACATCCCCGAGCTGAACCTGTCGCCGACGCCCGTCTCCTTCGCCACGAGCGCGTCTCCGCTGGTCGCCGTCGCGTCGAGCATCGTCCCGACGGTGCAGGTGTACGACATCGGCGGCCGGCAGGTCTGGTCGGCAAGCCTGAGCGCGCCCACGCGCTCGTCGCCCATCCTCACGAACGGCCTCCTCATCGTCGCGACCGACATGGGCGTCGTCCACGCGTTCTCCTCCGACGCCAACCACGCGCCGCTCGCGCCGACGGACGGCTTCTCGCCCGCCGAAGGCGAGATGGTGAACGATCCGGCGCCGACGCTGAAGTGGGCCGCGGCGCAGGACCCCGACGGCCAGACGCTCCGTTACCAGGTGCGCGTCCTCGGCGCGGGCGGCGATCTGTACGAGTCACCGCTCGCGCAGCTCGACACCAACCCGGGCGAGACGCAGGTCGCGCTCGCGAGCATGCAGCTCGCGCCCGGCGCGACCTACCGCTACGCCGTGCGCAGCCGCGACGACAGCGGCGCCTGGTCGCCCTGGTCGCCGCTGCACACGTTCATCCTGGCGATCCCCGCCACGATCCAGGTCGACGGCAAGACCTTCGACACCGTGGACGACGCGATCGCCTCGCTGCCCGCGACGGGCGGCCAGATCGACGTCGGGCGCGGCGGCCTGCGCCTCAAGGCGCCTCTGCAGCTGCCGGCGGGCGTCACGCTCGCGGGCGTCAGCCCCCAGGACACGATCATCGACGCGACGGGCGCGAAGGTGGGCGTCGAGATCAGCGTCGCCAACCGCACGGGCGCGCCCGCGCTCAGGAACGTCACGGTCATGGGCGCCGAGGTCGGCGTCGACGTCGTCGACGTCCCG
>DASZWW010000442.1:0-3003 GCA_035546175.1 Polyangia bacterium
GACGATCGACCACACCCCGAAAGACCGAGCCATGTCCACGCCCACGCCCAACAAGTCCGCCGCTGGCCGCATGCCGAGCATCTTCCTCGCGCACGGCTCGCCGATCCTGCTGACGGATCGCCCGTGGATGTCCGAGCTCAACCTGTGGGCCAGCAAGCTGCCGCGTCCGAAGGCCGTCCTCATGCTGTCGGCGCACTGGCTCGACCGCCCCGTCACGCTCGGCGCGACCACGCCCGTGCCCCTCGTCTACGACTTCTACGGCTTCCCCGAGGAGTTCTATCGCACCGAGTACCCCGCGCCCGGCGCGCCCGCGCTCGCGGCGCGCGTGCGCGCGCTGCTCGGCCCCGGCCAGACCGTCGACGAGCCCAAGCGCGGCCTCGACCACGGCGCGTACGTCCCGCTCGTCGCGATGTACCCGACCGCCGACGTGCCCGTGCTGCAGGCGTCGCTCCCCAGCCTCGAGCCGCCCGAGCTGCTCGCCCTCGGCAAGAAGCTCGCGCCCCTGCGCGACGAGGGCGTGCTCATCGTCGGCAGCGGCTTCCTCACCCACAACCTCCGCCGCATGAGCTTCGAGCCCGGCGCCCCGACGCCGCAGTGGGCCGCCGAGTTCGACGCCTGGACCGCCGACGCCCTCGCGCGCCGCGACGTCGACGCCCTCATGAAGTACCGCGAGGCCGCGCCCGGCGTGCGCGAGTCGCTCCCCACGCACGAGCACTTCGTCCCGGTGCTCGTCGCCCTCGGCGCCGCGCTCGAGGGCTCGCCCGCCGTGAGCTTCCCGATCACCGGCTGGGCCTACGGCTCGGGCACGAAGCGCTCCGTCCAGTTCGGCTAGGGCGGGGACTCGAGCGTCTTGTCGGCGAGCGGCGGGCAGCTCGCCCAGAAGGCCACGCACGAGGCAGGCTGCGGCTCCGGCGCGGGGGGCCCGGCGTCGGTCGGCGCGGGCGCCGGTTCCGCGGGGGCGGCGATCCGGCTGCAGGGCGGCGTCCTCGTCACCCGACGCGCCTCGAGATCCGACTGGCAGGCCGCGTACTGCGCGAGCGTCCCCGCGCAACCGTCGAGGACGATCGCGCTCGCCTGGGCGCACGGATCCACGAAGAAGGGAGCGGGCGGGTTGCGCAGGCAGCCCGCCTCGAGGTCCGCGCACGCCTTCTGGAGCGCGGCCGTGCTCGGCTCCACGCCCGGGCCGAGGTGTTGCTCTTGCCCCGCGAACCCGGACGCCTCCGACCAGCCGACCGCGAGGCACGTCGCCTCGATCCCGCGCGGCGACGACGAGACGTCGACGTCGTATCGCGCCTCCTCCTCGCAGACCATGTGGATCTCATCCGGCGTCAGCTGCGAGAGCGGCGTGTCGCCCGGAGCCGTGGTCGGATGAAACCGGGGCACCGACGGCGAGGACGAGCACCCGAGCGCCGCGAAGACCGCGACCGTCGCCGCCCCCGGGCGCCTGCGATCGAGCCACACGGCGCGCAGTATGCCCCGGCCGGGCGGCGCTCAAAAGCGTCCGCCGAGCACGATCGTGCCGCCCTGCCCGCCCGGCGCCGGCGCCGCCGACACGTTCCAGGACACGCCGCGCGACATCGCCTCGCTCGCGAGCCGCTCCTTCTCCTCGAAGCTCACGGGATCGTTCGACCAGAGCGCCGGCAAGACGAGGAGCGCGAGCCCGCCCACCATCATGACGTCGGGCACCCAGAGCGTGCCCGTGCCCTTGATGCAGCTCGGATCCGAGCTCGTCGCGCAGAACGGCGCCTGGAAGGTCACGTTGACGGCCTGCGCGGTGGTCCAGACGAGGACGCCGAGCCCGAGCGAGATCCCGCCGGCGACCCGGCTCGCCACCGCCCACGCGTGCCGCGCGCGGTACGCGGCGGCGAGATCCGGCCGCCCGACGACGTCGTAGAAGGCGGCGCCCTCGATCATCAGCGGATCGAGGGCGAGCCGCGGGAGCGGCGGCGGGCTCATTGCCGGCGCCCTCCCCGCCGGGTGCGGCGCCGGCGCGGGCGCGGGCGTCTCGTCGTCCACCGCGGGCGCGCCGGGTGTCGAGATTTCGACGCGCGGGCCGGACACGGAGGCGGGCCCTGTCACGGCCGCGGCCGCCCAACGCGCGGGGATCGGCAGGAAAACCCCGCCGAGCACCAGCCCGGCCGTCGCTCGTCGTGTCTGCATGGCTCCGGACAAGGCAACCGACGTGCCACCCGGAGCGGGGGCGTGGCATAAGGGCCGGGCCGTCCCGAAAGAGAGCCGGTGACACTTTCCGCGCGCGGCGGTGTTTCACCCGGCATGAGGGGGCACGCGCCGACAAAGTCATGGCACTCGACGTCGAAGGGACCTATCTGCGGTACGGGCCGCTGGTGCTCCGGCGCTGCCGCAAGCTCTTGCGGCACGACGGCGAGGCGCAGGACGCCATGCAGGACGTGTTCGTGAGCCTCCTGCGGAACGAGGCGCGGCTCGACGACGCGGCGCTGTCGGCGCTCCTGCTGCGCATGGCCACGAACGTGTGCCTCAACAAGCTGCGCACGGCGCGGCGGCACCCCGAGGACCGCGACGACGAGCTCCTGCAGCGCATCGCCGCGGCCGACGACGGCGTCGCGGGCACGGCCGAGTCGCGCAGCGTCGCCCGCAGCCTGCTCGGGCGCATCTTCCGCCCCGAGGATCCGCTCGCGGCGTCGACGCGCACGATCGCCACCATGCACCTCGTCGACGGCCTCACGCTCGAGGAGGTCGCGCGCGAGGCGGGGCTGTCCGTGTCCGGCGTGCGCAAGCGGCTGCGGACGCTGCGCGGGCGCGTGCAAGAGCTGCAACACCTGGATGAGGTTTGACATGACGACTCGCGAGGACAGGACTCCCGATTGGCTGGTCGAGCGGCTCGCGCTCGGCGAGCTCGACGCCGCCGCGGCCGCCGACGTGCGCCGCCGGCTCGCCGCCGAGGGCCGCGACGCGGACGCCGAGCTCGCCGCACTCGCCGCCTCGAGCCGCGAGATCCTCGACGCCCACCCGCCCGCGCGCCTC
>DASZWW010000443.1:0-10252 GCA_035546175.1 Polyangia bacterium
CGGCGCCTGGGCTCGTGGTCGTCACGCCGCCCGCGTACCGCGCGCTCCTGCTCGCGCCGCCGCGCCCGCCGCCCGCGGCTCCCGACGGCGGCCTGGACGCGGGCGCGGCCGGCCCCGACGGCGGCGCGCCGCCGCCGAGCTGGACGACGCTGCTCCGGCGCATCGACGCCGAGAACGGCCTCCTGCCGCCGAACGCCGTGGCGATGGCGTCAGCCGTCGATCTGTTCCAGCGGCGCGGGAACGCCCCCCTGGTCGTCCTCGGCGTCGAGCTCGAGCTGCCGCGCGCGATCGCCGTCGTCCTCGGCGTCGCGCCCGAGCCCTTCCTCGAGATCACGGCGACGTTCCCGGGCGAGGTGGAGGCCCAGCGCTGGGAGGCGACCTGGCCCACGCTCAAGAGCAAGCTGCGCTCGAACCCCTACGTCGTGCTGGGCGGCCTCTCCCCGCTCGTGGCGCGCCTGACCTCGACGCGCGAAGGGAGCTCCGTGGTGCTGCGCCTCACCGCGACGGAAGAGGAGACGGTGCGGCTGCTGCAGGTCGCGGCGACGGCCTTGCCGGGTTGAGGCTCGGCGTGGAGGGCCCGGGGGGCTTGGGCGGCGGAGGCTTCCACCCGGGCGGCAGCTTGCCGCCGTTCTTCTTCATCTCCTCGGTCTCGGCCTCGATCTCTTCCATGGTCGTGCGCAGCTTGCCGCCCGTGTCGTCCTTCTTGACGCCGGGCGGGCGCTCCCAGGGGATCTCCTGCAGCGGCTGGCCCGCCGTCACCTCGGTCATGTAGCGCGCGAACATCGGCACCGTGAGCATGTAGGCCGCGTCCTTCATGCCGAGCGGCCGCACGTACTTGTCGTCGCCGAGCCAGGTCGTCGTCATCCAGCGCGACGTGTAGCCGACGAACCAGGTGTCCATCGTGCGGCTCGAGGTGCCCGTCTTGCCGGCGGCGTACAGGCCCGTGGCGCGGATCGCGGGCGCGTGGCCCCGCGTCACGACGTGGCGGAGGAGGTTCGACGTGAGCCACGCCGTGCGCGGCGGGATCGCGGGCGTGGGCCGCACGTCGGCCGTCGCGACGAGCCGGTCGAGGCGCTCCGACGGCGCGCCGAACGGATCGCCGACCGAAGAGTTGTCCTCGACGACGACGCCGTCGCGATCGCGCACGCGCCGGATGTAGACGGGATCGACGAGCACGCCGTTGCGCGCGAAGGCCGAGAAGGCGCGCGTCAGCTCGTCGGTGTGCGTGCACGACGCGCCGAGGGCGAGCCCCTGGTCCTTCTTGATCTCGGAGGTGAAGCCGAGCCGCCGCGCCCAGGCCTCGACCTCGGGGATGCCCACGAGCTTGCAGAGCTGCACCGACGGGACGTTCTTCGACCAGATGAGGGCGTACTCGAGCGTGACTTGATACTCGACGGTGTTGTTGAGGTTGGTGGGCATCCACACCTCGCCCGTGACGGGATCGACCTCCGCGCGCGGGACGTCGTTGAGCAACGACGCGAAGCCGTAGCCCTGGTCGAGCGCGAGCGAGTAGTAGATGGGCTTGTAGGACGACCCGGGCTGCCGGCAGGCCTGGGTGATGCGATCCCACTCCGAGCGGTCGTGGTCGTCACCGCCCACCATGGCGACGACGTAGCCCGAGCCGTGGTCGTAGCTGAAGATCGCGCCCTGCACGTGCGGCGTCTGCTCGAGCGTCAGCTCGACGGGCTTCCTGGGCGCCGCCCGCGGCGGCTTCCCCGCCGCCCTGGCCTTCTCGTCGTAGGCCGGCAGCCAGGCGACCTCGCTCTTGGCGTCGTAGGTCCAGTCGGAGAAGCGGCGCAGCTTCGAGCGGTGCGCGTTCGCCACCCACACGACGTCGCCCGGGCGGAGCACGCCGACCGTCGTCTCGAGCTGGCGCCCGTTGGTGAAGTCGGCGGCGCTCCACGGCCACGCCCACAGGAAGTTCGCCGAGGGCAGCGTGTAGACGCCCGCGCCCACGCGCACCTTGGCGTCGCCCGTCGCCGTCACGCCCTCGACGAGGCCGAGGTAGAGGCGGCCCTCGGCGGGCGGCTCGGCGCCGTAGCGGGCGGCGACGCGGCGCCGGAATTCGGCGGCGGCCGCGCCCACGAGGTGGGCGACGGGGCCGCGCCAACCCTGGCGCTTGTCGAGCTTGCGCGCCGAGAAGTCGACGTTCTCCTGCGCCGCGAGATCGATCCACGGCACGAGCGTCGTCTCGAGCTGCAGGCCGCCCTCGAGCAGCTTCTTCTCGCCGTAGCGCTTGATGACGTCGCGGCGGACGTGCTCCGTGAAGTAGGGCGAGATCGTGTTGAAGTAGTCGGGCCGCTGGCGCACGGTCACGGGGCGCGCGCGCCACTTGTTGGCCTCGTCGTCGCCGATCTTGCCCGCCGCGACCATGGCCGCCAGCACCTGATCGCGGCGGGCGCGCGCCGCCTCGACGCTCGTGAGCGGCGAGAAGCGTGAGGGCGCGCGCGCGAGCCCCGCGAGGACCGCCATCTCGCCGAGGTCGAGCTCGGCGACGGGCTTGTCGAAGTAGCGGCGCGCGGCGGCGCCCACGCCGTACGCGCCGTGCCCGAGGAAGATCTGGTTGAGGTACAGCGTGAGGATGTCGCTCTTCGTGAACCGGGCCTCGATGCGGCGCGCGAGGATGGCCTCCCGGATCTTGCGCTGGATCGTCCGCTCGGGCCCGAGGAACGACTTCGCGACCTGCTGGGTGATCGTCGAGCCGCCCTGCGCGACCTCTCCGGCGCGCAGGTTCGCCCCCAGCGCGCGCGCGATGCCGCGCAGGTCGAGCCCGCCGTGCTCGTAGAAGCGCCGGTCCTCCGCGGCGAGGAAGGCGTCGACGAGCGGGGAGGGGATCTTCTCGAGGGGCAGGATCTCGCGCCGCTCGGCGGCCAGCTCGGCCAGCGGCGTGCCGTCCCAGGCGCGGATCATCGTCGTCAAGGCCGCCGTGTCGTGATAGGTCGCCAGGTCCGGCAGCGTGGGCAGCGTCGAGGCGAAGTAGACGTAGACGCCCACGAGCCCGAGGAGCCCGAGGCCGACCGCGCCCAGCAGCGCGAACGCATAGAACTTGAACAGCCAGTGGAAGAAGCCGCCGTCGGAGGGGTTCGTGACCTCGACGCGGTCCGGGCCCGGGGAGCCGGGGAGGGGGGGAGGCGACACCGCCATGGACCCCGCACGTTAGCACGCGGTAGCCTGGCGATCGCCGGCAGAGCGCCGGTGAATGGAAGCCGTGGATCTCTTCGAGCGCGCCAAATCCGGTCAGGGCAAGGACGGCCCCGAGGAGACGCTCGAGGGGACGATCGATCGCATCGTCTTCTCGGGCGGCGACGGCGCGTTCACGGTGGCGCGCCTCAAGGTCGCGAAGCGCAGCGACGTCGTGACCATCGTGGGCAGCCTGCTCGGCGTGCCGGCCGGCGCGGCGCTGCGCGTGCACGGCCGCTACGAGACCACGGAGCGCTTCGGCGAGCAGTTCCGTGTCGCGCGCTACACCGAGGTCGCGCCGCAGACGCTCGACGGCATCCGGCGCTACCTCGGCTCGGGGCTCATCAAGGGCATCGGCCCGGAGTTCGCCGGCCGCATCGTCGAGCGCTTCGGCATCGAGACGCTCGAGGTCCTCGACAGCGATCCGGGGCGCATCAGCGAGGTGCCGGGCATCGGCCCGGCGCGCGCGCGGTCGATCCGCGAGGCCTGGAGCGCGCAGCGCGAGGTGCGCAAGGTCATGGTCTTCCTGCAGGGGTACGGCGTCTCGCCGGCCTTCGCGGCGCGCATCTACAAGCGCTACGGCGGCGCGGCCATCGCCCGCGTCCGCGAGAACCCCTACCGGCTCGCCTTCGACGTGTGGGGCATCGGGTTCCTGTCGGCCGACAAGCTCGCGGCGGCGCTGGGCATCGGGAAGGAGTCCGACGTGCGCGTCGAGGCCGGCGTCCGCCACGTCATCGAGGACGCGGCGACGAGCGGCGACGTCTTCGTGCCGCGCGAGCGCCTCGTGCGGCAGGCGGCGGCGCTCCTCGAGGTCGCCGAGGCGCTCGCCGACGCCGCCGTCGATCGGCTGGCGCGCGCCGGCGACGTCGTGCTCGACGCCGAGGTCAACGCCGGGGCGCTCGACGCGGGCGCCGCCGTCTACGACGCCGATCTCTTCGCCGCCGAGCGCGCCGTCGCGGCCGGCCTGCGCAAGCTGCTCGAGGGGCACGCCGCCTCGATCGCCATAGACGTGCCGAAGGCGCTCGCCTGGTACGAGCAGCAGGCGGGCATCACGCTCGCGCGCCAGCAAGCCGAGGCCGTCACGCTCGCGCTCTCGGGCAAGGTCGCCGTCGTGACGGGCGGCCCCGGCGTGGGCAAGACGACGATCGTCCGCGGCATCGTCTCCATCCTGGCGAAGAAGGGCCTGCGCATCGCCCTCGCCGCGCCGACGGGCCGCGCCGCCAAGCGCCTCGCCGACCAGGCGGGCGTCCCCGCCTCGACGCTCCACCGCCTGCTCGAGTGGCGCCCCGCCGAGGGCGCGTTCTCGCGGAACGCGACGCGGCCCCTCGAGTGCGACCTGCTCGTCGTCGACGAGGCCTCGATGCTCGACGTGCGCCTCGCGGCCGACCTGCTCGCGGCGCTCGCGCCCGCGACGCGCCTCGTGCTCGTGGGCGACGTCGACCAGCTCCCGTCGGTGGGCCCGGGGCGCATCCTTCGCGACGTCATCGACTCGGGCGCCGTGCCGACGGTGCGCCTCACGGAGATCTTCCGGCAGGCGGCGACGAGCCTCATCGTCACGAACGCCCACCGCATCCATGACGGCGAGCTGCCCGAGCTCGGCGCGCCGCCCGCCGCGGGCGCCGGTCCGGGAGACGACAGGCGCGACTTCTTCTTCCTCGAGGAGGACGATCCGGTGAAGGCGGCCGCGCTCGTCCGCGACCTCGTGACGACGCGCCTGCCGCGCCGCTACTCCTTGTCGCCGCACGACATCCAGGTGCTCGCGCCCATGCACCGGGGCGAGCTCGGCGCCGGCAACCTGAACCAGCTCCTCCAGGACGCGCTCACGGCGGGCGCGCCCGGCATCCAGCGCGGCGCGCGCCAGTACCGCGTCGGCGACAAGGTCATGCAGGTGCGCAACGACTACGACAAGGAGGTCTGGAACGGCGACATAGGCGTCGTCGTCCGCGCCGAGTCGCAGGACGGCGCCGGCCTCGTGACCGTCCTCTACGAGGACCGCGACGGCGGCCGCGAGGTCGAGTACGACTCCGACGAGCTCGACGAGCTCGCGCTCGCCTACGCCGCCACCGTGCACAAGTCGCAGGGCTCCGAGTACGCCGCCGTCGTCGTCCCCGTGCACACGCAGCACTTCGTGATGCTGCAGCGCAACCTCCTCTACACGGCCGTCACGCGCGGCAAGCGCCTCGTCGTCCTCGTGGGCTCGCGCAAGGCCCTCGGCATCGCCGTGCGCAACGCCGACGTCGCCCTCCGCTGCTCCGGCCTCGCCCACCGCCTCGCGGCGGGCTGACCGCCACGTCCAACGCTCGACGACGAGCCGGGACCGGCGCGCGGGGCGCTACTTCAGCGCCTCGAGGGCCGTGGCGTCGAGCTCGACGATGCGGGGCGGGTCGGCGGAGTAGTCGCTCATGCGGAGCCAGGTCGGGCGGATGCGCACGTAGACGAGGCCCTTCCAGGCCTGGCGCGTCGGGCCGTCGAGGAAGCGCTCGAGGTAGAGCTCCTTGAGGCGCTCGAGGTCGGTGCCGCGCGGCTCGTCGGCGGCGCCCTCGACCTGCACGGTGACCCGCGCGTCGGGGGCGACGCTGCCGAGCACGACGGCGGCGCGCGGGCGCGCCCGCAGGTTCACGGCCTTGCGGGTCGTGTCGAGCGTGTCGAAGAAGATCTCGAGGTCGTCGCTCACGACCACGCCCACGACGGCCGCCTGCGCGGCGCCCGCGGCCGACACCGAGGCGACGGTCGCGTGCCGCTCGGCGCGCATGAGGCGGAGGAGCTCGGCGCGCGTCATGGTCGCCTCGCCGGCCCCAGCTCCTTCTCGAAGCAGCGGAACAGGCCCTTGCGGAAGCGCACCGCGCCGACGTCCTCGTAGCCGAGCCCGCGGTAGAGGCCGAGCGACGGCGCGTTGCCCGTGAAGGCGTCGAGGCGGATGGCGGCGCCCCCGGCGCGGCGCGCCGCGATCTCGGCGAACCCCATGAGGTGGCGCGCGAGGCCGCGCCGCTGGCAGTCCGGGTGGACCATGAGGCGGTGCACGAACCGCGCCGGCTTGCCGACGAGGCGCCAGGCGACGCCGGCGTACTCGGGCTCCTCCCGCTGGTCGACGACGAAGGCGCCCGCGACGGGGCGGCCGGGCGCGGCCGCGACGTAGAGCGTCCCGGCCCCGACGTCGGCGCGCAGCGTCTCCTCGGTCGGGTAGAGCTCGTCCCACTGGTCGATGCCGCCCGCCCGCATGTGCGCGACGCAGGCGCGCAGGAGGTCGCCGAGGCGCGGCAGGTCGTCCACGTGCGCGCGCCGAACCAGGACGTTGCCGATCCGCATCGTGAGTGCCTCGCCCCGCCGGCGTGACTCTAACACTTTGTACGGCGGCGCCCGTCTCCGGGACGGTGACGCCCGTCGCCAATTTGGCGCGGCGCGGCCGAGTCGGCATCGCGTATAGTTTCAAAGCCCCCGTGGCTCTGTCTCGATGCTGACCTTCGTCTCCCGAGAGGCACGGCTGCTCCTGAAGATCAGCTTCCTCACGACCTTCGCGGAGTCGATGCTCGTGCCGATGTACTCCGCCTTCACGGAGAAGGTGGGCGGCAGCATTCTCGACGCCGGCATCGCCTTCGCCGTGTTCTCGATGGCGACCGGCGTCGTCATCACCTTCGTGGGCACGCGGCCGTGGTTCCAGCTGCACGTCCGGACGTGCCTCATGATCGGCTTCCTCGTCTCGGCCTGCTGCGACGGCTCGTACATCTTCGTCGACAACAAGTGGGAGCTCTTCGCCGTGCAGGTCGTGGCCGGGCTCGCCACGGGCCTCATCGAGCCGGCGTGGGACTCGCTCTTCACGGACGACATCGAGCACTCCTCGGCCAAGCACTGGTCGGTCTGGGCGGGCGGGTCGCACCTCGTCGCGGGCGGCGCCGCGCTCATCGGCGGCGTCGTCGTGGCCTACCTGGGGTTCCCGGCGCTCTTCCTCGGCATGTGCTTGATCGATACGTCGGCGTTCTTCGTGGCCTACAGCGCGCGCCGCGCGTGAGGCGGGCGCGCCGGGGTCAGGCCGTGCGCGTGACGGCGACGGCGGTGCCGTAGGCGAGCACCTCGGTGACGCCGGCGGCGATCTCGTTGGCGTCGTAGCGCACGCCGACGACGGCGTTCGCGCCCAGCGCGGCGGCATGACGGAGGCAGATGTCGAGGGCGTCGCGGCGCGCGTGCTCGCACAGCTCCGTGTAGACGGTGATGTTGCCGCCGACGAGGATCTGGAGGCTCGCCACGAAGTTGCCGACGATCGAGCGCGAGCGGACGGTGATGCCGCGGACGAGGCCCAGGCTGCGCTGGATCGTGCAGCCCGGGATCTCGAACGTCGTCGAGATCATGTCCGCCGAGATGTACGGGGGCGCGGTGGTGAGGTCGTTGCCCATGGGAGCTCCTTTCGTCAGAACCAGCCGCCGAGGACCGTGTCGATGCCCCAGAGGGTGCTCTCGTGACCCGACAGGTGCACGTCGACCCTCGGGCCGGCGCCCACGAAGAAGTGGGGCGCGGGGTGGAACAGGGCCGGCGCGTAGATCGGCAGGAACGTGTCGGTCTGCGAGCCGTGGTTCTCCGCCAGGTAGTCGAGCCTCAGCCCGACGAGCGGCCAGACGCCGAAGCGGTCGTCGAACGCGAAGGCGTACCCGGCGCGCGCGCCGATGCTGAACGTATCGCTGCCGACGCCGCTGGTCCTGACGCCGCCCGCGCCGCTGTCGTGCCCGTAGGCGACGAGGCCGCCCACCGAGACGTGCGGGAAGAAGAAGTAGTCGGCCGACGGCGCGAGCTGGAGGCTCCAGTCACCGTGCTTCAGGACGGAGAGGTATCCGCCGCCCGTCGCGCCGAGGCTGAGCGCGAGCTGGCCCGTGACGCCGAAGGCCGCGGCCGCGTCGGCCGCGGGCGCGAAGCCGCCGCTCGTGCTCGCGGCGGCGGGCTCGCTCGAGGCGGCGCGGGCGAACGGCGCGGCGAGCGCGACGGCGACGGCGACGAGGACGGCGGCCGCGAGGGGACGGGCGAACGGGCGTGGGGTCATGTCTTTCCCTTTTGGCGCGCGCGGATCCTTCTGCGCGCGCGCATGTTGTAGAGCTCGACGGCGAGCGCGAAGCCCATGGCGAAGTAGACGTAGCCCCGGTCGATGTGCCTCCCGAAGGCGTCGGCGACGAGCAGGAACCCGATGAGCAGCAGGAAGGAGAGCGCCAGCACCTTCATGGTCGGGTGGCGGCCGATGAACTCGCTGATGGCGTCGGCGAAGATCAACATGACGCCCACGGCGATGACCATGGCGGCGATCATGATGACGACGGCGCGGGCCATGCCCACGGCGGTGATGACCGAGTCGAGCGAGAAGACGATGTCGAGCAGGAGGATCTGCACGAGCGTCGACAGGAAGCCGGCGCTGCCCTCGGCGGCGGCGGCGGCCTTCTCGTCGCCGCCCGTGGCC
The DNA here is from genome assembly GCA_035546175.1 of Polyangia bacterium. Taxonomy (GTDB): domain Bacteria; phylum Myxococcota_A; class Polyangia; order Fen-1088; family Fen-1088; genus DASZFV01. The sequence continues at coordinate 8,615 of DASZWW010000443.1, forward strand.
TCCTCCATCCGCTCGTGCAGCTCGTGCGTCGCCTTCGCCATGAGGAAGAGGCCCCCCACGAGCAGCACGAGGTCGCGCCCCGAGAAGGCGTTGCCCGCCACGTGGAAGAGGGGCCTCGTGAGGCCCATGATCCACGACAGCGTGAGCAGCAGGCCGACGCGCAGCACGAGCGCGAGGCTGATGCCGAGGCGGCGCACGCGCTTGCGCTTGGGCGCCGCGACCTTCTGCGAGAGGATGGCGACGAAGATGATGTTGTCGATCCCGAGGACGATCTCCATCACGGCCAGGCTCACGAGGCTCGCGAGGCCCTCGGCCGAGAGGAGGACGCGCGGGTCGAACACCGATCAGCTCTGTCCGAGCTTCGCGGCGACGCCGGCCGCCTCCTCGACGGCGCGCGCGATGACCGAGCGGATGCGGCCGTCCTCCATGGTGAGCAGGCCGGCGATCGTGCTGCCCGCGGGCGTCGTGACCTGATCCTTGAGCGCCGCCGGGTGCATGCCCGTCTCGAGCACCATGCGGGCGGCGCCCTGGAACATCTGCGCCGCGATCTGGATGGCCGTGTCGCGGCGCAGGCCCATGCGCACGCCGCCGTCGGCGAGCGCCTCGAGGATGATGTAGGCGAAGGCCGGCCCGCTGCCGTTGAGGCTCGTGACGGCGTCCATGAGCTTGTCCTCCGTCTCGAGGCAGCGGCCCACGCAGCTGAAGATTTCGACCGCGCGCCTGGCGTTCTCGTCGGTGACGCCCGCGCCGCGCGCGATGACGGTCATGCCCTCGCCGATGAGGCAGGGCGTGTTGGGCATGGCGCGGATGACCTGGCTCTCCGGCAGCCACTTGGCGAGCTGCTCGAGGCGCACGCCCGCGGCGATGCTGATGACCAGCTTGCCGGCGAGGAGCTTGCGCATCTCCGGCGTCCCGACCGCGGCGCCCACCTCGTGCGGCTTGACGCACACGACGACGACGTCCGCGACCTTGCAGGCCTCGGCGTTGTCGCTGCCCGCGCGGATGCCGTGCCTCTCCCGGAGCGCCTTGACGACCTCGGGGCGGCGGTCGGTCGCGAACACCTGCGCCGCCTTCAGGCGCTTCGAGTGGAGGAGCCCGCGCACGATGGCCTCGCCCATCGTGCCGCAGCCGAGGACGGTCAGCGTCTGGTTGTCGGCGAGCATGCTCGGCGAACTATCGCACGAAACCGCGGGGGCGAGGGGGGACGCAGAGGCGGCGAGGTCGCGGGGTGGGCCTCCCTACTCGGCCGTCGCGTAGCCGGCGGACTTCAGCTTCGCGCGCGCCATCTGCCCGACCTTCGTGCGCCCCGCCGCCTCGGCGACGGCCGAGAGGATCTCCTCGCCCACGGGGTGGCGCCGCTCGGCGAAGTGGAAGCCGATCTGGTAGCGGGCCTCGGCGTCGAGCCCGCGATCGCGGCGCAGCGCGGCCGCGAGATCGAAGCCGCGCTCGGCGAGCTGACCGAAGATCGTGAACGCCTCGTCGCGGCGGCCCGCGGCGAGCTCGAGCGTGGCCCAGGCGTAGCCGTCGTCCGGCGTCGCGTCGGGGGCGCGGCCGAGGGCGCGCAGCGCCGCCAGGGCGCGCTCGGGCTTGCCCTTGCGCAGCCTCGCGCCCGCCTCGCGCAGCGCCCCGGCCGTCGCG